>JAQBHL010000161.1:0-2806 GCA_032127745.1 Acidobacteriota bacterium
TGGTGGGCGCGCGGGGCCACCGCCGGGTCAGGCCGGGGGTCCGTTGGTGGGGCGACTCTCCCGCGGCTATTCCCACGCGCCTCGCGCGGGGCGAGACCGCGGACGTGGTCATCTTGGATGGCGGATCCGCCGACGAGCTCGCGAAGCGCGGGTTTGTGCGCGCCGGCAGCAAGATCGATCTCGCCCTGTCGCAGATCGGCATGGTGGTGCGCGTCGGGATGGCGAAACCGGATATCGGCAGCGTCGAGACGTTCCGACGGGCGCTGCTTGCGGCCACGTCCATCGGCTACTCGGACAGCGGCAGCGGCACCTACCTCTCGACCACGCTGTTCCAGAAGCTCGGCATCGCGGACCAGGTGTCGGGCAAGAGTCGAAAGGTACGCGGACCACCGTCGGGCGAACCCGTGGCCGCGGTGGTCGCGCGTGGCGAGGTGGAGATCGGCTTTCAGCAGGTCAGCGAGCTCATACACGTACCCGGTGTGACCTTGGTCGGGGCGATCCCGGTCGAGCTCCAACCCGGCTTTACGTTCGCCGGTGCGGTCACCAGCGCCGCCCGACAGCCGGATGCGGCGCTCGCGCTGCTCCGTTTCCTCGCATCGCCGGAGGCGGTCTCGACGATCAGGCAGAACGGGCTGACACCACCTGCAGGACGGTAGCTCGACGACGCGCGGCGGCTGACGGCGGAGATGACGGGGCCGACGTGTCGCCCGAGCGCCAGCGACTCCTGGTGTTGAAGAAGCTCCCAGCGAACCGGCAGGCCGAACACACCCCCCTGGTTTGTCGCCGTGCAGAACTGGTTTGAAGAGTTGAAGCGCCTGGTGCCCGCCAGGTAACCAGATCCCCTGGTTCGAAGAACTGAAACGCCTCGTCCTGACCAACTGATGACCCTCAAAGCGGGCACGCATCTCCGCCCCTGCGAGATCCTCTCCCGCCTCGGCGCCGGGGGGTATAGGTGCCTGCATGGCCTCGTTGGCTGAGGGGTATGAGGGACGCCGCAACCCCTTGATATGGATACGTGAGCGGGGGCCTTCTCAACTATGCTGCCACGGTTGCGCGACGCGAGGCCGTCATTCATGCAGAACGAAGACATCTATGACGTGCTGGTGGTCGGCGGCGGCAACGCCGCTCTCTGCGCTGCCATCAGCGCGCGACTCGCGGGCGCGCGGGTGCTGGTCCTGGAGGCGGCTCCGCAGAAGCTCCGGGGCGGAAACAGCCGGCACACCCGGAACCTCCGCTGCATGCACGAAGACCCGGCGGAGGTGCTGACCGGATCGTACCTGCTCTCGGAGTACCTGCAAGACCTGATGCAGGTGACGGGCGGACGGACGAACGAGGCCCTCGCCCTCCTCACCCTGAAGGAGTCGGCGAACTGCCGCGAATGGATGATGGAGAAGGGGGTCCGATTTCAGCCCGCCCTGGGCGGGACGCTTCACCTTTCTCGCACGAACGCGTTCTTCCTCGGGGGAGGCAAGGCGCTCTTGAACGCCTACTACCGGACCGCGGTGGGGATGGGAGTCGAGGTGGAGTACGACGCGGAGGTGCGCGGCCTCGATCTCCGGGACGGCCGGTTCCACTCCGCCACCGTCCTTCACGACGGCGCCACCCGTGCGGTTCGGGCGCGCGCGCTCGTGGCCGCCTCGGGAGGGTTCCAGGGAAATCTGGAGTGGCTGAAAGAAGTGTGGGGAGAGGCTGCGGACAACTTCATCATTCGCGGGACTCCCTACGACACCGGAACCGTCCTTCGTGCCCTCATGGACCGCGGGGTGAAGACGGTCGGGGACCCGGCCCAGTGCCACGCCGTGGCCGTGGACGCCCGCTCCCCCCGCTTCGATGGCGGGATCGTCACCCGCGTCGATTGTGTCTCCCTCGGGATCGTGGTCAACCGCGACGCCGTCCGTTTCTACGACGAGGGCGAGGATTTCTGGCCCAAACGCTATGCGATCTGGGGACGGCTGATCGCCGGGCAACGCGACCAGATCGCCTACGCGATCATCGACTCGAAGTCGATGGGGCTGTTCCTGCCGCCCCTTTACCCGCCCCACGAAGCGGGCTCCATCCGAGAGATGGCCGCCCAGCTCTCCCTCGACCCGGAAACGCTCGCGCGCACCGTTGGGGAGTTCAACGCCGCGGTGCATCCGGGCGCGTTCGATCACGCGGTCCTGGATGGGTGCCGGACCGAGGGTCTCACTCCTCCGAAGAGTCACTGGGCTCGCGCTCTCGATACCCCTCCCTTCTTCGCCTACCCCCTTCGGCCCGGAATCACCTTCACCTACCTGGGGGTCGCGGTGAACGAGAAGGCGCGGGTGGTCATGAGCGACGACAAGCCCGCGGACAACGTCTTCGCGGCCGGGGAGATCATGGCCGGCAACATTCTCGGCCAGGGATACCTCGCCGGAATCGGAATGACCATCGGAACGGTTTTCGGACGCATCGCGGGCGAGGAGGCCGCGCGAGTTGGCCTCCGCTGATCGCGTCCCCTTGTTGCAGCTCCTGAAGGACGGGGAGCGGGCCATGCAGATCTGCAACGCCTGCCGCTATTGCGAGGGCTTCTGCGCGGTCTTCCCGGCCATGGAGCGAAGGCTCACCTTCAAGGCCGAGGACCTCACGTATCTCGCGAACCTTTGCCACGATTGCCGGGAGTGCCTTTACTCGTGTCAGTACGCACCCCCTCACGAGTTCGGTCTCAACCTCCCGAAGACCCTCGCTGCGCTGAGGCGCGAGAGCTATCGCGCCTCCGCGTGGCCGGCCTCCCTGACCGATCTTCTCGGACGGACCAGGCCCGCGCTGGTGGTCAGCCTTCTGGTGG
>JAQBHL010000162.1:0-25069 GCA_032127745.1 Acidobacteriota bacterium
GACTTACCCGTCATGTTGAACACGCCGCCACCGGTGCGCCCCATCTCTGCGTCGTAGGTGCTGACCTGGACCTTCACCTCTTCCACCGCCTCGAGCGAGGGGATGACAACAGCGCGGTTGCGGATGTCCACGATGGAGACGCCGTCGAGGGTGTAGTTGTTGCCGCGGCGCGGTCCGCCTCCGAGGGAGAGGAGGGAGGAGTTGGTCTGGTCCTGCTGCCGGACGAACTGCGGGTCGCCGGTGTGGGTGACCCCAGGGGTAATAGTGGAGAGGAAGAACGGGTTGCGGCCGGCGGTGGGAAGGGTCTGGAGAGTCGCCGCGTCGAGCGTGCTGCTCACCGAGGCGTTCGAGGTCTCGATCAACTGAGCCTGGGCCTCGACCTCGACCGTCTCGGTCAGAGTGCCGATCTCAAGAGTGAAGTCCAGGGTGCGGAACTGCTGGGTGCCGATGCGGACCGCTTTGGTGTCAATGGTCTTGAAGCCCTGGATCGCGACCTTGAGCGCGTAACTTCCCGGATCGACGTTGACAAAAACATACTCACCCAGGTTGTTGGTCTGGGTGTTGCGGACCGCGTTGGTCCCCTCGTTCGTCAGCGTGACCGTGACTCCAGGGACGCCCGCGCCTGACTCGTGGACGATTCCGCGCAGGCCACCGTGATACGTCTGGGCCAGGATCGGTGAGGCGAAGGCGAGCAGCGCCACGCTGCACGCGAGCCAGTTTCTCAATTGCTTCATCGGAGACTCCCTAAGAGAAAACGCAGAGAAGACACCAGAATTGCTCCGGCCCATCTGACCCGGCTCAACATGAAGCTCAGGCACCAAGAGTCCGCAGTTTTCTGGCAGTGAACGAACGGTTGGTGAGATCGTAGGACCACTTCGAGGCGAAAAGCAAGTTGATTTTCAATTTCAACCGTCGGGGGGGGGCCTCGACCAGCCAGCCCACCGGCCGCCGAGATCCCGGGAAGACGCCGCGGTGGGCCCTTCCCGACTCGCCCTCCAACCCGGGCGGGGGCCTATTTCCCAGCCGCTCTTCCGTCGGGTGCTCGGCGATCGACCCCGCCCTCGAGCCGGTCTTCCTTCTGGTCGAAGACGATCACCTGGGCGGCGCCCTGGCCCTCACCTTCGGTGACGGTGTGGCCCATCGCCCGCAGAACCTTGATGGTGTCGGCCGAGAATCCATAGCGTTCGACGGTGAGCCGGTCGGGCAGCCATTGGTGGTGCATGCGCCCCGCGTCGACCGCCTCCTGGGCGTTCATGCCGAAATCCACCACGTTGAGGATGGTCATCAGGACGGTATTAATGATGGTGCGGCCACCGGGCGACCCGGTGACCATGAAGAGCTTCCCTTCCCTGGCCAGAATCGTGGGCGACATGCTCGACAGCATGCGCTTGCCGACCTGGGCCAGGTTGGGAGTGGTGCCGATGAGACCGCGCTCGTCGGTCAGCCCGGGACCGGCGTTGAAGTCGCCCATCTCGTTGTTCAGCAGGAACCCGGCGCCGGGCACGACGATGCGCGAGCCGTAGGAGTCCTCGAGAGTGTAGGTCATGGCCACGGCGTTGCGCCTGGCGTCGACGATCGACAGGTGAGTGGTCTCATGGGATTCGGCCGGCCAGGTGAACGAGGTGGGAGACGACTTGGAAGCCTGGTTGGGATCTATGGTCGCGCGCAGGACGCCCGCATACTCCTTCGAGATCAGTCGCGCGACCGGCATGCCCGCCACAAAGTCGGGATCGCCGAGGAACCGGGCGCGGTCGGCGAAGGCGCGCCGCATCGACTCGGCGATGAGGTGCAGGTTCTGGGCCGAGCCGTAGCCGTTCGCCTTGAGATCGTAAGGTTCGAGCAGATGCAGCATCTCCACGACCGCGATACCTCCCGAGCTGGGCGGGGGCATGCCGATGATGTCGTAGCCGCGGTACGTGCCCTTGATGACCTCGCGCCTGTGCGCCTGGTACGCCCTCAGATCCTCGCGCGTGATGAACCCGCCATGGGCCTTCATCTCCTTCTCAATGAGCATCGCGGTCTCGCCCTCGTAGAAGCCTTGGGGACCTTGTTCGGCGATCCGGGTCAGAGTACGCGCCAGGTCGGCCTGCTTGAGAATCTCGCCCGCCTGGTACGGCTGGCCGTTCCTGGAGAACTGGGCCAGGGACGCCGGATATTTCTTGAACTCCGGGATCATCTCCTCGAGCGACCGGGCGAGGCCCTCTGAAACCTCGAAGCCGTCCCGGGCCAGGGCGACCGCCGGCATCACGAGATCCTTCCACGGCCTTGAGCCGTGTTCCTTCCAGGCCAGGTGGAGACCGGCCACGCTGCCCGGCACGCCCACCGACCGGTGAGAGTTGTGGTGCAGGTCGGAGTCGTACCTGCCGTCCTTGAGCCACATCTCCGGCGATGAGCCCGAGGGCGCCCTTTCGCGGAAATCGTAGGAGATCGCTTCACCGCTCTCCGGCCGGTAGACAATGAAGCCGCCGCCGCCGATGTTGCCGGCGCTCGGATGGGTCACCGCCATGGCAAAAGCCGTCGCGACCGCGGCGTCGATCGCATTCCCTCCGCCCTTGATGACCTGGAAGCCGATCTCCGACGCGATGTCGCTCTGGGTGACGACCATGCCCAGCTTGGTGCGAGCCGGCGTGGACCGGGCCTGAACCGAGGGGAACGACAGGGCGGATGCGGCGATGGACAGGACGAGCAGAAACGTGCGGCGGATCATAGGGTCAAGCCTCCAGTCCAGGAATCATAGTTGCGAGGCGCGCGAAAAATCCCAGGGCCGCCCCCCCCAGAAGCCTTCAGGCCGCCGCGGATGGACCGGCATAGAATCCCCTCAGTGCTTGAACAATCGATGGGAGGCGCCGTGAAAACTCCGTTCCGAGGGCGAAAAGCGATGTTGGCCTGTGCGTTTGCCGTCGCCGCCGCTTCAGCGATCGCCGGCCTGGCGCCTGCGCCTCCTGCGGCCGACCTGCTTCTGCTGAACGGGAGCGTCTACACCTTCGCGTGGGACGAGCCCGGCAACGACGGGACACCTTCGGCCAATGCGCCGCGCACGCCCTTGGGATTCCGGCCCGATGCTGAGGCGGTCGCGATACGCGACGGTCGGATCGTCTTCGTGGGAACCACGCGCGATGCCTTAGCTCACCGCGGCGTCGGCACCCGGGTCCTCGATCTGCACGGCGCCACCGTGCTTCCGGGCCTGGTCGACTCCCACACCCACGTCGCCGAACTGGGGGAAGCGGCGAGCCGGGTGGACCTCGTCAACGTGACCACGGAAGAGGAAGCGGTGGCGCGGGTGGCGGCGCACGCGCGCGGCGTCCCGAAAGGACAATGGATCGTGGGAGGCGGCTGGGACGAGGGTGCCTGGGCCAACCGCTATCCCGACCTAACTCTGCTGAGCGAGAAGGTCCCCGATCACCCCGTCTATCTGGCGAGCCTTCACGGCTTCGCGGGTTGGGGCAATCGTCTGGCTCTCGAGCGAGCCTCCATCACCGCCCAAACGAAATCCCCCGAAGGAGGCGAGATAAGGAAAGACGCGAGCGGCAACCCCACGGGACTCTTTCTCAACCGCGCGGTGCCGTTGCTTTCGTCTGCCCTGCCCCCGCCGACCGAAGAACAGTTCAAGTCGTACGTTCTCGCCGGGCTGAATATCATGGCCAGGGACGGCTACGTCGCGATCCACGAGGCCGGTGCGGGCGCTCGGCACATGCGCGCGTTCGAAACCCTGGAGGCTGAGGGAAAGCTCCCGGTGCGCGTGTACGCGATGCTCTCGGCTCGCGAAGAGGAGCTGTGCCGGAAATGGCTGGCCCGCGGCCCCGACAAGACGAACGACCGCATGCTGGTCACCCGGGCGGTGAAGGCCTACTACGATGGGGCGCTCGGTTCTCGTGGCGCGCGGCTGCTCGAGGACTATTCGGACCGGCCGGGCCACCGAGGGGTCAGCGGCGATCAGTACGGCTTCGATCAGAAACTCGTCGCCGAGATGATGAAAGCCGGCTTCCAGGTGGGCATTCACGCCATCGGCGATGCCGGGAACCGCGAGACCCTGGACTTCATTGAGTCGGTCCTGGCCGCAGCGCCCGAAGCGCGAGGGCTCCGCCACCGGATCGAACACGCCCAGGTGGTGCATCCCGATGACGTCCCACGCTTCGCCCGTCTCGGGGTCATTGCCTCGATGGAGCCTCCCCACGCCGTCGAGGACAAGACCTGGGCCGAGGATCGGCTGGGTCCGGAGCGGATCAAGGGAGCCTACGCCTGGCGCACCCTGCGCAAAGCGGGGGCGCGCCTCGCCCTCAACTCCGACCTGACCGGCTCCGATCACAACATCTTCTATGGTCTCCACGCCGCGATCACCCGGCGCGACAAGAAGCAGGAGCCTGCATCGGGCTGGTACAAGGAGCAGAGCCTCACTCCGGAAGAAGCGGTGCGCGGATACACGACCTGGAACGCTTACGCTGCTTCCTGGGACAAGGAGACGGGCATCCTGGCTCCCGGCCGCTGGGCCGACGTAACCGTCATGGACATCGACCCGCTGGTGGTGGGAGCGACCGACCCGGGCAAGCTGCTGCAGGGCAAGATCGTTGCGACC
The DNA here is from genome assembly GCA_032127745.1 of Acidobacteriota bacterium. Taxonomy (GTDB): domain Bacteria; phylum Acidobacteriota; class Vicinamibacteria; order Fen-336; family JAGNNV01; genus JAGNNV01. The sequence continues at coordinate 4,574 of JAQBHL010000162.1, forward strand.
ATCGTGGGTGGCAAGCTGGTCTACGAAGGGCCACAGACGGTGGCGGACGCGAAGCCAGGCGGCTGGCGATGAAGAAAGAGAGCGGCATGGATCGAAGAGCTTCTATGAAAGGCGCCCTCGACCGGCGCGCCTTTCTCCAGGCCGCCGGTCTGCAAGCGGGCGCGCTTGCCGTCTCCGCGCGCGCGCGCGCGGAGACGAGCCCGGAAGTCGTGGTCATCGGGGCGGGCTCCTTTGGGGGATGGACCGCTCTCGCCCTCCGCGAACGAGGCGCGTCGGTGACCATGATCGACGCCTACGGGCCGGGAAACTCGCGGAGCAGCTCGGGAGGCGAAACACGTCAGATCCGCGCCGGCTACGCCGACCGCGAGCTGTACACGCGCTGGGTGCTGGAGGCCTTCGGCCGTTGGCGGGCCCGCGAGCAGGAGTTCGGCCAGCGACTTCTCTTCGAGACCGGCCGTCTGCTGCTCGCGCCGGAGTGGAACGACGGCCTGAATGTGACCCAGGCGGTGCTCGACAAGTACAAGGTCCCGAACGAAAGACTTTCCCCGGACGAGGTAAGGCGGCGCTACCCGCAGATGAACGCGGAGGGGATCGGGGTGGCGCTTTTCGAGCCGACCACGGGGGTTCTCAAGGCGCGCCAGGGTTGTATCGCCGTCTCCGATGCGTTTCAGAAGAAAGGCGGCCGGCTCCGCATCGCCCGCGCCCAGCTCGGCCGTCGGTCCGGCTCGCGGTTGCTCGACCTGTCCCTGTCCGGCAGCTCCTCGATCGTGGCCGCGACTTATGTCTTCGCTTGCGGACCATGGTTGCCCAAGATGTTCCCCGAGATCATGCAGAAGAAGCTTTTCACGCCTCGGCGTGACGTCTTCTTCTTCGGCACGCCTTCGGGCGACGACCGTTTCGCCTACCCGAACTTTCCGACCTACACCGAGGAGGGCGCCAATTCCGGCTACTACGGCTTCCCCGACATCGACGGGCGCGGCTTCAAGGTCTGCCCGGTGGGTGAGCTGACCGCCTTCGATCCCGACACGGACGAGCGGATCGCCTCCGCCCTCCAGCTGAAGCGGGCGCGCGACTATCTCGCGCTGCGCTTCCCGGCGCTTTCAAACCAACCCCTGGTGGAGAGCCGGGTCTGCCAGCTCGAGATGAGTGTGGACGAACACTTCATCATCGATCGGCACCCAGGCCTCGACAACGTCTGGCTCGTCGGCGGCGGCTCCGGCCATGGCTACAAGCACGGGCCGGTGGTCGGGGAGTACGTCGCGGATCGCGTGCTCGGCCAGGACCGCAACCCGGAGTTGGAGTCGGTCTTCAGGCTCAAGGCTCAGACGTTCTAGCCCTGACTATCGCACTTTCCCGTCCAGCAGATCGTAGGCGCGATAGAGACCGTGGTCGAGGACACCCACGGTGGTCAGGGTCGGATAGTCGACCGCGTGCGACCGCAGGTCGACCAGCTTGGCCGCCTCCTCGGGCTTCACTCCGGCCGCGTGGAGCTTTAGGGCCTGGCTCCAGAAGTCTTTGAGGTACGACTGAAAGTGATCGATCTTCGCCTTCCCCTGAAACGCCGCGCCGTGGCCGGGCAGGACGGTGTCGAAGTCGAGGGTCTTCAAACGATCGAGGGTGGCGATCCACTCCTCGGGGTAGGCATCGCCTAGATAGGCCGGTCCCGCGGTCAGCAGGTCGCCGCTCACGAGCACGCGCTCTTTCGGCAAAAAGACGACGACGTCGCCGCCGGTGTGGCCGCGGCCGAGAAACAGCAGCCGAATCTCGCGGCCGCCGAGGAACATGGTCATCGATTCAGAGAAGGTCACGCTTGGCGGCGTCACCCTGATCGCGCTCGTGGCCCTCAGGTAGTTCTCCTTGGCCCCGAGCTGCGCCTTCAGTTCGTCGCCGGCCGGGCCGTCGGCCGCCGCTCCCACCTGCTGCCGAAGGGCCTCGACTTGCGGGGGCAGCGAGCCCACGAACATGTCCCAGGATCGCCCGCGCTTCGACTCGCCCGCCGCCAGCATCCGCCGCGTGAACTCGTGGCCGATCACTTGCGCGTCGGGGGCGTAAACCTGGTTGCCGTGCGCGTGGTCCCAGTGCCAATGCGTGTTCACCACGTACCGCACTGGTTTGGTGGTGATGGCCTTCAGCTCCTGGGCCAGCGCGAAGGCCGCCGCCGGAGAGCTGTTCGAGTCCACGATGAGGACATCGTCTTCGTTCACGATGACCGAGGCGTTGCACCCAACCGATAGCGCCCCCGTGCCGACCGCGTGATAGATGCCGTCCTGAATCTTGTTGATGGTGAAGGCGGGCCCGGTGAAGTCGGATCCAGGAGGCTTGGTCCCCTGCGCGGCGCTCGGTATCACGAGTAGAGGTGGAAGGCCCGCGAGGCAGAGCGCGGAAAGGAGCCGGAAGCGATTGGACATGGGGGCCATCATAGAGAGATCAGGCCTCTTCCTACGGCGGCTCCAGCCAAGAACCGACGCGCGCCGATGATCCGCCCCCTTCTGGGCTGGCGGTGCTGAGACGGGTCCGTCTTGTCTATCCGCGAGTCATTTCGCCTTCCGGCCGGCCAACCACTGCTGAATTTCGGCGAGTTGCGTCTTCACCGCCTCGGGGTTGGTTGACTGCGGTGTCTTCTTGGCGCGCACCGAGGCCTGGGCGGTGACCACCTTCATCACATCATCTCCAAGTGCGGGGTGATAGGCCTTCCACTCCGCGGGAGTGAGGGTTTCGAACTCCTTGCCTTCGGCCAGCATCTTGCGGACCATGCCGCCCACCGCCTCGTGAGCGGTGCGGAACGCGACCCCTTTGCCCACCAGATAATCGGCCACGTCAGTGGAAAGCAGAAACCCGGATGCGCCCCGGGCGGCGCGCGCAGGGTCCAGGGTGAGCGTGCGCACCACCGCGGCGGCCGCCCCCGCCGAGCCCATGAGGGTGTCTTCGCTGTCGAACACCGCTTCCTTGTCTTCCTGCAGATCTTTGTTGTACCCGCTCGGCAGGCCCTTCATGGTGGAGAGCCAGCCCGTGAGGTTGCCGATCGCGCGCCCCGCCTTGCCGCGCACCAACTCCATCGGATCGGGATTCTTCTTCTGCGGCATCAGGCTGCTGCCCGTGGCCACCGCGTCCGAGAGCACGAAGAAGCCGAACTCTTCGCCGGTGAAGAACACCACGTCTTCGGCGAGGCGGCTCAGATGCACCATGGCGAGCGACGAAGCGTGGAGGAAGCTGCTCACGTAGTCGCGGTCGGAGGTAGCGTCGATGCTGTTGGTCACCACCTTCGAGAAGCCCAGCTTCGCGGCGAGGAACGAGGTATCCACCGCGTAGTTGGTGCCGGCGATGGCGCCCGAGCCCAGCGGCATGGAGTCGGCCTCGGCGCGCACGGCGGAGAAACGGTCCACGTCGCGGCGCAGGGCGGCTGCATGGGCCAGCAGGTAATGGGCCACCAGCACGGGCTGGGCCCGGCGAACGTGGGTGTAGGAAGGCATTACCGCGTCGCCGGCCGAGACGGCCTGCGCCACCAGTGCCTCGATGACGGCAATGAGCGACGCCTGGATATCGGGGATGCGTCGGCGCACGTAGAGCCGCATGTCGACGGCGACCTGGTCGTTCCGCGAGCGACCGGTGTGAAGCCTGCGGCCTGGCTCGCCGATGCGCTCGATCAACACGCGCTCGACAAACGAATGGATGTCTTCGTCGTCGCCTTTCAGAAACGACGGGTCGCCGCGGCCCTGTTCGAGAATGGCGGAGAGCCCGCGTTGTATCGCCTGCTCATCGGCCGGCGCCAGCACGTTGGCCCGGGCCAGCGCCTCGGCCCACGCCATGCTGCCGGCGACGTCGTCTTCGAAGAGCCGCTTGTCGAACCCGAACGAGGCGCCCCAGGCGAGCAGCGCCTGGTTGGGCTCCACGTCGAAGCGGCCCGACCAGAGGGGCTTGGCGGTCTCCTGCGCGGCCATTGGCGCCGCCGTCAGTATGGCCCCCACGAATCCGAGGGCGATGAGACAAGGGTGACGTAGAACCGGCGTGGTCATTCGGTTTTCCTCAGTGGATGATTGGGACGGGTGAGTTCGCAGCCTGTTCTCGCCATGCGCTTGTTTCACTTTGCAATATGAAGAATCGGTTGATGGCTGCGCCTGGAGAGTCCCGCCGAGCAGTGAGCCCGCTCAGCGGCCGAAGCGGACACCGATGCGCACGAGCCGCGGGGGGCCGAGGGTGAGCACGGGGGTGCGGCCAACCTCGTAGCGCCTGCCGGTCAGGTTCTCGGAGGCCACGAACGCCTCCACCCGCGAGAACCGCCGCGAGACCTGGGCGTCGAGGGTGAAGAGGCCTCTCAGGCGAAGCTGGTTCTGGTCGTCGTCCCACTGGCTGGATCCGGCGCGGGCCTGCGCCGATACGTCCAGGACCCGAGGGTTCGTGTATCGCAGTTGCAGAGTGCCCTGGTGCCGCGAAACCAGGGGCACGTCGTTTCCCACCAGGCCGGGGTCAGCGTCGAAGCTGCCCACGGTGGCGATGGTGAAGGCGTACCCCGCGCTGGCCGAGACTCGGGCACTCAGGCGCACCGTGGCATCGGCTTCGAGGCCCGACGAGCGGGTGCGGCCCAGGTTCTGGCGCTGCCTCGTGATCAGGGCGGGAGTCGAGCGCAGGGTGATGTTCGCCACCGGGTCAAGCAGTCGAGAGACGAACCCCACCACCCGCACCCGGCCCCTCTCACCCTTCGAAGTCCAGGTGGCCCCCATCTCACCGCCGCCCAGCCTCTCCTTGGTCAATTCTGGATTGGCGAGGGTGAGGGTGTTGCCGACCCGGAACGAGCGATAGAGCTCGTTGAGAGTGGGTCCGCGGAAGGCGCCGTATCCCGAGGCAAAGAGCTGGACGCGCGCACCCGCGCGGAAGAGCAACGAAGCCCGCGGCGACAAAGACCCGGCCCGCCGGTCGTCGTAGAGGGTCTCCGCGGAGGAGAGATCTCCGACCAGGGCCTGGGTTCGCGAGAACCCGTTCCGCTCCGTCCAGTGGTCGTAGCGCACGCCCAGGCTGGCCAGGAACCGTGGCCCCAGGGCAAGCCGCGTTCCTCCAAAGACGGCCCAGGTGCCTTGTTCGCCTCCAGCGCTCACCTGGCTCGTGGCCCGGCCCGAAGCGTAGACCGTCTCGTCGCTTCGGCCGTCCACGTGGCGGGCCTCGAATCCGCCTACGAGCCCGTGGCCCGTGGCAAGGGTGCGAGACCACGCTGCGGAACCCCCGGTCCAGGAGGTGGGAACCTCCTGTCCGCGCGTCAGAGTCTCGCGGGCTCGGTCCGCGGCCACAGCGGAGAAGCTCTGCCCGTAGGTCTGGGTGCCGAGCCAGCCGCGAACGACAAGGGACCCGCCCCAGAGGGGAGCGTCGGTCCCCGCCTGCAACTCCTGGAGATCGGTGTCGTTCGTCTGGAGAGGTGTGCCGTTGGCGCGGCTCTCTCCGAAGGCTGAAACCCGGATGAAGGCGGACGAGAGCGGCCCGAAGTGGCGAACCACAGTGGCGACCCCGTTCAGGTGACGGGCGCCGGCCGCGGTGTCGACTGGGCCTTTCTCCTCGGGGGAGGTGAGCACGTACCCGTCGGTGGTGAAGGCCTCGCCCGCCAAGCGCAGTCCCCAATCGCGGACCCGACGGGAGGCGAAGACCGACAGGCCGCCCGTGCCCTCGTTCCCGCCCGTGGCCTCGACGGTCAGGGCTCGGCCGTCGCTCCGGCCGAAGGCCTGGACCACACCGCCAAGCGCCGCACTGCCATACAGGTCCGAGCCGCCGCCCTCCACGATCTCGACGCGCGAAAGCGACGCTCGGGGAATCCGGCTCCAATAGACCCAACCCCCGAATGCATCGTTGAGAGGCACGCCGTCGAGAAGGATGAGGGTTCGGCTCGCGCCGCTCGGTCCCAAGCCGCGCAGCGAAGAGCCCTGGGCGGTGGGATTGGCAACCCGGCTGCCGGAACGGCGGAAGAGGGTGAACCCCGGCACTTGTCGCAAGGCATCGTCGACGGTCAAGGCGGGTGTCGCCTCCAGCCACTCGCGCTCCAGGACCACGGCGCGCGCCGGAGTGTCGAGGATCCGGGTGGCGCTTCGTCCTGCCGTCACCGTCACTTCCTCAGCCAGGGATTTGTTGAGAACGATAACGAGGGGCGTCCGAGGGTCGAGCGACCACGCCGCCTCGGCAGCGGCGAAGCCTCGGGCCTGCGCCACCAGACGGCCCGTGCGCTCGGCGCCGGGATCCAAGATGAAGGCGCCGGTTGAGTCCGTGCGGACGGCGGCCCCGATAGCACCCTGGAGTCGCACCTCGGCCCCGGGGATTCCCTGGCCCGAAGCATCGCAGATCCTTCCCTCCAAGAGCTGGCCCTCCAAGAGCTGGCCCTCCAAGCGCGAGCTCTCCACGAGTGGCCCGATTGCGTTAGCGAGGGCGAGCAAGAGCACGAGCGGGGTCATCTGGGTTTCCTGCGGGAGGGGCGCCTGATCTCCACCTCAGATCACCTGGTCCAGCCCCTGAATCAGGCGATCGATTTCCTCCACCGTGTTGTAGTGCACCATCGACACCCGCACGGCGCCGTGGTGGCGCGACAGATCGAGGTGTTCGACCAGCCGCCTCGAGTGGAAGTCCCCGAAGCGGATTCCGATCTGCAGGCTGTCGATGTGCCGGACGATGGTTTCCGAATCGAGACCGTCGGCGACGAAGCTGATGGTCGGGACCCGGACCGCCTTGTCCGCGGAGGTTGCGCCTATCACCTTGACCCTGGGCTGGGTGGAGAGATAGCCCAGCAGCCGGGCCGACAGGGTCTCTTCGTGGTCCGCGATCGCGGCAAAGGCGCTTTCCATCTGGCGGTGGGGCGACGCGCCGGGGGTGGCCTTTGTTCTCGTCCCGAGCTCGGCCAGGTAATCCGAGATGCCGATCGCCCCGTAGGAAAGTTCGTAGTTGGGATTGCCGGGCTGCAGCTTGTAGGGAATGCGATCGTTGGCGATGAAATAGTGATACAGATTGTCGAGTTCGAGGAGGTGGGCATACTTGCCGTAGAGCAACGCGTGATGCGGGCCGTAGACCTTGTAGAGGCTCAGCACGTAGTAGTCGACATCCCACTCTCTGACATCAACCGCACGGTGCGGGGCGTAGGCCACTCCGTCCACGCACACCTTCGCGCCGCGGTCGTGAACGAACCGGGTGATTTCCTTCACCGGGTGGATGGTGCCGAAAATGTTCGAGGCATGAGTGAACGCCACCAGCTTCGTCCGCGGTGACATGATGCGGTCGAGGCCGGCCAGTTCCAGGGTCTTGGTGTCCGGGTCCAACTCCCAGAAGCGCGGAATCACACCGATCGAATCGAGGCGCACCCACGCGCCGATGTTCGACTCGTGATCCGCGCGAGTGACCACCACTTCGTCGCCCGGCCTGAACTGGCGCGCCATGGCCCGGGCCAGCAACTGCACGAGCAAAGTCGAGGTCGGGCCCATCACCACTTCTTCCGGGCGCTCGGCGTTGACGAGCTCGGCGGTGCGGCGCTGCGCCTCCTGCTGGCGTTCGCCCGCGCGTTGCGAAATGGCGTAGCTCGCCCCGAGCTGGACGTTGCTCGTCTTCAGGTAGTCGCTGATGCGATCGACCACGCGTCCGAGGACCTGCGACCCTCCGGCGTTGTCGAGGAACACCCAATCCCCGCCCAGAGCGGGGAACTGGGCGCGAACGAAGTCGAGGTCGAGAGGCACGGTCCGATCTGCGGACATGAAGGACGCACGTTATCAGCACCGCCCCGGGGCGGAGCTCACTTAGGGTAGGGTCTCATCTACGACCGCCGGGTGATTCACCAGAGGGCATCAATGGGCTGGCTCAGGTCTCTGACCACAACCAAATCGATCGAACAGCTCACCGGGGAAGCCTCGTCGTCGGGCGGACATTCGCTGAAGCGCGTACTCGGTCCCTCGCAACTCGTCATGCTCGGGATCGGCGACATCATCGGGGCCGGCATCTTCGTGCTGGCGGGGCTGGCCGCCGCACAGTATGGCGGGCCCGCGATCGTGCTGTCGTTCGTGCTGGCTGCGGTGGCCTGCAGTTTCGCGGCGCTGTGCTATGCCGAATTCGCGGCCATGCTGCCGGTGTCGGGCTCGGCCTACACCTACGCCTATGCCACCCTCGGCGAACTGGCCGCGTGGATCATCGGCTGTGCTCTCACCCTCGAGTTCACCGTGGGTCCCTCCGCGGTGGCGGTGGGATGGTCCGGCTACGTGGCCAGTCTGTTCCGCGACCTGGGCGTGACCGTGCCCCCGGCCTGGACCGCGCCGCCCGGCACCGTCCTGGTCGAGACCTCGCCGCGTCATTGGGAGATTCTGTCCAATGTCGCCGACCGGCTGGCCGCGCAGGGCATCGACCCTTCCACCCTCGCGCACCAGACCGGGATCGTCAATCTTCTGGCCGTCGTCATCGTCCTGGTCATGACCGCCGTCCTCGTGGTCGGCATAAGGGAGTCCGCTCACGTCAACGCCGCCATCGTGGTCATCAAGGTGTCGGTGATCGTCGTCTTCATCGGCGTCGGCTTCGCCTTCGTTCGCCCCGAGAACTGGACGCCGTTCATTCCGCCCAACACCGGCGAATTCGGCCACTTCGGTTACAGCGGCATCGTCCGGGGCGCGGCGGTCGTCTTCTTTGCTTTCATGGGCTTCGACTCGGTGGCAGCGGCCGCCCAGGAAGCGAAGAACCCGCAGCGGGACCTGCCCATCGGGATCTTAGGTTCGCTTCTGGGGTGCACGGTGCTGTACATCCTGGTCGCGATCGTCCTGACCGGCCTCGTGCCCTACGGGGAGTTGAATGTGCCCGATCCCATCGCGGTCGGAGTGGATGCCACCGGGATCAGGTGGCTGTCCTCCCTCATCAAACTGGGCGCGATCTGCGGCCTGAGCTCGGTGGTGCTGGTGGGCATGCTGGCCCAGTCGCGCATCTTCTACACTATGGCGAACGACGGACTTCTGCCCTCGTGGGTGGCGCGCATCCATCCCCGCTTTCGCACCCCGCACCTCACCACCATGGTCATCGGCCTGGCCATGGCCTTGATCGCCGGGACCACGCCCATCGGGGTGCTGGGCGAATTGGTCAGCATGGGGACCCTCCTCACTTTCGTCATCGTATGCGCCGGCGTGATCATTCTGCGGAAGACCCAACCGAATCTCGCTCGTCCCTTCCGCACCCCTTGGTCACCGGTGGTGCCCCTGCTCGGGGTGGCGAGCTGCGCGTATCTGATGTCCGGCCTGCCCGGTGACACGTGGTTCCGCCTATTACTCTGGATGGGAGGAGGACTCGTCATCTACGTGGGCTATAGCCACCGTCATAGCAAGGCGCAGCGCGCGCGGGCCGCATCGACGACCTAGCCGGCAATCCGGATCGCGCGCCCCCTTCGAATAGGAACCGGTGGGTCGGACCGGAATGACGTCTGAGCCCACGGACGGTGGGCGTAAATTCACTTCCTCAGGTACCGCTTCAAGTCCTTCGGCCCGACTTCCGCGCCGTACACGTTCCCTTTCGCGTCCACCGCGACGCCTTCGGCCGCGCTGGTTCCTCCGGCCGGCGCCGGATCCGGAATGAAGTACTTCACCACGCCGTTGGCGGCGCTCCCGATTCGGATGCCGCGCTTGACTCCCGGGTTGTGCCCGTAGCCTTCCTCGTCGGTTGACTCCGAGTCGGCCACATACAGCGTGTCGCTCTTGTCGATAGCCACACCACTGGGCCGGCCGAACTGCTTCCAGGCCGCGATGAACTTGCCGTCCTGGTCGAAGATCACCACCCGGTTGTTCGTCCGGTCCGCGACGAACAGCCGGCCCTTCGAATCCATGGCCAGCGAGTGCGGTCCGTCGAGTTCGCCCGGGCCGGTCCCGGTCTTGCCCCAGGCCTTGAGGAATTTGCCGTCCTTCGAGAACTTCACTATGCGATTGTTGGGACACTTGCACCCGTCGTGTCCGTCGGCCACGAAGATGTCCCCGTTGGGGGCGACCAGCGCATCGGAGGGCGCGCCCAACGTTTCGGGGCCTTCGCCCTGAACTCCGGCGGTGCCCAGGGTCAGCAGCACTTTCCCTTCAGGGCTGAACTTGACCACCTGCACGCCCTTCTGGCGCTCCGCGTTCACGTGTTGATCGGTGATCCACACGTTGCCGTCTTTGTCGACGTGGATTCCGTGGGGGAACAGGAACATGCCCGCCCCGAAACTCCTGAGAAGTTTCCCGGATGGGTCGAATTCGACGACGGGGGCGGCGCTCGAGTCGGCGCAACTGTTGGCGCCGCAGCGATCGTAGGCCCAGATGTTGACCCCCTTTGGATCCACGTCGACACCGGCGGTCGCCCCCCACTTCCTCCCATCCGGGAGCGGACCGAAGCTCTGGCCGGCCTGATACGGATTGGGCAGATCGTTTCGAGGCGCCTGGTCGCCGCCTTGGGCGTCGACGCGTTTCTGGCCCGCCAAGATAAGCGCGGCCATTGCCAACGCCGCCAGCGCCACTCCGGATGTTTTCAACCGCATGCGATCTCCCACCTTCCTCATATTAGTTAGATTGACGCAAATGCCTCGGGTCCGGAGCGCGCGCAGAGGCCGATCTTCCGGGGCGAGGGAGCCCGATGAGCTTCTGCGAGGTATTGGACAGTCGAGCATCGCGGGCCTTCCCGGCGGGGGTATCATCCTCTAACTTTTCAGGGAGGCCAAATGAGTATCTCTCCAGTTCGCGGCAGACTTATCGCTCTGCTTGTGGTCGCCAGCGCCGGGGTTTTCGTGGTCGCGCGCGACCTGGCCGGCCAGAGTACGGTCGAAGCCCCGTACTTCGAGGTCGATCCTCTGTGGCCGAAGCCATTGCCGAATCACTGGGTTCTCGGAATGTCGATCGGCGTCTCGGTCGATGATCGCGATCACGTCTGGATGGTCCATCGCGGATCGTCGACCCTCGCCAACACCGAAAAGGGCCTCGAACTGCAGCCGCCGACGAGCGAGTGCTGCGCCGGCGCTCCTCCGGTGCTCGAGTTCGATCCCGAAGGCAATCTCGTGGGTCACTGGGGCGGGCCGGGCGAGGGCTATGAGTGGCCCTCCTCCAATCACGGCATCGCCACGGACCACAAGGGGAACGTGTGGATCGGCGGTAATGGACCCGAGGACTCTCAGGTGTTGAAATTCACCAGGGACGGGAAATTCCTTCTGCAGATCGGGAAATCCGGCGCGCGGCGAGGGCCGCCCGATAGCGACGGAAAACCGACGTACGTCGGCGGCAGCAGCGACACCCAGTCTTTTGGCCGGGTGGCCAAGATCTTCATCGACCCCAAGGCCAACGAGGCGTATCTCGCCGATGGTTATCTGAACAAGCGGGTCGCGATCATCGACGCGGATTCCGGCAAGCTCAAGCGCTTCTGGGGCGCCTACGGCAACAAGCCCGACGACACTCCCCTCGGTCGCTACAGCCCGGAGGCGCCGGTGGCGCAGCAGTTCCGGAACCCTGTCCACTGCGCGGATCTGTCGAACGACGGTCTGGTGTACGTCTGCGACCGCCCGAACGACCGGCTCCAGGTCTTCCAGAAGGACGGCACGTTCGTGAAGGAAGCGTTCTTCGCCAAGAAAACCCTGGGCGACGGCTCGGTCTGGGATGTCGCGTTCTCGAAGGATCCAGGCCAGACGTTCCTCTATGTGGCCGACGGCCTGAACGAAAAGATCCGCGTTCTGCGCCGCGACACCCTGGAGGAGCTCACGAGCTTCGGCGACGGGGGCCGACAGCCCGGACAGTTCTTCGCCGTGCACAGCATCGCCACCGATTCGAAGGGCAACCTGTACACCACCGAGACCTACGAGGGGAAACGCATCCAGAAATTCAACTACAAGGGGCTCCGCGCGGTGACGCGTCGGGACCAGGGCGTGGTCTGGCCGCGATGAATAGACTGACCTCGGCCCAATGCGGCCGGCCAGGCTCCCGCCGATGAAGCGGGTTTCGGATGCCGGCCTCCCGGTTCGCAGCGTGAGCGACCGGTCTGCGCGCGGGTCGTTGCTCATCGCCCTGCTTGCTTGGGTGTTCACATCGCCGAGCGTGGAAGGCCAGACGTCGGCTGCGGGAGCGCCAAACACGACCAAGGATCGCGTCTACAGCCTGGCCCAGGCCGCCCGGGGTGAGCAGACCTATATGCTCAAGTGCGCATCCTGTCACCCGCCCGGCACTTACAAGGGCTCGGTGTTCCTTAAATGGCAAGGCCGGTCGCTGGCTGAGCTCCTCGCGTTTCTCATGGAGAAAATGCCGAAAAGCGACCCCGGCAGCCTTACGCCCAAGGAATACGCCCAGGTGATGGCCTACCTGCTCAAGATCAACGGGAATCCCGCCGGCCGGGTCGAACTGCCGGCGGAAACAGGACCTCTGGTTGGCATTTCCATCAACGTGCTGCCCAACAAACTCTCGGCGTCTCAGCAACCCTGACGAAAAGGAAACCAGAATGTCACATCATTTTCGGCTCACCCAGAGGACGGGCATCGCGAGCCTCGCCGTCGTCGTGTTCGGCGGCGCCATGGCCGCGTTGGCTCAGACCCCCGAGGCCTCCAAGGCTCCCGCCCTGGTGCGGGGTAACCCGCCCGGCGAGTGGCGCTATTGGGGCGCCGACGCGTGGAGCACGCGGTACTCGCCTCTCGACCAGATCAATGCCTCGAACTTCGAGTCGCTGGAGCAGGCGTGGAAATGGGACATATCGCCATTCGGGGCCGATGAGTACTACCGGACCACACCGCTTTACGCGAACGGACGACTGTTCACCGTGGCCACCACCCGTCGCATCGCCGCGGCCATCGACCCGGAAAGCGGCGAGACCTTGTGGATGTGGCGTCTGGACGAAGGCATCCGCTGGCAGAAAGCGCCGCGGCAGTTCGCCGGACGCGGCCCCGCCTACTGGACCGATGGCACGAGCGAGCGGGTGATTGTGGCGACGCCCGGCTTCCACCTGGCTTCGCTGGATGCGAAGACCGGCGTTCCCGATCCGAAGTTCGGAAGCAACGGCGTGGTCGACATGATGGCGACCCTGGGACTTCCCATGGTCCCGCTGGCCGTCGATGACCCCGGCCCCCTGATCATCAGTGATGGCGCGCCTTATCGACAGGCCAGACCCGGCGAAACCTGGGATGCCGAGAAGGGCATCGGCGCCGATGGAACTGTCGGCATCGATCCCAGGCTGGGACAGATCGCCATCAGTTGCCCGCCCATAGTGGTGGGCGACGTCATCGTCGTGGCCAACTCGTCGATTCACGGGTACTACCCGATCAAGCTGAACAATCTGCCCGGCTACGTCCAGGGTTTCGATATCCGGACCGGCAAGCAGCTCTGGAAGTTCAATCTGATTCCGCAGAAGGGCGAGTTCGGCGCGGAGACGTGGGAGAACGGGTCGGCGCCCGGCACCCCCGGGGTCGGGAAGAACGATGCCTGGGCGACGCTCTCCGCGGATCCCGAGCTCGGCCTGGTGTACATCCCCGTGGGCATGCCCCTCAGTGACGAGTATGGCGGTCACCGGCCGGGCGACAACCTCTTCGGGAACAGCCTGGTGGCCATTGACGTCAAGACCGGTCAACGCCGGTGGCATTTCCAGATGGTGCATCACGACATCTGGGATTACGACACCCCGATGGCGCCGAATCTGATGGACATAACCGTCAACGGCAAGGTGCGTAAGGCCATCGCCCAGGGCACGAAGCAGGGCTGGGTGTACACGTTCGACCGGGCCACCGGCGAACCCATCTGGCCGATCATCGAGACGAAGGTGTTGCAGAGCGAGGTGCCCGGAGAAAGAACCGCGGTCACGCAGCCGATTCCCACCAGGCCGGTGGCGTTCGCGCAGCAAGGCCTCGAGGAAGAAGACCTGATCGACTACACGCCGGAGCTCAAGGCCGCGGCCCTGCGTCTCGCGAAATTGTGCCGGATGGGACCGTATTACATTCCGGGGTCGCTTGCCGACGGCGGCACGCCCAACGGATTCAAGTGTTCGTGGTACGCGCCCGGGGCCTCCGGGGGCGTCAATATCGACGGCGGCGCGGCCGTCGATCCGGAGACGGGCTTCCTGTACGTCGCCTCCGAGTGGGGTCTGAGCACGACCGAAGTCGCGAAAGACCCCTGCTCGGAGCATCGGTACACCCAGGCCCCGCACGACAGTTGCGGACAGATCGGGGCGCTGCCCCCGCCGCCCGGCTACACGCCTCCCGCGCACAAGCGGAGCGGATACGAAGAAAGCCCCGCCGAAGTCGCGGGTTCGCCTGTCCCCGGGACGTCGACCATCGCTGGAATCTCGATCCTCAAGCCGCGGGAACTGGGCGGCATCACGGCCTACAACATGAATACCGGCGACAAGGCGTGGTGGACCTCAAAGGGCGGTTTGTTCACGCCCAAGGTCCGGGCCGCTTCACCGGACGCGAAGCTGTTCGAAGGCGTCACCCTTCTGCCCCAGAGCCCCCGCGGCCAGGCTCAGGTCATGACCACGAAATCGCTGGTGATCTACGGGACCGGCCGGGGCGGCGGACCGCCCGGGTCCGAACCCGCGCTCTTCGCGGTGGACAAGGCGACCGGTAAGCAAGTGGGCTCACTGCCGATTCTCACCACCACCACCGCCGTGCCCATGACTTTCCTGCACAAAGGCCGCCAGTACATCGTCTTCGCGACCGGCGCCGCCAGAGAGGCGTCGCTCGTGGCCCTGCGCCTTCCGAACTAGGCGGCCTTGGCTGGCGCGGCGGCGAGGGCTCTCGCGAACACTTCGGTGGCCTGCTTCATTTCCTCGAGCGTACCGATCGAAATGCGGCAGTGGCTGTTCTCATAGGGCGGGAAATCCCGCGCGACGAGCACGCCTTCCTTGCGGCAGGCCTCGCGGAAACCGCGGACCGGCTGATTGATGTTCACGAAGAGGAAGTTGCACTGGGAGTCGGTCGGCTCGCAGCCGCGGGCCTTGAACCAGTCGATGGTGAACTGGCGCGCCTCGGTGTTGCGAGCCTTTTCGGCGTCCAGTCTCGCCTGGTCCTTGATGGAGACCGCGGCGGCGATCAGACCCGGTATGTTGAGATAACCGCTTCCTTCCCAGGCATTCAGCTTCGCGACGGTCTCGGGCATCCCGAGCACATAGCCGGTCCGCATTCCCGCCATCCCATGCGCCTTGGAGAACGTGCGGGCCACCAGGACGCGCGGGTTCTTGAGGGCCAGCGGGACCTGGGTGCGGTGCGAGGGGTCGGTGACGTAGTCGTGGTAGGCCTCGTCGAGCAGAATCGTGGTGTCGGGGGAGGCCTTGAGGACCTTTTCGATGAAGGCCCCGATGGCGTCCCCGGACCACACGGTGGCGGTCGGGTTGTTGGGATTGTTCACGAATACGAGGCCCGCGCCCTTTGAGGCTTCGGCCATGGCGTCGAGATCAATCTTCATCTGTGAGTCCAGCGGGATCGCCCGGACCGGGCGCCCCAGCAACTCCGCGTCGCCCATGCACTCCTCGTAGGTCGGGATGGCGCTCACCAGCCCCTTCGTGCTCGAGGTGAACACTTCCACCGCGGAGCGCAACACCTGGGTGGAGCCGCAGCCGAGGGCTACGTTCTCGGGTTTGGCTCCAAACCGGTCGGCGATGGCCTTGGTCGTCTCCCCGGCCAGAGCGAACGGGTAGCGGCCGGCCGGGACGCCATCTTTCAGCTGGACTCGCAGCGCATCGAGGACGGCCTGCCCCGGGCCGAGAGGATTCTCGTTGTTATGGAGGAGGAGTCGCGGCGGCGGGAGGGCCATGGGCGAATCAGGGGCCGGCAAAGCGGCGAAGGCCTCCCGGCGCAAGGCCAGAAGCGAGGCCCCGGAGAGGCCGGCGGTCGTGACAAAGGAACGACGGGTGAACGGCATGGCAGTCTCCTTGGATGACATGGGCAACCTCACTTCGACACCGTGGTGGCGGCAGAGCCGCCGCTTTCTGAACCGACGCCCGACGTCGCGGGCGAAAGGACCCGTGCGAACACTGCCGTCGCCTTCTTCATCTGTTCCATCGTGCCGAGGGAGATGCGCGCCCAGGTTTTTTCGAGCGGCGGGAACTCCCGACCCACGATCACCCCCTGCCTGGAGCAGGCCTGCTTGAATTCCTTCGAGGGTCGCCCGATGTCCACGAACACGAAGTTGCCGTGGGAGTCGGTGGTCTTGAAACCCAAGTCTTTGAAGAAGCGGGTGACGTACTGGCGCACCTCGGTGTTGCGCGCGTGCTCGCGGTCGATGTGGTCGGGGTCCTTGAGCGACGCCACCGCGGCCGCCTGCGCGAGCGAGTTGGTGGTGAAGGTCATGACCCAGCGCTGCAGGCTCTCTATGGTCCTGGCCTGGGCGATGGCGTAGCCCACGCGCATTCCCGCCATCCCGTACGCCTTGGAGAGCGTGCGGGTGACGAGCACGTTGGGGTGTTCGAGAGCCAGCGCCACCGCGCTGCCGTAGCTCGGATCGTCGACGTAGTCGTGATACGCCTCATCGATGAGGATCGCGGTCTCGGGAGATTCTCTGCGCACCCTCCCCACAAAGTCGGCGACCGCCTTGAACGAGTGGACGGTGCCGGTGGGATTGTTCGGGTTGCAGAAGAAGATCAGGCCGGCCCAACGCGCGCCCGCGGCCATCCCGTCGAGGTCGAGCTTGCCCTCCTGGTCGACCAGAACCCTCTTCACCGCGCTTCCCACCTGAGCGGCCATCTCCTCGGGCGAGGCGAACGTGGGCGAGGCGGTGAGCAGGTGCCGCGAAGGAGAGGTGTAGACACGCGTGGCCACCCTCAACAACTCGCCGGAGCCGTTGGAGACCACGACGTTCTCGGGTCGCACCCCGAACTTGCGCGCGATCGTTTCGCGCAACTGCGAAGTACTGGGCTTTGCGTTCGTCGGGTACCGGCCCGCGAAGTCATAGCCCTTGGCCAGAGCCTCCATCGCGGCTGACCCCGGCCCGAGCGGATTTTCGTTGCTGTCGAGGTGAATCGTGTCGGTATCCGTGGGCGGCGGCGCGGGCGGCATCGGCGCGGGCGCCCCCTTCTTCATGGATGAAGCCTGCTCGGACTCTCGCACACCTCCACCGACGAGGGCGGATGAGGATGTCGAGGCCTCCGGATCGAAAGTGGAAAGAAACGAACGGCGCGATAGCGACATGAAAACCCTCCTCGGGATACTCGGCTTGTTGTAGCCAAGGATAGACCGGAAAATGGGCACGTCAAGAAGGCCAAAGAAAATCTCCAAAACAAGGGACGGAGGTGCGTGTAGTATCGAGGCTGGCTACCACCAGTTGGAGATGGTCGCCCACACGCGGGCGGTCTTGGCACAACTCAAAACCACGGCGGAATTTCTCATGTCACATCATGATGACGGGCTGAATCGACGAGTATTTCTCAGAAGCGCCGGCCTGAGCGCGTTCGCGGGGGCTGTGGCCTCGGGAGCTTCGCTCGGTCCCGTCCCGGCCGCCGCGGCCGGTGAGAGGACCGACCCGGTCAACGGGAAGTTCGACTTCGACACGATCTATAACCGATTCGGCTCCCACTCGGTCAAGTGGGACCAGCAGGTCCGGCGCTTCGGCAAGGGCAGCATCGAGGTCGGAATGGGCATCGCCGACATGGACTTCAAGGTGGCGCCCTCCATCACCTCGGCCCTTCTGGAGCGCCTCCAGCACGAAAACTGGGGCTACCTCGACACCGAGGAATACCTCGAACTGGTGGGGGCGAAAGTGGTCGAATGGAACAAGAAGCGCTATGGCCTCACCATCGATCCCAAGACTCTGGTCTTCACCACCGGCGTCCACCCCGGCCTCCTCGCCACTCTCATCACCTTCTCGCCGCCCGGCAGCAAGGTGCTCCTCAACACGCCCACCTACAACGGCTTCTTCAGCGACCTGACGAACAGCCGGACGTTGGCGGAAGAGAGCCTCATGAAGAAGGTCGACGGCCGATACGCCATCGACTTCGATGACTTCGAACGCCGGATCACGCCGGACGTACACAGCTTCATCCTCTGCAATCCTCAGAATCCGACGGGCAACTGCTGGAGTCCCGAGGATCTCACCCGGCTCGGCGAGATCTGCCTCAAGCGCAACGTGGTGGTGCTGGCCGACGAGATCCACTGTGACTTCGTGGGCGATGGCCAGAAGTACACGCCGTTCGCCAGTCTGCCCAACCGGGCCATTGTCGACAACAGCATCACCTTCAAGGCGGCGAGTAAGTCGTTCGGTCTCGCCGCGCACAAGTTGGCATGGTTCTTCTCGACTAACAAGATCCTTCTCGAGCGGGTGAAGAAGAACCTCCGCTCCGACATCACCACCCTGGGGGCGGTGGCGAACATGGGTGCCTTGACCGGCGGCGAAGAGTGGCTCGACCAGTGCAACGAGTACGTCGACGGCAACCAGGCATTCGCGGTCGATTACATTGCAAAGAACATCCCCATGATCAAGGTGGTCAAGCCGCAGGGAACCTACCTTCTGTGGCTCGACTGCACGGCGGTGGCGAACAAGATCGACACCAGGAAGCTCGCCGCCGAAGCCAACCTGGGCCACGGCCCGGGCGACCCAGACCTCATGCCCGAGACCATGCTCGAGCGTTACTTCGTCAAGAATGCCCGGGTCAGCCTGAACCCCGGCCACACCTACGGCAAGGGCGGACAAGACCACCTGCGCATGAATATTGCCACCTCGCGCAAGCTGGTGAAGCTCGCCATCGACAACATGGCCAAGGCGTTGAACGGCTAGCCCGCAGCGCGATCGACGCTGAGCTCTCGGGCGTTTCGCGGGCCATCTGGAACGAAGCTCAAGGGAAGTAGCGGTTGTGAGGTCCATGGTCATGGTCGACAAGCCCCACCTCACCGCCGGCGAAGCACTCCCACGCCGCCTCTCGGCCTTCGACGCCGTGATGATGGTCGCGGGCGCGGTGGTGGGCGTCGGCATCTTCGTCAACCCCTCTGAAGTCGCGCGCAGCCTGGGCTCGTCGCGCGCGATCCTGCTGGCCTGGGTGCTGGGAGGCATCGCGGCCATGCTCGGCGGCATCGCCTGCTCCAAGCTCGGACGCTTCCTGCCGAAGGCGGGCGGCCTGTACGTATACCTCCGCGAGGCCTACCACCCCGGTGTGGCCTTCCTCTACGGCTGGACCGTTCTGCTCGCGGTCTTCTCCGGAGTGATCGCGGCGGTCTCGCTCACCTTCGCCCGCTATGCCGCGGTGGCCTTCCCTTCGCTGCTCGGCTCCGAGAAGGCCGTCGCTGTGCTGCTCGTCATCACCCTGGCTCTGGTGAACTACCGTGGGGTGCGACTCTCGGGCAACCTGCAAAACCTGTTGACCCTCGCCAAGTTCGGAGCCCTCGCCTTCCTGATCCTGCTGGCCCTCGGCGCGTCCGGCCTGCCCCCGATCGCGGCCGCACAGACTCCGCCGGACCCCAGCACCTTCCTTTTCGCCTTGCTTCCTGTCTTCATGAGCTACGGGGGCTGGTACACCCTGACCTTCCTGGCCGGAGACCTGAAGGAACCCGAGCGCACGATACCGATTGGCATCGTGGTTGGCCTCGGGATCGTGATCGCGACCTACACGTTGATCAACGCCGCCTATATGCGGGTGCTGAGCGTGGCGGAGATCGCCCAATCGCCCGCGGTGGCGGCGTTGCTGGCCGATCGGGTGCTCGGTATCTCGGGCGCGCGTTTCATCGGCATCCTGGTCCTCATCTCGGCTCCTGGAGTCGTGAACGTGCTGATCCTGGCCGGTTCACGGCTCTACTTCGCCATGGCTGAGGATGGCCTGTTCTTCAAGGCCGCCACCAGGCTCCACCCGCGCTACAAGAGCCCGGTCTGGTCGATCGTGGCCCAGGCGAGCTGGAGCAGCGTGCTGCTGGTCACCCATACCTACTCTCACCTCCTGCAGGACGCGATGTTCGCGGAATGGACCTTCTTCGCCATGATCGGGGCCTCCGTGTTCGTCTTCGCCAGCCGCGACCCTGGCTTCTACGCCGGCCGGGGTGAGCGCCTGCTGATCAGCGTTTGCGCCCTTGGCTTCACCCTGGTCGCGACCGCCGTGGTTGTCAACACTCTCTACCAATCGCCGCGGCAGTCCCTCCTGGGCCTGCTGCTGATCCTGGCCGGCCTGCCCGTTTATCGGCTGTGGGGAGGCCGGTTCCACTCGCGGCGCGCCGGCTCACCTTCGCCCACTGCCGAGGCCTGAACCCACTTTCAGCCGAGCGAGCCTCACCGGGGAGGCAGAAACGCCGCGGGTTTCGTGTTGATTCAAGGGCTCCCAGGCGCGGGGCTGGTCCAAGGTGCGATACTCCCGGGCCAGGCGCTGACGCACTGACCACGGCCGCGAAACCGTTTTGTGAGCGACTGGCCGGGCAATACCGGGAGACCCAACGCATGACCGTAATCGACGTCCACACCCACATGTTCACGGCGAAGTGGCTGGAACTTCTCAAGCAGGAGGGCAGCCTCTACAACATCAAGACCCGGCCCGATGGCCAGCAAGAAATATTCCGGGGCGACACGCCAGTGGTGATTCCGCAGCGAGGCCACTTCGACTACGACATGCGCATCAAGC
>JAQBHL010000163.1:0-15537 GCA_032127745.1 Acidobacteriota bacterium
AGGTAGAGGTGGCGCTGGCTCACGGCGGCGCCCTGCCCGGCGACGAACTGATCGATCTCTTCCGCTTCGCCAACCGGGTGCCGCTGCAGTATCAAGCCTCGGCCTGCGCCATCACCAAGGCGGTGATGAGCGTCGACTGGCGCGGCTACGGGATGCAGATGTCGAAAGGCGCCCTGCCTTCCGGACCCATGGTCCTCATGGTGCACATCGCGTCGGTCTGGGTGCCCTTCACGTCGGAGTCGAAGGAAGCCATCGCCGCCTACACGGAGATCGTGAAGGAGCTGCGGCTCGCGCTTATGGAGGTGGGGCGCCGGCTCGGCGTGCACATCCGCCGCGGCAAACGCGAGGCGGCCGAGGCCAAGAAGCGCGGTTATATAGACAAGTTCATCCCCCACATCGGCATCGCCCTGCGCGAGATTCTCAAGCTCAAGGACAAGGAGACGGACCGGGTGGTGGCGAATCTGCGGACGGTGCTGGAGCGCAGCCGGGAGAACATGGCCTGAGCGTCGCGAGACCCACTGGCGTCTCGTTGCTACGGTCGGAACGTCACCGTGAAGATGTATCCGAGGTTGTGCTCGGAGCGGATGTTGTAGGTCGGATCGATGCGGAAGGCGCCTTCCGGGAGGGACGTCGTCGATAGCCCCACCACCACCGTGTGCACACCTTCGCGGAGCTGGCCGGCCAGAGCCCCCAGCCCGTTCCGGGCGAGAAACGTGTTCCGATCATCGACGCTCACGTTCGAGAGGTCGATCCCCCCGGCCAGAGGATTGGCGCGGCGTTCGCCCGAAGGAAGGGCTCGGAAATGACTCAGCAAGGCCGCCGACGCGGTGAAGCGGCCGAAGCGCTTGTGCAGGCCCAGCGTGACATCGACCGGGCTGATCGCGTCCAGGCGCAGGTCCCCCACGAATTCCTTCCTGGTTCGCAACTCGATCGCCGCGGCCAGAGAGTCGGAGAACGGCCGGACCCACGCGAGGCCCGCCTCGAGCCGGTTGCCGATGCCGATATCGGTCTCGGTCACCTCCACCGCGGCTCCCGAGACCGAGAGAGACCGGTCCGGAAACGATCCCGGGCCGGCCAGAGTGAAGGCGAGGCGTCCGTGGGCCTTCCCCCCGAAGACGCTGCCCGATGCGAGCCCGGCGAGGGTCGCGTCGACGCTCCCCGAACCGGCGCCTGACTGCAAGGCGTGCAGGCTTTTGGCCATCGGGATGGCGATGGCTCCGGAAACGCCGAGGGCGAGCCCTCGCCTCGCAGCGTTCGAGCGATTCCGATCGTGGCGGTGCCGGGAATGAAGGCGTCGAACCGGGCGTCTCCGCGTTTGTCGACATAGGGATGCTCGCCCACGAAGGCATTGGGAATGGATCGAGTCGGGCTCAAGAAACTGAGGTCCCGTGGCGACGACGGAATGGCCGGCGACTCGGGCAGCGCGACCACCCGATCCACGATGACGTCCGAAAAGACCTCGGTCTTCTCCCCGAGCTGGAATCGAAACCGAAAGCCCACGTCGAAGACATCGATCCCCTGAGGATCGCGGTCGCGATCGTCGACGTAGAAGTCGGCGCCGAGTGAATGCCGGGCGGCCCGGGATAGAGACGGGAAGGACAACGGTCTGAAGTCGTCGTCAGCGGCGGCCGGCGAAATCAGGGCGGCCCCGAGGGTGAGAGCCAGGATGCCCCGGGCCCGGCGGCGGTGATCGATCAATTCCAAAGTCCTTTCGCACCGTCCGCGACGTATTGAACCGCGAGCGCAGCCAGCAGTATCCCGAGGATACGGGTCACCACGTTGATACCGGTCTGGCCGAGCAGCCGGAAGAGCCACTCGGCCGCGATCAGGGCCACGTAGGCGATGAGCGAAACCAGAAGGATGCTGCCATACACCGCACCCTGTGCCCCCGGCGCGCTGGTCCCGGCCAGGATCATGACCGCGGCGAGGGCGCCGGGCCCGGCCAGGAGAGGGATGGCCAGGGGGAAGACGCTGATGTCGGGGCGCGCGAGCGCTTCCGCGGCCTCCTCCTTGGTCTCCCGCTCGCGCTGGGCGAAGACCATGTCGGCGGCGATCTTCAGAAGGAGCAGACCTCCGGCCACCCGGAACGCGCTCAGGGTGATACCGAGGTGATTCAGGATGGCCGAGCCCAGGAGGGCAAACACCGCCAGCACGCAGGCCGCCACCAGCACCGCCTTGCGCGCGGTGGCTCGCCGCTCCTGCTTCGAACGCGAGCCGGCGAGGCCGAGGAAGAGCACGGCCACCCCGATGGGATCGACCACGACGAAGAGAGTGAGAAAGCTCTGCAGCATCGAGTCTTTCAGCATGGCCGCGCATTATCGCCTTTGTGGAAGACGAAATGAGGCCGCGGTTCACCCGCCGCCGCAGGGTTCGGTCAAAATAGCGGTCTTGCCACCCATCCGATCTGTCCTCATTGCCAATCGTGGCGAGATTGCGGTCCGCGTCATCAAGACCTGCCGGGCCATGGGGGTGGAGACGGTCGCGGTCTATTCCGAGGCGGATGAGTTGGCCCTTCATGTCCGCGAAGCCGATCGTGCGGTTCTCATCGGCAAGGCGCCCTCGTCCGAGTCGTATCTACGCATCGAGCGCATCCTCGAGGCGGCCCGGGAATCGGGTGTGGATGCGGTCCATCCCGGCTACGGGTT
Source organism: Acidobacteriota bacterium (assembly GCA_032127745.1). GTDB lineage: Bacteria > Acidobacteriota > Vicinamibacteria > Fen-336 > JAGNNV01 > JAGNNV01. The sequence goes on from JAQBHL010000163.1 coordinate 2,646, forward strand.
CCTGAGCCAGAATCCGGATTTCGCCGACGAGTGTGCCGACGCCGGACTCATCTTCATTGGCCCGAAGGGCGACGTTCATCGTTTGATGGGCGACAAGAAGGCCGCGCGTCAGCAGGTGCAGCGCTTCGGGGTGCCCGTGGTCCCCGGCTACGACGGCGACGATCAGCAGGACGAGAGCCTGGTTGCGGAAGCGAAACGCATCGGGTTTCCGCTGATGATCAAGCCCGCCCGCGGAGGCGGGGGCAAGGGCATGCACGTCGCCCACAACGCGGCGGAGTTCGAAAGCGTGCTTCCAAGGGCGCGCCGCGAATCTCAGTCGAGCTTCGGCAACGATGTGCTGGTGCTGGAGCGCTTCGTGCAGAAGCCGAGGCACGTCGAAGTGCAGGTTCTTTTCGATGCGCACGGCCAGGGCGTTCACCTCTTCGAGCGCGAGTGCTCGGTTCAGCGCCGGCACCAGAAGGTCCTCGAGGAGACGCCCTCGATAGCACTCGACGCCTCTCAGCGTGAGCGGATCTGCGCCGCCGGTGTGACGGCCGCGGCGGCCGCGAACTACGTGAACGCCGGCACCGTCGAGTTTCTTCTCGATCCCTCGGGTGAGTTCTACTTTCTGGAGATGAATACGCGCCTGCAGGTCGAACATCCGGTCACGGAGATGACCCTTGGTCTCGACCTGGTGCGTTTGCAGATTGAGATCGCCGAAGGCCGGCCTCTGCCCTTCTCGCAGTCGAAACTCACCCCGCGAGGCCATGCCATCGAGGCTCGCCTCAACGCCGAGGATCCGCGGCGGGGCGATTCGCCGTCGCCGGGCCGCATCCTGCATTTCGAACCCCCCTGCGGCCCTTTCGTGCGCTGTGACTCCGGGGTCAGGACGGGCAGCGTGGTCCCCGAGTACTACGACCCCATGATCGCGAAGATCATCGCCAGCGGCCCCACCCGGGACGCCGCCCGAACCGCCCTCATTGACGCCCTTCACGACACGGTGGTTCTGGGGATCTCCACCAATCGGGAGAGGCTCATTCAGATTCTCCAAAGCGAACCCTTCGCCACGGGCAGGATCCACACCGGCGTCCTCGACGAGATTGGCCCGCTCCCGAAAGAGGCGCCCCCCTCCGCCGAGGATCTGGCCTTGATTCAGGCCGCGCTGGATTCGGGCTCTTCGCGGCCGCACTCCGGCGTGCGAACCCCGGCGGCGCATGATCCCTGGGCCTCGGCCGGGGGCTGGAGGCTCTGGTGAGATTCAAGCACGGGGATCGCATCCACGAAGTGGCGCGTCATTCGGAAACCGCGTTCGAGGTCGATGGGGTCGCGGTTGAGGCGAGCGTTTCTCCGGCCGGATCATCTCGATTCGACGGTCGGACCGGAGAATGCCGCACTCCCGTTTTCGTGGCTCGCGAGGGCGATCGCGTCTTCGCCCAGGTCGGAGGGCGGTCCTATGTTCTCAAGGTGGTCGCCCGAAAGGCGGCCGCCTCCGCTTCGGACTCAGGGTCGCCGGGTGACCTCGAGGCGCCCATGCCGGGTCGGGTGACCCGGGTGGACGTGTCGGTGGGGGATGCGGTGAAGCGGGGCCAGGAGCTCATCGTGGTCGAGGCCATGAAGATGGAGAACGCTCTGATCTCGCCCATGGACGGAGTGGTGAAGAGCCTGGCCGTGAAAGTCGGCGACATGGTGGCGCCCGGACCGGCTCTGGTCGTGATCGAGGCCGGGTCATGAGCATGCCCACGCGGGTCAAGGTGGTGGAGGTCGGACCGCGGGACGGCCTGCAGAATGAAGCGGTTGCGGTCTCTGTGGAGGATCGAATCAGCTTCTGCGTGGCCCTCATCGAGGCCGGCCTCCCCGTGGTCGAGGCGGGAGCCCTGGTCTCGCCGAAGTGGGTCCCCCAGATGGCGGGCAGCGAGGAGGTGTTCAAGGCCCTGCCCAGGGATCGCGCGCAGTTGCCCATGCTGGTGCCCAACCGGCGAGGGTACGAACGCGCCCGCGAGGCCGGGGTTTCCGCCATCGCCATCTTCACCGCCGCTTCCGACACCTTCAACCTCAAGAACACCAACGCCACCATCGACGAGTCGATCCAAAGGTTCGGTGAGTTCGTGGGTGACGCGAAGACGGCCGGGCTCTTCGTGCGCGGCTACATCTCCGCCTGCTTCGGCTGTCCCTACGAGGGTTCGGTCGCGCCCGTGAAGGTTGCGGAGGTCACGCGGCGTCTGATCGATCTCGGCTGCGACGAGATCTCCCTCGGCGACACCATCGGAGTGGCCGTTCCCAGCCAGGTCGATGACGTGATCGCGGCGGTGTCGCCTCACGCGACGTTGTCGCGTCTGGGAGTTCACTTTCATGACACCCGCGGGACGGCCCTCGCCAACGTGCTCCGCGCCCTGCAACTCGGGGTAGCGACCGTCGACAGCTCGGCCGGAGGCCTCGGGGGCTGTCCCTACGCGCCGGGCGCCTCGGGAAACCTCGCCACCGAGGATCTGCTCTATATGCTGCACGGCATGGGCATCGAGACCGGCGTCGACCTCGTGAAAGTCGCGGCCGCCTCGCGGGTCATGGGCGAGCGCCTGGGACGCGAGTTGCCGAGCCGCTATCTGAAAGCGACGGTCCCGGCGGCCTGATCCGGGCGATTGTGGTCTAGCCGCCCGTGGTGAAAGTCGGGCCGCGCCCTTAGCGGATCTTTTCCGCAGAGCTCTGCGTTGCTGAACCTCGAAATATTCCCGATATTCCTTCCGTCCAGCCTCTGATCTGACGAAAAATCTCTCGCTAAGGATGCGACCGGACTTTCACCCTCCGACGCGCTTCCGCGCCAGCACGAAACGCAGACCCATTCGCGCCTGGGCGCCACCCGCCTTGATGCTGATCTTCTGGTCGTTCACATTCAGATCTCCAGAGCCCTGGGTGAAGCGCCCCTGAACGACCACGCTGAGAGACGGGGTGAGCTCTCGCCCGATCTCGAGCCCCACCGCGAAGCCGAGCGGCGACACCTTGTGCCTGGAGGACACGATGCCGCTGAAGGTCGCGGTGTCAAACGGGTAGACCTCCGAGTAGTTGACCTTCTCCGCGACGGTGGCGTTCACCGAAAAATAGGCCGGACCGCCCTCCACATTCACGCTCCACTTGCCGGAGCCGCCCCGATAAACGCCGGTCAGGGAGTAGGCCGCTTCGCTGAAGCCGAGGCCCGATTCGGTCCCGCTGATGGCGCGTGGCTGCGAGAAGAAGAAAGGATGGGGAATCTCGGCGTCGAAGGTGCCCGTGGTTTTGCGGGAAAAGGTCTGCGCTCCGATCCGGATTCCGAACTTCCCGCTCAGGTTGTACTGTAGATCGAACGCCCCCCCGGGAGCGCCGTCCACTTCGTAGGAACTGTTGAAAGTGCCGTCCTCGGCGTTCTCCCGCAGGGTCTGGCTGGCGTTGAAGGTCGAGGAGCCGAGGCTCTGCGCGAAAGCGAGACCCATTTCGAATCGACTCTCACCCGGAGGCGCCGGGGTGGGGTCGCCCGAGACGGGTTGAGCATCCTGGGCGAAGGCGGCGTTGCCGCTGCCGAAACCGAGGCCCAAGGCGATGGTCGAGCGGATGATCAGGTTCTTCATCAGTTCACTCCCACCGCGGTCCACGCCTGCGTGACCGCGGCCGCGACCGCGGGATCGCCGGGGTAGAGTTCGCGGGCGGCCTGGATGGTTGCCGCCCGGGCGGCGGCGAAGTTGCTCGACGGAGCCAGGAAGGACGTGAAGGCCCGGTAGAAGACGCGTTCGATCTGCTCGCGATTCGCGCTCCCCACGCCGGTCACTCGGCCCCCGAGCCGATGAGTTCCGCCTTCGATGGCCAGGTAGAAGGCCTGGTTGGGAATGCCCGAGTTGATGTGGACGCCGCCATTGTCGAGGGTCCCGGTGTAACGGACACTGTAGTGATCCGGATCGCCGAACGACGCCGGGTTCTGCATCGAGCGTATCCCGTTCAGGGGGAACGAGGCGGCGGTGATCACATCCTCGCCGAGGAGGTAGTCGGCCCGTCTGGATCCCGTTCCGGGAGGCTGGAAATAGAACTCAACTGCCGTCCCCATCATGTCCGAGAAGGCCTCGTTCAGGGCTCCGGACTCGTTCCGGTAGATGAGACGCGAGGAAAAGTCGGTGACCCCGTGGGTCAGTTCGTGGGCCACGATATCGAGGCCTCCGGCCAGGTAGTTCCATCGCTGCCCGCCGAAGGTGAGGCCGACGGGCAGGCCCTCTCCGTAAACCATCACTCCTTCTCCCGCGTAAAAGGCATTGAGATAGAAGGTGTTCTGGATGTTCGGCGGTTGTTGCAGCACATCGGCGCGATCCACCGGGTGAACGAAACTCCGGATGGCGATGTTGGCGTTGTCGAGTCCGAGCCGGCCGAAACGCTTGAAGTAATAGTCGTAGGTGTAGCCGCCATAGACGTGCGCGTCCACCGCCGCTCCGTCGGTCCAGTCGTTGTCCGCGTCCGCCGCGTAGTCGGAGTCCACGATGGCGCCTGGAAACCGGTCGAAAATCGCGTCCAGGCGGTTCAGGTCTCCCTTCATGTCCAGGGTCTGAAGGACGGGCGGCCGAAGGGCGTCCTGGGTCTGATAGGTCGAGCCCATCTGAGTCACGCTGATCTTCTTCTGGTCCCCGAGGACGCCGGCGCCCGTGCCCACCGCCGACTGGGTCTGCCGGTCCGAGTATTCAAGAACCACTTCCCCGGAGTTCGCATCCAGGAAAGTCATGAGAATGTCCGAGCCGGTGAAGATCCGGGCCCGCCAGGTGAGGACGAAGTTGCCGTCCTCCGAGGGGAGGATCGTGAGCGTGACCTGGTCGGGGATGAGCGAACTTCCCTCCGGGCTCCTTCTGAACATCGCCGATCGCGCCGCGGATTCCCCGAGCGCGGGCCGGGTCTCGAGGTCGATCCCCTCGAGCAGGCCGCCGAACACGCTGAGAGTGCCCGCGGCGTCGTCCTGCCGCACCACTTCGCCGCCCCAGACGGGGACACCTCTATGGAATTGAGCGAAGCGGGTGTGGGTCCGGCCGGCCAGCATCGTGTCCTCGCGCGTGCCTAGAACCCTCAGGTCTCCCGCCGCGGTCAGCGATCGGATCTTCTGATCCCATTCGCTCATGGCCGCGCGGCTGGTCGCCGAAATCGAGGTCATGCGGGGCCCCGAACCGGGAGGGGGAGCCTCCATCATTCCCATCCCAAACGCGGCGAGCACGAGGCTTGCCGGTAATAATCTTTTCACTGACCCCTCCGGAATTATTGGATCGCTCCGTTAGCCCGGATTATTCATGAGGAATCGTCGCCGCAGCTTCCCTCATGAGTAGTCCTGGTTAGTGGCCGTGCTGGCTCGCGAGCCGGCCCGCGATTCCACCGGCGATGTACCCCTTCTTGGTGCGAACGGTCACGTTCTCTCGCTGCACCCGAACCTTGACGCTGCGGAACTGGCCGTCGTCCCTTCGGATGGGGGCGTAGCCCACGATGTAGTAGGAGCGAGCTTCCTCGGCCGCCCGCGACACTGCTCCGGTCAGCACGTTGGCGAATCGTGCCACGAAACCGCCCGTGGCCTCGGCCAGATCCTGGGATCCGCCGGAGCGCTCCCACGCCCTTTCGAAGATCGACTGCATTTTCTGACCCGGTTCGGGGAGGAGGCCATCGAGCCCGTAGGCGTCGACGAAGTGGATGGCCGCTTGAGCCTCGCGGGCGAGGTGGGCGGTGCGCTCCAGTCGCTCGTCCATCAAGCGCAGCTGCGGAAAGCCGTCGGAAATCAGAATCAGGGACTTGCGCCCGGGAATTGCGGAGAGCTGAAGCAGGATCTCGTCGAACAGAGACAGAAGCTCGCCCGTGCGAGCAAAGCGCGACTGGAAGCGTTCGCGGCGCAAGGCCTCGGTATAGGCGCCGTTGACATCATCCTCCATGTCGAAATCGATTTGTTCGGCCAGTGACTCGCCATCGCCTCCGGGGGTGAAGAAAGGGCTTCGGCTACGGGAGAGTTTTCGCCCCAGGAAAGCCAGCCGGAGGCGGTCGCCGGGAACGTGACCCTCCCAGACTTCGCGGGTGGCGAGATTGATCAGGCGCACGATGTCTCCGTCCTTCGCCTGATTCGCGATGAAGTCGGAGGCGGCATTCCGCACCCGCGCGAGCTGCATGGGGGTGAGTCCCGAGGGATCCGTCACGATCACGATGCGCTGGCCCGGCGAGGCCGACGAGGAGCCCTCGGCTTGCACGGTCAGACTCGCCCCCGCCCCGCCCTCGCGCATGTCCATGGTGGCCACGGATCCGTCTTCCATGGCTTCGAACACGGAGAGCTCGACCGGCTTTCCGTTCTCTTTTATGGAGAAGTCTCCGGCCGCCAATCCTCTGACTGGACGGCCCGAGCCATCGACCACGGAAACGTCGAGCCGGATCATCCGGACGTCGCTGCCGAAGGTGAGGGGCGCCACGGTCTGCGGACCGGTCACGGGCGGGGGGGCGCTGGCCCCGAAACCCAGAACGAAGGCGGCGAAAGCGATGGCCGGCATGGAGCATCCTCTCAGGGGCCGCGGAGCCCCGGACTCAAGGGACCATACTCGCTGAGCCCGGCCCGATGCGAGCCCAGTCTCAGACCCGCTTCCCGACTCAGCCCGCGAGCGCTTCCCTGAGGATGGCGATGTCCGAGTGGAAAGACTCGGGATGGAGGGGACCGAACGAGAATCGAAAGAAGTGGCGCAAGGGCGATGCCGCGCCGCGCCGGGCCATGTCGCAGTCCGTGCCCTTGAGAATGGCCGCCCCCTTCTTGAAGAGGCGCTCGTTCAACTCGGCCGCGGTCAGGCCCGAAGGCAGGCGGCACCAGTGGTAGAAGCCGCCCTCTCCGGTGAACGACTCGAGCCCGAGGGCCAAAAACGCCTCACCATATCGGGCGCGCTGCTCGCGGTAGAACGCGGGCACCGCTTTCCGGGCCAGAGCGATGCGATCCTCGGCCAGAAGGGCGAGGGCGTAGCTCTGGGACGGATGGGACACTCCACCCATTCCGAACGACGAGAAATTGCCCAGGATTTCGATGTGCTTCCTGGCCGCGACCACCCAGCCGATGCGGATGCCGGGAGCCTGCAGACCCTTGGTGGCGGCGCCCACCACGAACAGGTTCGACTGATCGATGTCCCGCGCGTGCCGGAGAGCGCTCTCGGGATGGTCGTGAAATAACTCGTAGGCCTCGTCGATCAGCAGGCCGGTCCGGTCTGACCACGCGGCTCGAACCAGTTCTTCGAGTTCGGCTCCTCGCCGGGTCACGCCGGTGGGGTTGCAGGGGTTGCTCATGAGAATGAGGGACCGCGCATCCGCGTCGGCCGCGAGGTATTCGGCAACCGGCGGTGTGAATCGATTGTGCTCGTTGCTTTCCACCATCGACCAGGTTCGACCCAGGCGCTCGAGCATGTCGAAGTAGGGCGTGTACTCGGTCGAGGCCACCCGAACTCCGATTTCCCTTTCGAGGAAGAAGAGCACGGCGACGAGGGCGGGCCGCCCCCCGGCGAAGATCATCACGTTCTCTGCGCTGATGGAGGCCCCATAGTGGGAACGGTAGTAGGCGGCGACCGCCTCTCGAAGAGCGGGCAGTCCATAGGCCTTGGGGTACTTGAGGTGGTCTGGAGGTATGGCCACCGAGGTCGGCAGGGCCGGGCCGCCGGGCAACTGGTCCGTCCGCGGGAATCCCTGGCTCCAGGGATGCGTGCCCGGGTCGCCCATGGCTTTCCCAAAGGTGGCGAGAAACGCGTAGAGCGTTTCGTAGATCCCCATGGGCGGCACGTATTTCAAAAACGCCATGATTTTCGAGGAATTGTAGTCGAGGAGATTCGGGATTCGAGCTCACCGAATCGGCTCTACCGGCTGCGCGCACCATTCGTGGCCCTGCTTTCGTAGAATGACTCGACGAGAAGCTCGCCAAATGACTTTCATGCTTTCTGTTGAGGCAAGCAGGGACAGCCGCCGCTGCCCTCGACCGTCTCTGATGAGGCATGCCCCCCACCGGATGGGCGACCGAACCAAGCAGAGGAGTCAAGACACTCATGAACCAAGCGGAACGATTTGTCGACGAGACGGCAAAATGGCTCACCCCCGATCGCATTCACTGGTGCGACGGATCCGAGGAGGAGGATGCTCGCCTCAAAGCCCAGATGGTCGAAAGCGGAACCCTCATCAAGCTGAACGAGAAGGAACTGCCGAATTCGTATCTGCACCGCTCCGATCCGTCGGACGTGGCGCGCACCGAGCACCTGACCTTCATCTGCTCGGAGAAGAAAGAGGACGCCGGCCCTACGAACAACTGGCTTTCCCCGAAGGACGCGAAGGCGAAGGCGGACCCGCTCTTCCGCGGGGCCATGAAGGGCCGCACCATGTACGTGGTCCCTTATGTGATGGGTCCTCTGGGCTCGCCTTTCAGCAAGGTCGGGATTGAGATCACGGATTCGGCCTACGTGGTCGCGAACATGCGGATCATGACCCGGATGGGCAAGAAGGCGCTCGATCAACTCGGTTCGTCCGACGACTTCGTGCCCGGCGTGCATTCGACCGGCGATCTCTCGCCCGAGCGTCGGGCCATCATGCACTTCCCCGAGACCAAGACCATCTGGTCGGTGGGCTCGGGCTATGGCGGGAACGCGCTTCTGGGCAAGAAGTGCTTCGCTCTCCGCATTGCCTCCACCATGGCCCGCGATCAGGGCTGGATGGCCGAGCACATGCTCATTCTCGAATTGACCCTCCCCTCGGGCGAGGTCAAGTACATCACCGCCGCGTTTCCGTCGGCCTGTGGCAAGACCAACCTGGCCATGCTCGTCTCGCCCCTTCAAAAGCAGGGCTACAAGGTTCGCACCGTCGGCGACGACATCGCTTGGCTGCGTCCGGGCCCGGACGGCCGGCTCTGGGCGGTGAACCCGGAGGCCGGTTTCTTCGGGGTGGTGCCGGGCACGAGCTACGACACGAATCCCGTGGCCATGGACACCATCACTCACGACACGATCTTCACCAACGTGGCCGTGGACGGCAACGGCGTGCCCTGGTGGGAGGGCAAGGACAAGAATCCGCCCGCGGGACTGATCGATTGGCTGGGCAAGCCCTGGGACAAGTCGGGGAAAGCGGCGCATCCGAATTCGCGCTTCACCGTGGCCGCGTCCCAGTGTCCCAGCATCTCTGCGAAGTTCGATGATCCGATGGGCGTGCCCATCTCCGCCGTCATTTTCGGCGGTCGTCGCTCGCGCCTGGCTCCCCTGGTCTTCGAAACCCGCGACTGGACGCACGGCGTCTTCGCGGCCGCGACCATGGGCTCCGAGACCACGGCGGCGGCGACGGGCAAAGTCGGGGTGGTTCGTCGCGACCCCATGGCCATGCTGCCCTTCTGCGGCTACAACATGGCGGACTACTTCGGCCACTGGCTGGAGATGGGAAAGCTGGTGAAGAACCCGCCAAAGATCTTCCACGTGAACTGGTTCCGTCAGGACGCGGCGGGCAAGTTCATGTGGCCGGGCTTTGGTGAGAATCTCCGTCCCCTCCTGTGGATGCTCGATCGGGTGGCTGGAAAAGGCGGCGCGGTGGAGACGCCGATCGGCGCCGTTCCCACCAGGGACTCGTTGAACCTGGACGGTCTCGACATGCCCGCCGCGGATCTCGACGCCGTCCTGTCGGTGGACAAGGAGGACTGGAAGGCCGAAACGCCAGGGATTCGGGAATTCTTCGGCAAGTTCGACGGCAAGGTGCCGCAGCCCCTGGTCGCGGAACTGGACAGTCTGGAGAAGAGGCTCGGGTAGCGACGCGGGCGCCCAAGCGGGCACTTCTCCGCCCGGCTCCTTTGGGGGCGGGGACGAAATGGGCCGCTCTGTCGGTAGAGTAGGGGCAACCCCTCTCGCTCCGGAGCCGGGCGTCCGTCCTCACCGGCGTCAGTGCCCGCGACCATGAGAGATCGTCGAGGAAAGAGATGAACGCGAACACGGAAACAAAGCCGGGAAAACCCCGGGTTCTGATCCTGGGCGGAGGGTTCGCCGGAGCCTACGCGGCCCTGGAACTCGAAAAGCGGCTGGGCTCTCGAAACGACTTCGAGATTCTTCTCGTCAGCAAGGAGAACTATTTCGTCTTCCACCCGATCCTCCCCGAGGTGATCTCCGGGACCATCGGTCTCACGGACGTGGTGAGCCCGCTGCGCCGGATGCTGAAGAAGACGGAGATCCGGGTCCGGGAGGTCGAGTCCATCGACCTCGAGCGCAAGGTGGTCCGCCTCGTTCAGGGTTTCACGCCCCATGCCCACGAGGTGAGGTACGACCATCTGGTGATCGGACTTGGAACCGTGACCGATTTCCGCGGCCTCCGCGGCCTCCCCGAGCACGCCCTGCCCTTCAAGGACCTTGGCGACGCCCTGAACCTGCGGCATCACGTCATCCGTGCGCTCGAAGAGGCGGAGATCGAAGGCGACGATCCGGAGCTGCGGCGTCAGCTTCTCACCTTCGTGGTGGCGGGCGGAGGTTTCTCCGGAGTCGAAGTCGCGGCTGAACTGAATGATTTCGTGAGGCACGTGGCGCGGAGTTTCCGCAGCTTCGGTCCCGGCGACATCCGCGTGGTGCTGGTCCACGCGACCGATCGCATCCTCCCGGAACTGCCGGAGAGCCTGGGCCGATTCGCGGAGGGCATCCTGAGGAAGCGCGGTGTCGAGGTCCTGCTGAAAACGGTGGTGCAGGCGGCCACGGGGACGGAAGCCATCATGGCGGATGGGAAGCGGCTGCCCACCCGGACCCTGGTGTCGACGGTGCCCTCATCCCCGCATCCGCTGGTCGATGCTCTCACCACCCTGCCCAAGGAGCGCGGCCGGATCGTGGTGAACGGGCAGCTCGCGGTGTCCGAGAGGCCCGGGGTCTGGGCCCTCGGGGATTGCGCGGTGGTGCGAAACCCCGACGGCTCGGTAAATCCGCCCACCGCCCAGCACGCGACTCGGCAGGCGTCTGCCCTGGCTCATAATCTCGTGGCCTCCCTTCGCGGGGGGCCCACCCGCGTCTACGACTTCAAGGGCCTGGGCAAGATGGGCGCGCTCGGCCACCGTTCCGCGGTGGCGGAAATGTTCGGCATCAAACTCTCGGGGATGTTGGCCTGGTTCGTATGGCGGACCATCTATCTCATGAAGATGCCGGGATGGGGACGGCGGGCGAAGATCGCGGCGGCCTGGGCCTTCGATCTGATCCTGCCCCCCGACCTCGTCCAGTTGCGCTTCGAGGCTCCGCCGCTTCTTCGTCCCGAGCATTTCGAGCCCGGTCAGATGGTCTTTCGCCAGGGCGATCTGGGTGACCGGGTGTACATGATTCGTCGGGGACGGGTCGAAGTTCTGCACGAAACGGAACGCGGGGAGGAGACCCTCGCCACTCTCGGTCCGGGCGAGTGCTTTGGCGAGATCGCGGTTCTGGGCCTGAAGACGCGGAACGCGACCGTGAAATGCATCGAGGCCCTCGACACCGTCGCTCTTCCTTCCGGCGATTTCGCGGCCTTGAGCGAAAACATCCCCGACCTGCGGCAGGGCTTCGAACGGGTGGCCCAGGCTCGCAAACAGGCCGCTCCGGAGGCCAGGCCGGCGCCCTGAATCAACCCCGAAGCCTTGCCGGAGCGACGTGGTACCGTCGCGGGCGCGCCATGGGACTTGCTTCGGCGATCGGATTTCTGGTTCTCGCGTCGAGCGCCACCACGCAGATCGCAGCACCTTCGGCTGCGCTCGAGCCGCTGGTCGAAGGCAAGGTGCTGGGCGATGTGGCGACCAGGATTCTGAAGGTTGACGTGGCCTGGCCCTCGGGGCTGAAGCCGCGCTTTCCGCGCGACGACAACTCCATCATTTCAGAGCGGATGGTCTCCCGGGTGAGCGATGGAGCCGCGCTCCGTCGCATTGAGGACGATCCCGAGTGGGCGAGGGGATGCGAACGCGAGGGCTGCCGGCTGAAGTACTCGGTCGATGTTCGCAAGGGAATAGCCACCGACAAACGTGGCGACTGGGGTTTCGAGGAGAAACAGCGGATCATCGTGGCCCCGCTGACCCGCTGGCTGGTGCGGCCCGAGGATCGTCGGGCTCGCGGGCGTCTTCGCCTCGACTTCAACGGGGGCCGGGGCTTCGAACTCGTTTCCGGAGGGATCGACGGGCGGGTGGATCACATCGACACCGACCTCGTGGTGATGAATGGTCCCCATGTGGTCATCGGCGAATTCACTCACCGGAGTCTCGAACTCCCGGGCGGGCGCATTGACATCGCCATCGGCCAGGGATCCCGCGAGGTCAGCGACGATGACCTCGTGGACTGGATCCGTGAGGGAGCGAGGGACATCGTGGCCCTGCTCGGTCGATTTCCCCTATCGCGGCTTCAGGTGATCGTCGGCAGCGGCGGACCCTACGCCATCGGCTCGGCCGTCACCATGGGGATGGGTGGCGCCTCTATCTTCGTGGTGGTGGGCGAGAGAACCCGCAAGCCCGATCTCGTGCACGACTGGGTGATGACCCACGAAATGCTCCATGTCGCATTTCCGAACATGGGTTTCCGACAGCGCTGGATGGAAGAGGGCTTGTCCACTTACATGGAGCCGCTGCTTCGCGCCCGACGGGGCCGCCACCAGCCTCAGAAGATGTGGGCGGAGTTCGTCCGCGCCATGCCCCAGGGGCTGCCCAAAGAGGGCGACCAGGGGCTCGACCGCACTTTTACCTGGGGGCGCAGATACTGGGGAGGGGCCATGTTCTGGCTCCACGTGGATGTCGAGATCCGCAGACGCACGGAGGGAGCGAAGTCCCTTGACCATGTGCTGCGCGCCGTCTTCGCCGCGGGCGGGAACGTGGCTCTGCGCTGGGATGTGCAGCGCCTCGCCCGGGTGGCCGAGAACGCCACCGGAACCACCGCTCTTCTCGATATCTACGATGACTGGTCCTTTCGCGCGGTGG
>JAQBHL010000164.1:0-11022 GCA_032127745.1 Acidobacteriota bacterium
TGGCGTTCCTCAAGACGACCTCGCGACATGCCCGTCCTAGGATTTGGGTGAGACGTTATGTGATGTCATCACCTCCCCACCGCAATGGGGGAAGCCATACCCTTGTCGCTCGTTCCTATCGAGGCCAGCGCGGCAGGCGTCCCGGGGTCCAGGGAGCGCCCGCCGCTTCCGCGCGCTCCTCCAGGCCGCGCAGATCCGTTTCAATCAGGGTGCGCAATCGGCCGAGCGTCTCGCCAAAGAGCTTCGCCGCGGTGTCATAGCCTTCGACCTGCGTTCCGGTGGGCGCCGAGGTCGAACTCCATGACCCTCCCACGATCCGTCCGACGCGGTCATCGATGGAGGGCAGGGTCGGCTCGCCGCGTCGCGACCTCGTCGCATCGCCTTCGAGCTCGATCTGGATGTCCTTCAGGCGACCCTCGAGAGCGCGCACGTCCTCGGCCATCTTCGCGTCCGCCCCGGACGTGTCGTCGATGGCCTGCTTCAGTCGCACGATCCGATCGGCCGCCTCCTTTCGGGCCTCGACCGCGCCCAGCACCGCACGCTGGAGTCCCCCGACCTGCTTCTGGAATTTCAGCAGAGCCCCGCGATCCGCCGCGGAGAGTTCGGAGAAGCCCAGTGTCTCCGTCGTAAAGGACTGGGCCTCTCCGACGGGCCTGAGCGAGCCGCCGACGCGCTTGGCCAGTGAGACCTTGTACGCACCGGGGACGGCCATGGGGCCGACGCGGGAATCCGACCAGGGCAGCGGCGGCTCGGGATTCAGGTCGACCGGCTCGGAAGAGGCGTAGCGCAGGTCCCAGGCCACGCGATGAAAGCCCGCGCTCGCCGGGCCGGTGAGCCGGCGGACGACGTTTCCTTCGGCGTCGGTGATGGTCAACATCATGGCCGGGGCCTCTTCACGATCCTCGGCCTGGAGCGCCTCCCAGCTCGGATAGCGGAGATCGCCGCCCTTCTCGGTCACCTTCTTCTCCTCGGCCTGCCGCTTCTTCTTGAGGGTATCGAGACCATCCTTCAGGAAGTACGTGAAGGTGGCTCCGAAGGGAGGGTTCTCCGCGGTGTAGAAGTCGGCGCCCTGGAAACCCTTGTCCCGGTAGCCGAGCGGGTGCGCCTCGATGTAGGCGAGAGCCGGACGCACGGGCAGCAGCACCGCCTCCTGCTCGAGCAGGGCCGCGGTGGTCTGGCGCAGGGGGGTCAGGTCGTCGAGCACATAGAAGCCGCGCCCGAAGGTCGCGATCACCAGGTCTCCCGCGTGTTCCTGGAAGGCGAGATCACGCACCGCGACGGTGGGCAGCCCGCCCTTCAACTGGATCCAGTGCTGGCCCCCATCGATCGAGAAGTAGAGGCCGAACTCGGTGCCGGCGAAGAGCAGGCCGGCCCGGCCCGGGTCCTCGGCCATGGTGTAGACCGTCCCCCGCTCCGGCAGATCTCCCGAGATCGACGTCCAGGTCCGACCGCGGTCCGTGCTCTTGTAGACGTACGGTTTGAAGTCCCCCATCTTGTGGTTGTCGAAGGCCGCGTAGACCGCGTTCACGTCGTGAGGCGAGGCCTCCAGGTCCGAAACGTAGGTCAGCTCGGGCACACTGCCCACGCGCTCGAGCTTGCGCCAGGCGGCGCCGCCGTCCTCGCTGATCTGGATGAGGCCGTCGTCGGTGCCCACGTAGAGCAGGCCCTCCTGCTTCGGCGACTCGGACAGGGACACGATGTTCCCGTAGAAGGAGGTCGAGGTGTTCTTGGCCACCGCGTCCACGCTCCAGACCCGCCCCATCACTTTCAGAGTGTTGCGGTCGAGCTGGCGCGACAGGTCGGGACTGATCACCTTCCAGTGATCGCCGCGGTCGTCGCTGCGGAACAGTTTCTGGGCCGCGAAATAGAGGCGCGTCGGTGAGTGGGGGCTCACGATCAGGGGCGAGTCCCAGTTCCAGCGCAGAGGGGCGTCATCGCTTCCCGGCTGGGGCTGGATGTCCACCCGCTCGCGGGTGCGCCGGTCGTAGCGCCCGAGCCCGCCATTCTGCGACTCCGCGTAGACGATGTTCGGATCCTTCGGGTCCGCGCGGCTGACGAATCCGTCGCCCTCCTGGGTCACGAACCAGTCGGAGTTCGCAATCCCGTGTCCGTTGAAGGTGCGCGACGGACCGCCCAGGCTGTGGTTGTCCTGGGTGCCCCCATAGACGTTGTAGAAGGGCCGGGCGTCATCCACCGCCACCCGGTAGAACTGTGCCACCGGCAGGTTGGAGAAGTAGCGCCAGCTTTGGGCCCGGTCCCAGCTCTCGTAGAGCCCGCCATCGTTGCCGTTCAGCAGATGGTCCGGGTTTTCGGGATCGATCCAGACCACGTGGTTGTCCACGTGCTTGTCCTTCTCGCCCGCGTTGTGCCAGCTCTTGCCCCCGTCCTCGGTGACCTGCAGGAATACATTCACCGAATAGACGCGGTCCGCGTCGGAGGGATCGGGGAACAGTTCCTGGTAGTACTGGCCGCTGGGCGTGTAGGCGCTGCGTCGCTCCCAGGTGCCCCCGGCGTTCGTGGAACGGTAGGTGCCCGCCTGTTTGGAGTCGGACGCCTCGATCTGCGCGTACACCACGTCCGGGTTGGCGGGCGAGACGGCCAGGCCAATGCGCCCCAGCTCACCCTTGGGCAGGCCGCCCTCCAGCTTCTGCCAGCTGGCTCCGCCATCCCGCGACTTGTAGACCGCCGACTCCGGACCGCCGGCCACGACGGTCCAGACGCGCCGCTGGCGCTGGTAGGAGGTCGCGTAGAGCACATCGGGGTTGCGAGGATCCATCCATACGTCCGACACCCCGGTGTTCTCTGAGATCTTCAGCGACTGGATCCAGGTCTTGCCCCCGTCCGTGGTCTTGTAGAGGCCCCGGTCGCCGCCCGCGTTCCACAACGGTCCTTGGGCCGCCACGTAGACGACGTTCGTGTCGCGCGGGTCGATCACGATCCTCCCGATGTGCTCGGAGCTCTTCAGGCCCACATTGAGCCAGGTCGCGCCCCCGTCCACCGATTTGTAGACGCCGTCGCCGTAGCTCACGCTGCGCTGCGAGTTGTTCTCGCCGCTGCCGACCCAGACCACCAGGGGGTCGTTCGGATCGAGGGTCACGCAGCCGATCGAGTATGAGCCCTCGGCGTCGAAGACCGGTGTCCAGGTCGTGCCGGCCGTAGTTGTCTTCCAGACCCCCCCGCCCGCGGTCGCGACGAACCAGGTGCTCGGTCGGGTCGGATCGACGGCCAGATCGATGATCCGGCCCGAGGTGAGGGCGGGACCGATGCCTCGCAGTTCGAGGCCCGCGAAGGTGGCGGCCGACAGCGGGTCTTTCTTCTCCTCCGCAGCTTTGGCTTGAGCAGGCGAGGGCGGGGGAGCGGCGAGCAGGAACGCCAGGGCGGCGGTGAGCCGGATGCTCATAGGGACCTCCATTGGGAGTCGGAGAAACGAGAGGGGCAAGACGCAGGGCATCATATGCGCAGCCAGACCGGGCCAGTCTGGCCCGATGCATCACGGCCAGGGGTCGGACCTTCTCCGCCGGCCGGCGCGGTTTGGGCCAGGCGGAGCGCGCGTCGGCGCGGGAGGTTATCGACCGCGGCTTCTGCCGTAGACTCACGAGAAGGGACCCGTGGCGGACATCTTTGAGCGCATCACCCAAAACTCAGACCCAGGGGCCGGCCGCGCGACTTTCCGCGGCCTCTGCATGCCCCGTTCCCTCTCCAGGGGCGCGTTGGGTCTGAGTTCCCCCCTCCTCGTTCCATGATCGGAAGGCAGCTTGGACGCTACCGCGTCATCGAGCGGCTCGGCGCCGGCGGGATGGGCGAGGTCTACCGCGCCCGTGACGGCGACCTCGGCCGCGATATCGCGGTCAAGGTGCTGCGCCCCGAGGTGGCCTCGGATCCCGACCGCATCCTGCGTTTCGAGCAGGAGGCCCGGACGGCGAGCGCACTCAACCACCCGAACATCGTAACCATCTATGAGGTCGGTCGCGCCGACGAAGCTCGATACATCGCGATGGAGCTGGTCCGAGGGCAGACCCTGCGGGCCCTGCTCGGGACGCGCCCCCTGCTCACCCGGCGGGCGCTCGACCTCGCCGTGCAGGCGACGGAAGGCCTCGCCAAGGCGCACGCGGCGGGCATCGTCCACCGCGACCTGAAGCCCGAGAACATCATGATCACCGACGACGGGCTGGTGAAGATCCTGGATTTCGGCCTGGCCAAGCTGGCGTCGTCGAAGGAGGGCCTCGACACCGAGGGAGAGACCGCGGGCGTTTCGCACCCGGGGCTGATCCTCGGCACCGCGGCCTACATGTCGCCGGAGCAGGCCGACGGTCGCTCCGTGGACTACCGCTCCGACCAGTTCGCCTGCGGCGCCATCCTGTATGAGATGGCGACGGGCAAGAGCGCGTTTCAGCGCCGCAGCGCGGTGCAGACTCTGGCCGCCATCATCGAGGCCGATCCCGAACCGATCACGGTTCTGAACCCCGACTGTCCACCAGCGTTCCGTTGGATCGTGGAGCGCTGTCTGGCCAAGAACCCCGCGGACCGCTACGCGTCCACGCTCGACCTTGCGCGCGAGTTGCGCAACGTCCGTGATCGCCTGGCCGAGGCCTCTTCGCCGCTATCGGGCGTGCGGCCGGCGCCCACCGCACCCGCCTGGCGGGCGCTATCTCGGCCCCTGCTCGCCGTGCTCGCGCTGATGCTGCTCACCGCGGCCGCCGCCATGGTCGCGCGTGGGTGGCGCGGCTCGTCCGGCATCGTCGAGACCAGTGGCCCGGGGGAGGCCGTGGTCGCGGTGCCCCCGCTCGCGAACCTGGGCGGGCCGAAAGAGGACGACTACGTCGCGATGGGCATCGCCGAGGTCTTGACCACGAGCCTCGCTCGCGCCCCGGGCCTGACCTTGATCGCGCCCTCGGCGACTCGCGCCTACGCAGATGGCAAGCGGGACATCGCAAAGATGGCGCGTGAGCTGGGAGCGAGCCTGGTCGTGGACGGCAGCCTGCAGCGCACCGGTGATCGATTGCGCGCCACCGTCGCCATTGTCCAGGCGAGCTCGCAGCGCGTCTTGTGGAGCGACGCCATCGAAGCCGCGGCCGGCGACGTTCCGTCGCTGCAGCGCCGGCTCGCCGAGCGGGTGGCCACCGCCCTGGCCCTCACGTTGTCGAGCGAGGACAAAAAGCGCCTCGGGAGCGTGCCCACGCAGAGCGTCCTGGCCCTGGCCGACTACGCGCAGGCTCGCGCCTTCCTCGAGCGGCCCGACGTGAAGGAAAACGTCACCCGCTCGATCACGATCTTCGAGCGCGCGCTCGCACGCGACCCGCGTTTCGCCCTCGCCCATGCCGGCCTGGGCGAGGCGTACTGGGAGCGCTACAAGGCCACCCGGGACAGCGCCTGGACGACCAAGGCAACGGAGTCGATCCTCGAGGCGTTGCGGCTCGACCCCGACGAGCCCCAGGTGAGGATCGCGCTCGCGGTCGCCTACCAGGGCAGCGGGCGTGCCGAGGCGGCCGCGGACGAGCTGCAGCGCGCGATCCAGCTTCAGCCCGGCGGCGACGATGCCCACCGCCTCCTGGGGGAGGTGCTGGCGGAGCAGGGCCAGACTGAAGATGCCCTCGCCGAGCTCCGCCGGGCCATCGCGCTCAGACCCAACTACTGGCGCAACCACAGCAGCCTGGGCAACGTCTACTTCAGGAAAGGCCGCTACGACGAGGCCATCGCCGCGTTCCTCCGCGTCACCGAGCTGCAGCCGGACAACGCGCGCGGCTTCCAGATGCTGGGCACGGCCCACCAGGCGAAGGGCGAGCTGGATCAGGCCCTGGCCAGCTACGAGTCGGCGATCCGCATCACGCCGCTGGCCAGCGCCTACTCCAACATGGGCACCATCCACTATGGCGCCGGACTCTACGAAAAGGCGGCCCAGGCCTACGAGAAAGCGATCGCGCTCGACCCCACGTCGCCGGCCCGGCATCGGAACCTGGGCGACGCATATAGGCGCCTGGGCCAGGCGGAGAAGGCGCGCCAGGGCTACGCGAGGGCTCGCGAGCTGACCCTCGCCATGCTGAGCGTGAACCCCAAGGACGCGCGCGCGCTCGGAATGGTGGCGGTGTATGAGGCCAAGCTCGGGCGCTTCGCGGAGGCGATCCGCCACGCGGCCGAAGCGGTGGCGCTACGCCCGACCGACGGCGAGGTGCTCTATCGTCAGGCGGTGGTTCAAGCGCTGGCTGGGCATTTCCCGGAAGCGATCGCGGCGCTCCAGCGGGCGCTGCGCCACGGCTACAGCGCAACCGTGGCGAAGGGCGACGAAGACCTGGCCGGCCTGCGCAGCCGGCCCGAGTACGATAAGGTTCTGTCAACGGCGTCTTAACGGCTCTACGAGCCAGGAGGTTTTCCTTGAAGCGATACACGGTCGTCTCAATCGCGTTGGTGCTCCCCTTGGGGGCGTATGTCCTGCTCGGCTCGGCGGCCTTGCCGAGGGTCGAGGCGCAGGGCCCGGATCAGGGCGCGATCACCTTGCAGGTGCAAGGAGCAGCCTGCCAGGCCTCGGTCACGGACCGGATTCGGTCGAAGCGCGGCCGCGTGGTGCAGTGGAACATCACCAACAACTGCGGCGACGTACAGACGGTGCGGCTTTTGGACTTCCAGTTGGGGAACCAGAACCGCGACCCGCTCGGCTGTCCGGCGGCAGACCGCAGCAAGCAGGTGGGTACGAACGGCCACGCCGTGATCACGTGCCCGGTCAAGGGCGACGCGGGCCTCGGCCGGTATACCTACCAGGTCGCCTTGGACGGACAGGCCGGCCTGGATCCCGAGCTCGAGATCGAGAACTAAGGTCTCATCGCGTCACCGGCGCGACTTTCGGCGCTGACCTCGCGTGTCCGCTGGCGGCGCGTCGACGAGATCGCTTCAGGCCACGCCGAACGACGGAGCCTTCGCGGTGACGGTGGGGGCTTATCCCGGACGGTCACGGGAAATCGGGCCGTCAGCGCTCAGACCGGCATTGGTCCGGTGCGCCGCCGTCCTCGCTGGTCTGCGATCTCATCCGCCCTTCGAAATCGCCGCTCATCTTCCGCCTCTCCCGCCGGTATGATGGCCAGAGACGGCGCTTCTCATTTCTCAAGGAGACCTCGAATGCACAACGGACTGGCTCGACTCACCGAACCGATGGTTCGCGAGAATGGCGCGCTTCGGATTGCCACCTGGGATGAAGCCCTTGATCGCGCGGCCGCGGGCCTCAAGGCCGCGACCGGCAAGAACGGCGGCGACGGGGTCGGGATCTTCAGTTGCTCCAAGGCCACGAACGAAATGAACTTCGTCGCCCAGAAGTTCATTCGGCAGGTGCTCAAGAGCAACAACATCGACAGCTGCAATCGGACCTGACACGCCCCAAGCGTCGTCGGTCTGGCGACGGTATTTGGCGCAGGCGGTGGCACGAGTTCTTACGAGGAAGCAGAGAACACCGACCTCATCCTGCTTTGGGGTTCGAATGCGCGCGCCGCTCATCCGATCTTCTTCCACCACGTTTTGAAGGGGGTCAGGAAGGGGGCGAAGCTCATCGTGGTCGATCCCCGGCAGACCGCCTCCGCCCAGTTCGCGGACCTGTGGCTCGGCCTCAATGTGGGCTCCGACATCGCCCTGTCCCACACCATCGCCCGTGAGATCATCGTGAGCGGCCTCGCCAACCAGTCCTTTATCGAGAACGGCACCACCGGCTTCGAGGCCTATCGCGAATGCGTGATGGAGTGGACGCTCGAACGCGGGGAGGCGGTGACCGGCATTCCCGCCGCCGGCATTCGCGAACTGGCTCATACCTACGCGCGCGCCGATCGCGCGATCCTCTGCTGGACCCTGGGCATCACCGAGCACCACAACGCCGTCGACAATGTCCTGTCGCTCATCAACCTCGCTCTTCTGACCGGTCACGTCGGCCGCTACGGCAGCGGTCTCAATCCCCTGCGCGGCCAGAACAATGTTCAGGGCGGCGGCGACATGGGCGCCATCCCCAACAAGCTGCCGGGCTTCCAGGACATCGAAAAGGACGCGGAGGCCCGCACCCGATTCGAGGCCGCCTGGGGCGTCCCCATCATTCCGAAGGCGGGATGGCATCTGACCCAGATGTTCGATGCCATGGAGGAGGGCGTCCTTCGCGCCCTTTATGTGATCGGTGAGAATCCGGCCTCCTCCGAGGCCGACATCACCCGGGCCCAGCATCTGCTCTCCAGCCGCGACATGCTGATCGTCCAGGACATATTCATGACCAAGACCGCGGAACTGGCCCACGTGGTCTTCCCGGCGTCGGTGTCGGCGTTCGAGACCGACGGCACGGTCACCAACAGCGAGCGTCGCGTTCAAAGGGTGCGCAAGGCCATCGACCCGCCGGGGAACGCGAAAGACGACATCTGGATCATCACCGAGCTGGCGAAGCGCCTCGGTGCGCCGTGGCCCCTGGTCACCGCCGAGATTGCCTGGGATGAGCTGCGGTCTCTTTCGCCCATGCACCGGGGCATGTCCTATCCGCGCCTGGAAACCCTGGGCGGGATTCAGTGGCCGTGTCCCGACGAGACTCACCCCGGCGAAAAGTTCCTCCACGCCAGGCTTTGGGAAACCGACCCCAAGAAGCGTGGAAGGCTCGCACCGTTCAGCCCCGTGGTGGACGATCCTCCGGTGGACAAGATCAGCGACGAGTTTCCGCTGCGGCTCACCACCGGTCGCAAGCTCGATTCGTACAACACCGGCGTCCAGACCCGCGCTTACCCCTCGCCCCTGCGAGAAGGAGAGGCGATCGAGATATCGCCCGCCGAAGCGCGATCTCTCGGGGTGGCGGACAACCAGCGCGTGCGGGTGATCTCGCGTCGCGGCCAGGTCGTGGCCAAGGTCCGGATCGACCCCGGCCTTCGCCCCGGACTGGTCTTCATGACCTTCCACTTCCCGGAAGAAGTGGAGACCAATCTGCTCACCATCGACGCCACCGACCCTCTGTCCGGGACCGCGGAGTTCAAGGCCGCGGCGGTGCGCATCGAGAGACTGGATGTGGACGACATGGATGCCCTGGCCACGGTTTCATAGATAGAGTCATCAAGGTGGATCTTCACTTCACGACCGACGGTCCAATCGACAACGAGCGCGAGGCGGTGGATACCGTCCTCGGGGTCGAGACGGAGTCCTCGCCCGATGGCGCGCCACGCCTGGCCCGGCAGAACCGGGGCACGCCCGAGCGGCGAAGCCTGGTGCTTCCCGCATTGCATGCCCTTCAGTCCAGTGAAGGCTGGATCAGTCCGGGCGGCCTCAATTACATCGCGCGAAGACTCGGCGTTCCCCCGGCCGAGCTGTTCGGGGTCGCCACTTTCTACGCCCTGTTCTCCGTCCAGGAGCGGCCGAAGACCGTGGTTCACGTCTGCGACGACGTGGTCTGTCGCGTGAACGGCGCCACCGAAGTGGCGGTGGCGTGCCGCGAGAGCATTGGCCCGGCTCACGTGGAGTATGAAGGCTTGATGTGGATCAAGAGCCCCTGCCTGGGTCTGTGCGAGCGCTCACCCGCGGTCCTGGTCCAGAAAGCGGGGAAGGGACGCGCGAACGAGACCCTGGCGCCCGCCACCACCGAATGGATCAAGGCGAGCGTGGCCGACCAGAAGCTCGAGGTTGACCCGCCGCTTGCCGTCGGACCGGCTAAGGGCCGACGGCTTCTGGCCCGGGTGGGCGTCGTCGATCCGATGTCCATAGACGCCTACCGCGCGCACGGCGGCTACGGCGCGCTGCGGCGGGCCATCGACATCGGCCCCGCCCTCACCCTCCGGGAAGTCAAGGACGCGAAGCTTCTCGGTCGCGGCGGGGCGGCGTTTCCCACCGGGGTGAAGTGGGAGGCGGTGGCCCAGCAATCGGCTCGCCCTCATTATGTGGTCTGCAACGCCGACGAATCGGAGCCGGGCACGTTCAAGGATCGAGTGCTCATGGAGGGCGATCCGTTCGCGCTCGTGGAGGCCATGACCGTCGCGGGCTATGCCATGGCGGCCGAAAAGGGCTTCATCTACGTGCGGGGCGAGTATCCGCTGGCGAAAGCCCGACTGGAAAATGCCATAGCCGCCGCGCGGGTTCGCGGATTTCTGGGCGACAACGTGATGGGCGCCGGTTTCAAGTTCGACCTCGAAGTCCGGTGCGGCGCGGGCGCCTACATCTGCGGCGAGGAAACCGCGCTCTTCAATTCCCTCGAAGGCAAGCGCGGCGAGCCCCGAAGCAAGCCCCCGTTTCCGGTGACTCACGGCCTGTTCGGGAAGCCCACGGGGATCAATAACGTCGAGACCCTGGTGAACGTCAACCTGATCCTCGGCATGGGAGCCACCGCTTACGCCGCGCTCGGCACTCCCGGGTCAACCGGGACGCGTCTGTTCTGCGTGAGCGGACACATCGAACGCCCGGGCACCTATGAAGTGGAGTGCGGCACGCCGCTCTCCAAACTGCTCGAGATGGCGGGTGGGATGCGGCCGGGCCGAAAGATCAAGGCGATCCTGCTCGGCGGCGCGGCCGGAGGGTTCATCGGACCGAATGAGCTGGACCTGCCGCTTTCGTTCGAGGCCGCGCGCGAGCGAGGCGTGACCCTGGGGTCCGGAGTGGTGGCGGTGTTCGATCAGTCCGTCGATCTCGTGGACACTCTGCTGCGCATCGCCCAGTTCTTCCGCGACGAATCGTGTGGCCAGTGCGTGCCGTGTCGCGTGGGCACGGTCCGCCAGGAGGAAGCGCTCCATCGCATCGCCCAGAAGCGAACCCAGGGCACGCTCGCCGAGGAGGTCAAGTTGCTGGACGAGATTGGTCAGGTCATGAAGGACGCCTCGATCTGCGGCCTGGGGCAGACCGCGGCGTCGGTGGTTCAATCCGCGGTCACGCGCCTGAAGCTCTTCGACGGAGGTGTTGCATGAGCACGCAGGGCTACATTCCCGTTGAAGCGCCGGTGCGCATGATCGCGCTCGAGGTCGACGGCCGGCCGGTGAAGGTGCGGGAGGGAACCACCATCCTCGACGCCTGCAAGGTCGCCGCCATTGAGACACCGACGCT
>JAQBHL010000165.1:0-5518 GCA_032127745.1 Acidobacteriota bacterium
TCGGCATAGGCTTCCGACATGAATCCGTGCAGACCGGCGATGCCGCGTTCCTCGAACTTGCCGGTGACGCACATGTCCTGCTCGCCGGTGAGGCAGGGCCGGCAGTATTCGCCGCAGGCGCGACGCAGAGTGGATACGACCAGGTCGCCTTCGCGGACGCTCGCCCCGCGGGGCGCGTGCTCCACCACGCCCAGATTCTCGTGGCCGATCACCAGGTAATCGCAGCCCGCAGGCGCGCGGCCGATGGTCCCCTGATGAAGTTCGATGTCGGTGGCGCAGATCCCGGAGGAGTGGACCCGGACCACCGCCTCGTAGGGCTTCGGAGCGGGGTCCGGGACGTCGGTTCGGAGGTGGAGGGAGTTTGAGGTTCCTGGGCTCACGGCGACGGCTTGCATGGAGGGATGATAGCTTCTCCAACCCGCATGCCCTTGCCGAAAATCGCAAAGACCGTGGTTCGCGAGGCGATCGATGTCGCCTCCCTCTCGAGCCCCGAGCCCGAGGACGGGGCATTGTGCGTGTTCACCGGGGTGGTGCGGAACCACAACGACGGCAGGGCGGTCCTTTACCTCGAGTACGAGGGGTATGAGGAGATGGTGATTTCCGTCTTCGAGGAGATCGCCGATGAGGCCAAGAGGCGCTTCGGGGTGACCCGGGTCCTCATCGTTCATCGGCTCGGGCGGATGGAGATCGGCGAGACCAGCGTCGCGGTGGCGGTGTCTTCGGCCCACCGCCGGGAGGCCTTCGAGGCCTGCCGGTTCGCGATCGACACCCTGAAGGGCACGGCTCCGATCTGGAAGAAGGAGTTCTACGCCGACGGCTCATCCTGGCTCGAGGGGCCGGGGGGATGCGCCCACCCGTGAATCAGACGACCCCCGCGCCGAGCCCCGCCCCGTCCGCCCTGCCCGCTTCGCCTGCTCTGCCCGCTTTGAAGGACCGCTTCGGCCGCACCATCAACTACCTCCGCATCTCGCTCACCGACCACTGCAATCTCCGCTGCGTCTATTGCATGCCCCTCAAGGGCCTGACCTTCGCGCCCTCCGCCGAGCTGCTTCAGGCGGATGAGATCGAGACCGTGGTCCGAGCGGCGGTGTCAGTGGGCTTCCACAAGTTCCGTCTGACCGGCGGCGAGCCCACGCTGCGAGCCGACATCGTCGATATCACCCGGCGGATCAGTTCGGTGAACGGTGTTCTCGATCTCGCCATGACCACCAACGCCATTCTGCTCCCCCGGCTGGCCCGCCCCTTGAAGGAGGCGGGGATGCGCCGCCTCAACATCCACGTCGACACCCTCGATCCCGAACGGGTGAAACGACTGATGCGCTTCTCATCGATAGACGAGATCGAAGAGGGGATTCGGGCCGCCGAGGATGCGGGCTTCACTCCCATCAAGTTGAACTGCGTGGTCACCCGCGACTTCAACGAGCTCGATGTGGTGGAACTCGTGGGTCGCGCGGTCGACCGCGACTGGCATGTGCGCTTCATCGAACTGATGCCGCTCGGCGGAGGAGAGCCGTCCCGGGTGGCGCTGTCGAACTACGTCCCGACCAAGGAGACGAGGGGTCGCATCGAGGAGGCGTTCGGTCCGCTGCTCCCGGTGGAGGCGGTGGATGCCGCCGACGAGTCCCGGAATTTCCGGTTCGAGCACGGTCGGGGGGTGGTGGGCTTCATCTCCCCGGTAAGCGAGCCGTATTGCGGAGGCTGCAACCGGATGCGTCTGACCTCGGACGGCCGGTTTCATCTGTGCCTCCTGAACGACGATGAGATGGACGTGAAGAAGGCCATTCGCGGCGGCGGAGGCGTCGAGGCGGTGGCCGCGATCCTGGGTCGGGCGGTGGCGGCCAAGCCCACTGGGCATCGTCTCAATGAGGGGCTCTCGACCGCAGATCGGTCCATGTTCCAGATCGGCGGGTGAGGCCCGTGCCTCCGAAACCACGGCCCGGCAAGACGGCGGACGCAGAGTTCGCCCAGGTGTTGGACGCCTCGTCCCTCAACCTGCTGGTCATGCAGGCCGGACGCGTCGTTCATGCGAACGCCCGATGCCTGAGCGCCCTGGGAGTTTCCCTCGAGCAGGCCATCGGAACCGATCCCACCCAGATCATCGTCGACCCGGGGATGCGGGAGCAGGCGAGGGACCGGGCACGGCGCGCGGAAAGGGGCGAAGTCCAGCCTCCGCTTGTTTACCTCACAAGGCGCGGCGACGGCGAGCGGATCTGGACCCGGGTCGAGTCAACGCCCTGTATGTTCAGAGGCAAGCGCGCCTCGTTGGTCATTGCCCAGGACGCGACCGGCGAAACGGAAGCGAGCCGGGCGCTGCGCGAGAGTGAAGAGCGATACCGGCGCCTTTTCGAGGACTCGCCTCTCGCCATGGCCATCACTCGGGACGGCCGACTCGTCCTTGCGAACCCGGCCCTGGCTCGCCTCGCCGGAGCGGACTCGCCCGAGGCGCTCTCCGCTTTCTCGCTCCACGACTTCGCCACCGCGGAGGTTCGCGAGGCCACCATCTCGAGGCTCCGGGACGTCCAAAGCGGCACGGACGCGCCCAAGGTCGCCCGACAGTTCACCAACCTGAAGGGACGGAACGCCGCCGTCGAGATCGTGAGCCGGCCCTATGTTCACGAGGGGGCGCCCGCGGTTCTGACCCTGGTCATGGATGTTACCGAACAAAAGGCCGCCGAGCAGGTCGCGGTGGCGGCCGCCCTCGAGACCGAGGGTCGATATCGCGCGCTCGTGGACGGGCTGCCCGACGGCGTCACCGTCCACATCGGGCGCACCCTGGTCTTCGCGAACGAATCCGTCGCCCGGATTCTCGGGGTCGGGAGGGGAGAGGACCTGGTGGGCCGGGATCCTTTGAGCTTCCTCTATCGGGCCGACGTGCCGGCGGCCATCAAGGATCTGCGGGACGTGGTTGCAGGGAAGCCGGCGATCCCCCGGGAGTACTGGCTGAAGAGGGTCGACGGCGGCCGGGTCCAGGTGGAGCTGTTCGGGCGGCGCGTTCTTTTCGGCGACCAGCCGGCCATCCAGACCCTGATCCGCGACCTCACCGAACGCAAGCGAGCCGAGCGCTCGCAGGCCACGATCTACCGGATCGCCGATGCCTCCGCCCGTGCGACCAGTCTGCCCGAGCTCCTGGGATGGGTTCATTCGGCGGTGGGCGAAGTGATGGATGCGCGCAACTTCCTCATCGCCCTCAAGGACTCCTCCGGTGAGGACTTCATCTTTCCGTACCATCGCGACGAGTCTGCCCCACCGCCGGCGAGCGCTCCGATCAAGAACACCCTGTGCGGACAGGTGCTGGCCGAGGGGAAGCCCACGCTCCTGAACCGCGAGGAGATGGAGGCGCTTCGGAGGCGGGGGGTTCCGGTGCTGGGTGAGACCGCGGCGAGCTGGATCGGAATTCCCCTCGTGCTGCGTGACGTCTCCTTCGGCATGCTCGTGGTTCAGAGCTACCGGGACGATGTGCGCTACACCGAGGCCGATCGGGATCTGCTGAGCTACGTGTCCCATCACATCGCCGAAGCCATCGACCGCCAGAGCAAAGAGGATCAGATCGAGCATCTCGCCTTCCACGACGGACTGACCGGCCTTCCGAACCGGCGACTGTGCGAGGATCGCCTGACCCACGCCCTGGCCCAGGCCGAGCGACGGCGCGCCCCCCTCTCCGTGCTCTTCGTGGACCTGGATCGATTCAAGGTGATCAACGATTCGTTGGGGCATCCGGTCGGTGACGAGGTCCTGAAGGTGGTGGGAAAGCGTCTGGCCGAAGGGCTCCGCGAAGGAGACTCGCTGGCCCGCCGTGGTGGAGACGAATTCCTGGTGCTGCTGCCGGACACTCCTCCCGGAGGCGCGGTTCTGGTGGCTCAGAAACTGATCGAGAGCATTCGCGCGCCCATCCACTGCGGCGGACAGGACCTGACCCTCTCGGCGAGTTGCGGTATCGCCGTCTTTCCCGAGAATGGTCAAGACACCGAAACCCTCCTCAAGGCCGCGGATATCGCCATGTACCAGGCCAAAGAAGCCGGACGGGACTCGTACCGGCTGTTCAATCCGGAGATGAACGAGGCCGCCCAGAGACGGCTCTTGGTGGAGACCCAGCTGCGGCGCTCCATCGCCAATGGCCAGATCGGGCCCCACTTTCAGCCCATCCTCGATGTCTCGGGCCAGTCGGTGGTGGGAGCGGAGGCCCTCCTTCGCTGGAGCCCCGAGGTCAGCGACAACGTGGAGCCCAAGGAGTTCATTCCCGTGGCCGAGCAGAGCGGACTGATCGTGGCCCTCGGAGCGTTCGTTCTGCGCGAAGCCCTGGGCCACGCCCTCGACTGGCCCCTTTTCGACGGAAGGCCGATGCGAGTGTCGATCAATCTCGCGGCGCGCCAGATTCAGGATCCCGCGTGTGTCGAATTGGTTCTCCAGGCGCTGCGCGACGCCTCCTTCCCGCCCGAGCGTCTGCAGCTCGAGCTTTCCGAATCCGCGCAGATCACCGAGGACGTGGGCGCCGTCGATCGGCTTCGGGCTCTGAAGAGTGAAGGGATAAGCATCGCCATCGACGATTTTGGCGTGGGCTATTCCTCTCTGTCCCGGCTTCGTCATCTTCCCTTCGATACCCTCAAGATCGACGGGACCTTCATCAGGGACATGACCACGGATACGGGAAGCAAGGCGGTCGTCGGCGCGGTGATTTCCATGGGCCAGAATCTCGGTCTCGAGGTGATCGCGGAGGGAGTGGAGACCGAGGCTCAAAAGGCGCACCTGCTCGCGCACGGCTGCACCCTGATGCAGGGCTTCCTCTTTGCCGCGGCCATGCCCCCCGCGGTCTTCCTGGACTGGGTGAAGAGCCGGGAGGCCGATCGGCGTGCGGGCTGAGGTCGGCGCGCAGGAGATACAGAGAAACACAACAAAACGTGCTGGTGGGGGCTTCCCCCCCCACAAGTTGTGTCCTAAGATACCGTTCCGTGAAGGAAAATCGGGTTGCCGCCCTCCGGGCGACCAAGCGAGGGTTACGATGATGCAGTGCCCCTCGTGCTCCGCCGTCCTCATCTCGGGCCAGGCCCGTTGCGGGTCGTGCCATGCCCTCGTCAATCCTCCCGTCCACGGAGCCTCGGCCCTGGCCCCGCGTCTGGTGACCCCTCAGGCCATCGATGGTCCGAAGACGCCTTCCGCGATTTTTTCCTCCGCGGAGGAATCCTGGGAGAACGCACTGGGCCAGACCTCTCAGCTGGCCCGCCCAAGGAGCGTCGCCCCCCCCGCCCCGGCATCCGCGGATCCCGAATCCGAGATCTCCAGGCTGCCCGGCTCCACCTCCCGGAATCCGGTCGACGAGGCTTGGCGTCGTGAAGTGCTCGAGCGGGTCAGAAAGCGACGGCAGGTGCGATCCCGTGCCCTGCCCCTTTTCGTCGAGGGTGAGGCGGCCCCCCGCAACGAGCCCGCTGCGCCCTCCGGGTCGCCCTTGGGCGTCAGTGCGTCGAGGGCGACCACGTTCGCAGATGAGGCCCTGGACGAAGCCGAAGAACCATCTCTCAAGGAA
>JAQBHL010000166.1:0-17305 GCA_032127745.1 Acidobacteriota bacterium
ACGCCCCGACGCGTGCGACCCACATCAGCGTCCGGCCCCGCTCCATCCTCGCCCCTCCCTCTGCTACCTCGCCCGACCCGTAGCAACCGACTGGATACGAAATGCAGTGGATCGCCCCCGCCGAAAAAGACGCCGCGACCACAACCCTCGAAAAGCGCCTGTGGGACGCCGCCGACCAGTTCCGCGCCAACTCCGGCCTGAAGGCCGCCGAATACTCCGGCCCCATCCTCGGCCTCATCTTCCTCCGCTTCGCCGACGTCCGCTTCGCCAAACAGCGAGCCAAGCTGGAAAAGGCCAGCGCGCCATCCTCGATCCCGCGTGCGGCTCGGGCGGCATGTTTGTCTCCGCCTAGGCGATCGCTTCGTTGGAGTAGTTGACATCACGCCGGTGTGTTGGCATGATCTCCAACATGCGGGCGATCCTGCTGGTACGAAAACGCATCGTCTATTCAAGCCGGTCGTTCGCAGAGTTGGTCTTGTGGCGTCTTCCGAAATCTGTTCGGGGCTCTGTTCACCAGTTCAAGTATCGATTGGCCTATGTTGTCGACACCGAATGCGTGGTCCGCTACGACAACGAGGTTGGGAAGGGTGACCACCGCCATTTCGGAACAACGGAGGCCCGCTACAGATTCAGGACGCCCGAGACGTTGATCGCCGATTTCCAGAACGACATAGTGAGGTGGAACGATGAAAACCGTGGTTCTTGAGGTTCGCTCCGGGGAGGAATCCATGGCGAACTTCGTTCGATCCTGGAAATCAGGAAAGCCGGAGCGTTCTGCACGCATCGCCTTCGCGACCCCAGAGTTGCTTTGGCAGGTTCTCACCGCGAAACGGTGGGAATTGCTGAAGACCCTCTGCGGCGCTGGGCCGATCTCCATTCGTGAGGCCGCTCGCCGGGTCGGGCGGGATGTGAAGGCTGTCCACTCGGACGTCACCGCCTTGCTGAAGGCGGGCGTCCTTGACCGCGCGAAGAGCGGAGGCGTCGTTTTTCCATTTGATGCAATCAAGGTTGAATTCCTCCTGCAGGCAGCGTAGATGCAGTGGATCGCCCCCGCCGAAAAAGACGCCGCGAATGCCACGCTCGAAAAGCGCCTGTGGGACGCCGCCGACCAGTTCCGCGCCAACTCCGGCCTGAAAGCCGCCGAATACTCCGGCCCCATCCTCGGCCTCATCTTCCTCGGCTTCGCCGACGTCCGCTTCGCCAAACAGCGCGCCAAGCTGGAGAAGGCCGGCGCCTCGGGCCGCCGCACGTCGCGCGTCGATGACCCCGCCGCCTACGATGCCGACAACATCCTCTACCTCACCCCCAACGCCCGCTTCGACTTCCTGCTGAATCTCCCCGAGTCGAAGGACATCGGCGGCAAAGTCAACGACGCCATGCGCGACATCGAGAAGCACAACTCGAAGCTCGCCGGCGTCCTCCCCAAGACCTACAACCTTTTCACCTCAACGCTGCTCAAGGAGCTGCTGAAGAAGATCTCCGAGATCCCCGCCACCCTCGACTACGACGCCTTCGGCCGCGCCGCGCGACGGCACGGTCCGGCGCACGTTGTGGCAGACTTCCATGCTGAGGAAACGCCGGAATCGACTGGAACCTGGCTGGGCGATGGCGTCGGCGTCGGACGAAGTGTTCGGCCCGAATGGGACACTTCAGACGGGAGACGAAGGGCGATGTTGTCCTCGTGTCCCGGCTGCGCTTGGCGCTTGAACGACTGAATCCCGGGCTGCCTGCCCAGGCGATCAGTGCCGCGGTTGATGAACTGAGCCGCGATCGTTCGGCGATGCCTCTGGCCGGGGCGAATCGCGAGGTCTATCTGCTGCTCAAGGACGGCATCAAGGTCTCCGTGCCGGACCAGGAGCACGGTGGGCAGAAGACCGAGCGGGTGCGGGTGATCGATTGGGAGAATCCTGGCAACAACGACTTCCTTCTGGTCAGCCAGCTCAGCGTCATCGGCGGGCTCTACACGTGCCGGCCTGATCTGGTGGGTTTCGTCAACGGCCTGCCGCTGGTGGTCGTCGAGCTGAAGAAGCCTGGCGTGCCTGCGCGGGCGGCGTTCGACGAAAACCTGACGAGCTACAAGCATCCGCAGAATGGGATTCCCGCGCTGTTCGTCTTCAACGCGCTGATGATGCTTCGAATGGCACGGACAGCCGCGTGGGGTCGCTGACTGCGGATTGGGAGCGGTTCTTCGAGTGGAAGCGCATCGAGCGGGAGGATGAGCCGCGGCGGGTGTCGCTGGAGGTGATGATCCGCGGGACGTGCGACAAGGGGCGGCTGCTCGATCTGGTGGAGAACTTCACCGTGTTCTCCGAGCACAAGGCGGGTCTCACCAAGATCATCGGTTAGAAGCATCAGTTTCTTGGTGTGAACAACGCGATCGCCTCCATGCTCGCGGCGCGCGAGGCTGGGCTGGCTGCGAAGTTCAAGCGCTCGGACCACAAGAACACCGACCTCGAAGTCCTGAAGGCCGCCGTCCGCGCTCAGCTCGAAATGCTGATCCGACTGAACAAGACGCGCGCGAACTTCCAGGAGAAGTTCGAGGAACTGATCGCTGCTTACAACGCGGGCAGCAAGAACATTGAGCAGGTGTTCGAGGAGTTGCTGGCGCTCAGTCGCGATCTCTCGTCCGAGCAGCAGCGTCACGTGCGCGAGAGCATGTCCGAGGAAGAGTTGGTGATCTTCGACATCCTCACCCGGCCCGCCCCGGAGCTGAGTACCGAGGAACGGGGCGAGGTGAAGAAGGTCGCTCGCGAGCTACTGGATCGTCTCAAGCTGCTGCTGGTGCTCAACTGGCGGCAGAAGTCATCGGCGAGGTCTCAACTCAAGATCGCCATCGAGGATGTTCTTGATGGAGGCTTGCCGCGCGCCTACGGAAAGCCGCTTTACGAACGGAAGTGCGCCGCGCTCTTCGAGCACGTCTACGAGAGCTACCCGGAGCGGGATTCAGGGGTCCACGCCTCGCAGCATTAGATGCGAGGGACGCGAGCGCCCCTTTGGCCGAAGATGGAGCGGGACCGGGGGGCGAGTGGGGTTGCTCGCGCCGGGGCGTAGAGGCGAGTCGCTCCATCGCATGGCGTCCCTTCGCCGAACCGAGGCGGGTAAGGAACACACGATTTCGGTCGTCGCACGTCTCAGTGTGACGCACCCGCCGTCCCCGGCTCGGCAAGCCCACTCGTCCCTTGGGCCCGCGGGCCCCAACGACAATGCTCACGACGGCGAGATCGCTTCAGGCCCTGCAGTACGCTGTGGCCTTGCTGAGGACGACGGCCGAAAACGCCCCATATTGGCCACTTTTCGGAATGGCCGGGTCCTCGCAAACCGTGACTGCCGAAGGCCGTCGAAGGCTCGCGATGACGACGGGACCAGAGATGGCTTCAGGCTCTGCAGCACGCTGTGGCCTTCGCGAGGACGGTGAGGCCGAGCGGTCGTGGCTCTGCGATGGCGGTGACCCTTCCTTCTAGTCGTTGTCGCCGGCGAGCAGGCCTCCGAGGCCTCCGAGGACCGAGCCTTCGCCGCGGCCACCTCGGCCCGCGATCTTCGACGCGCCGACGATGCGGTTGGCCATGCGCGAGAGGGGCAGGGACTGAAGCCACACTTTGCCCGGTCCCTTGAGGGTGGCGAAGAACAGACCCTCGCCGCCGAACAGGGCCGACTTGATCTTGCCGACGTACTGGATGTCGTAGTTGACCGTGGACTGGAAGGCGACGATGCAACCGGTGTCGACGCGGAGTCCTTCTCCTGGAGCCAGATTTCTCTCGTGGAGTTTTCCCCCCGCATGCATGAAGGCCAGGCCGTCGCCTTGAAGGCTCTGCATGATGAAGCCCTCACCGCCGAAGAAGCCGGCGCCGAGCTTTCTCTGGAAAGCGATGCCGATCGACACGCCCTTGGCCGCGCACAGGAAGGAGTCCTTCTGGGCGATCAGTTCGCCGCCGAGTTGAGAGAGATCGACGGGGACGATAGTGCCGGGAAAGGGGGCGCCGAAGGCGACCCGCTTCTTCCCGGAGCCCTTGTTCATGAAGACGGTCATGAAGAGCGACTCGCCAGTCAGCAGGCGCTTGCCCGCTCCCATCGGAGCGCCCATGAAGCCGCCGTTTCCGGAATTCGAACCGTCGCCGAAGATCGTTTCCATGTCGATGCCGTCTTCCATGTACATCATGCCGCCGGCTTCGGCCACCGCGGCCTCGCCGGGATCGAGTTCGATCTCGACGAACTGCATGTCCTCGCCGTAGATGGTGTAATCGATGACGTGCATGGGGCTCATGGGTCTTTTCTCCTGGTCGTTGAAGGGATGGAGGATGGTGCGAGCGGTTTTGGGGAAAACCGCCCCCTCCGAAGTCTAGAAACGATAAGCGTGACGGATTGTTCACACCGTCCTTCGCGATCGTCGATTCTCTCCGAATCCGCGGGCTCCGACCCGGGGCGCGGGGGTTTGGGGGGCGCCGCAGGCGGTGTCATAGGCTGTCGAGGTGAGCCGGGGCCATGATGATGAAGAAGCGGGGGAGGCGGCGAGGAGGGCGGCGCCTTTTCCGTCCAGCCTGTGTCATCTTTGCGCCGCTCCTCCCCGCTACGTGACGACCGACCGGGGGGCGGTCTTCATCCACTGCCCGGTCCTGAAGAGCTATCCGCCCCAGCCGGTCAGGTCATGCCGCGCGTTCGCCCCGCGGACGAGCGGTCAGGACTCGTAGCCCCAAACGACTACTTCTTCGCGAACATCATCCGGTAGAGGCCGAGCAGGATCATGGCGCCGATGATGGACATGATCCATCCCGCGGAGTAGTTTCCGGCGCCGAAGAGGGTCCGTCCGAGGAACGTTCCCACCATCGCTCCGGCCAGGCCGATAAGGGCGGTCACGATGATCCCGCCGGGATCCTTTCCCGGCATCAGGAATTTCGCCAAGACGCCGACGATCAGACCGAAGATGGCTTGTCCGATCAGGTGAAACATGGCCTGCCTCCTCTTTCGCCCCCTGAGTCGACCTCTCGCAAACGGCCGCAGTCGATGGGGCGCCCGGGAGTGTAATTCAACCGCAAGGGCAGGGTCCTCCCCCTCGGGAGCACGAAGCGGGGGATAATCGGCCTCACATGACGACAGCCTCCGCCTCCTTTCGCAGCCTGGGGATCTCCCAGCCCACTCTCGAAGCCCTCACTCAGATTGGTTACGACCATCCGACCCCGTGCCAGGCGGAGACGATCCCCCCGGCCCTCCTCGGCAAGGACCTGGTGGTTCAGTCCCGCACCGGGACGGGAAAGACCGCGGCCTTCGGCATCCCCCTGGTGGAGAAGGTCGATTTCAACCTGAAGGGTGTTCAGGGCGTGGTCCTGGCCCCCACCCGTGAGTTGGCCGTCCAGGTAGCCGAGGAACTCGGCGCCATCGGCAAGGGGCGGGGCATCAAGGTCGGAGCGATCTACGGCGGCGACTCAATGGATCGTCAGATGAATCTGCTCGAGGCGGGAGCCCAGCTCATCGCCGGTACCCCCGGCCGTGTGCTCGACCACCTGCGGCGGGGCACTCTCGACCTCACCAACCTCAAGGTCTTCATCCTGGATGAAGCCGACCGGATGCTCGACATGGGCTTTGCTGAGGAGATGCAGAAGATCGTGGCCTTCGTGCCCGAGGAGCGGCAGACCCTGCTCTTCTCGGCCACCATCCCGGCCTCGATCAAGCACCTCATCTACAACTTCCTGAAGGAGCCCCAGTGGCTCCTGCTCTCCGAAGACAAGGTGTACGTCACCGATGTCGAGCACGTCTACTGCATCGTGCCGAGGATGCGCAAAGAGCAGACCCTCTACGACCTGCTCCTCTGGGAAGAACCGACTTCGGCCATGGTCTTCTGCAACACCCGGGAGGAGACGCGCAAGGTCCACGAGTTCCTGCAGCAGCGAGGCCTTCCTTCGGAGATGCTGTCGTCCGACCTCTCCCAGAGCAAGCGGGAGCGGGTTCTGAAGTCGTATCGGGATGGAAAGATCAAGGTTCTGGCCACCACCGACGTGGCCTCGCGCGGGATCGACGTGGACGATGTGTCGCACGTCTTCATCTTCTCGACCCCGGATTCGCCGGAACAGTACATCCACCGGGCCGGCCGTACGGGCCGTATCGGCAAGTCCGGTCGTGCCATCAGTCTGCTCTCGGCTCACGACATCATGAATTACAACCGGCTGGTGAAGCGTTATCACATCGAGGTGACAGAACTGCGTCCTCCTTCGTCCGATGATGTGACCCGCAGAACCGCCGAGCGGGTTCTGGATCTGATCCTCAAGGAACGCGAAGGCTCGCCCGACGCCCAGGCGCTGGCCGACGTGCTGCTGGCCCGCGACGATCGCCGTCATCTCGTGGCCTCGCTTCTCGAAGTGTGGCGGGACGAAAAGAGAAAAGTGGTGATTCCGATCGAGGTCGATCCGGAGGAGGCCGCCACCCTGGCCGCCGAGGCCGTGGCGGAAGCGGCCCACAAAGCCGCCACCGCACGCCGCCATTCGGGCGGCGGCGGCGGCCGGCCGGGCGGCAGTGGGGGCGGCCGGGGTCGCAGCGGGCCGCCTCGCCGGCATTAGCAGACCGGTCGCCTGGCCTCGCCCGTCAATCCCCGGCCACGGGCGATGGCGTGGAGGCCGCGCGTGCGAGGGCCCGGCCCGCGACCTTTCCCGTGGCCCAGGCCCACTGGAAATTGAAGCCGCCGATCCGGCCGTCGACATCGAGAATCTCGCCGACGAAATGGAGGCCCGGGGCGAGGCGAGACTCCATGGTCTTCGGGTTGACCTCCTCGAGGGTCACGCCGCCCGAGGTGACTTCGGCGAAGTTGTAACCGCGCCCGTCGATGATGTCGAGGGGCCAGGTGGTGATCGCCTCGACCAGGGCCCGTCGCTGTACCTTTGTGAGCCTGGCCAGGGTCTCATCGGAGCCGGTGGAGGCCGCGACCAGGCGGAGTGCGATCGCCTGGACCAGACCGAACGAGCGGGCGACCTCGGTGGCGACGTGGTGGTGGGGCCGTTCCCGGGCCCCGGCGATGAGACGCTGGTCGACATCATCGGGCGAGAGGCCGGGGGTGAAGCTCAAGGTCAGGGCGGCCGTGGTCCCATCCGCCTTCGCGCGACCCACGAACCGGGACGCGTTCAGGGCCAGCGGACCGCTGATCCCGAAGTGTGTCCACAGCAAGGAGCCCTGGATGCGGACCGTCTTCTCCTGTGGTCGGGCGATCCGAATCGCCGCCTCGTGGGTGATGCCGGACAAAGGCGCATGAAAGTCCCCTCCCAGGATCAGCGGCTCGAGCGCGGGCACGGGGGTCACGATGGTGTGGCCCTGCTCGCGAGCCAGTGAATAGCCGAATCCGTCGCTGCCCGTCTTCGGGAGCGACCGGCCGCCGGTGGCCAGAACCACCCGGTGAGCCCGAATCGAACCGGTTGAGGTCTCGATGTTCCAGAGCCCTTCACGACGTTCCAGGCCGAGAACCCGGCAGGACGTCCGCATATCGATCCCCAGCCTGAGGGCTTCGGCGATCAGGGCCTCGAGGACCGTGCGCGCCTTGTTGGTGACCGGGAAGAGCTTGCCCAGCGGCTCTTCCTTGAGGGGAACGCCGATCTGTTCGAAGAAGGCGGCGGTCTCAGCCACCGGGAAGGCGCGGAGAACCTGGCCCACGAAAGGCGAGCCCGGTCGCCAGAAGTCAGCGGCCTCGACCGCCGAATTGGTGACGTTGCAGCGCGCCCCGCCCGAGATGAGGATCTTGGCGCCGAGGATCTTTGCGCCGTCGAGTACCGTGACCCGGGACGATTTGGCGGCCGCGGCCCCGGACGTCCTCATCTCCCGGGCCGCGAAGATCGCGGTGGCGAGGCCCGCGGCCCCGCCGCCCACGACGGCCACGTCGGAGACAGCCCATGCGGGGCTTTTCGGGGCTTGGGCGATAATAGGGAGAGTCACGAACGCCCAATCATGCCAAGGTACGACTACCACTGTCCCGACAACGACTTCGTGGTTGAAGTTCGGCACGGCGTGAACGAACGCATAAAGACCTGGGGTGAGCTCTGCGAAAGGGCCATGATCGGACCGCGCGGCACGCCCGCCGAAGCACCCGTGGAGTTGGTGGTCTATGCCCCCGCGCTCTCCTTTCCCAAGGGCGACTCCGCACTCAAGAACCTGGGATTCTCGAAGCTGGTGAGGCGCGACTCCGGGGTCTACGAAAACGTAACCGCCCAGGATGGCCAGGCCAAGATAGTCTCGGCCGACAACCCGGCTTCGGGCCTGAATCTGGGCTCCACGATCGGAGATTGACTCGATGAAGCACACCCTCGTCGGCGTGTTGCTGCTGGGGCTGGCCGCGGTTCCGGCCTGGGCCCAGGATGAAAACGCTCTGAAGAACGCCTTCATGGGCCGCCGGGTCGCCATCCGGGTAGACATGCCGGCGAGCCACAAGGGCGTGGATCTTCGCTTCGACCGGGAGATTCCTTTCGACCTCAAGGAAAACGGCGATCGAATCCGCGAGCACGATGCCGCACTGGTGGCGGGGGACGTCATCCCGGTGACCTACATCAAGGTCAAGGGCGATCTGATCGAGTTCCATCTGGGGGGCGGCGGCTTCAACTGGTTCACCGACTCCACCACCCGCACCGCGAGTTATACGTCCAAGTCCAACCGCGAGAGCGACCTCGAGAAGGAGGCCAAGAACGAAACCGACCGCGACCGTAAGCGTCAGCTGCAGCGCGAGATCGACGACCTGCGCCGCGAACGCGAACGCCGCGACGAGCGCGAGCGCAGGGAGGTGGCGGACTACAATCTCCAGGCCCACGACCGCGACATGGAGAAGGCCCTTCGGAGCGGCTCCAGGTTCAATCTCCGCTTCAAGAAGCGCGTCCCTGCGGACGCCCTCACTCCGGAGGGATTCGAGCGATACCTGGACCCCTGGATCGATTTTTCGGGCCGGGCGCCGCGGCGTGCCTCCTCCTCGTCTTCGGCCAGCACCCGGAGTTCCCAGGGCCGCGACTGGAAGAAGGGCACCCCCCGGCGGGAGATGGAGGACGCCCTGGGGAAGGCCCGGCGTGAGAAGAGCTGCCCCGGGGACGACAGCGGCCTGGACTGCCGGATCGCCACCTTCGAAGACGGCGACGACGAGATCGAGGCCACCTTCGTCGAGGGCGTCCTCGTCCGTTTTTCCACGCGTCGCCGGTAGCGTGCCTTGTCGCCTCGCGCGCTGACGCCCCGCGCGCGGGTGGTGGCGGCCGGGACCCCAGCCCTCCGCCGTGAACCCTCGCCGCGGTCGGTGGCCCTGCTCGGTCTTCCCACCGACGTCAACTCATCCCACCTCAGGGGGGCGGCTGGCGGGCCGGGAGCGATCAGAGCGGCCCTCGGGACCGGAGCCAGTCACCTGACCAGTGAAACCGGGGTCGACCTGTCCGTGGCCGGCGCGCTGCTCGACGAAGGCGACCTGTCTCTGCGCGAAGATGAACGTGACCGGGGTCGCATCGAGCGCGGGGTCCTGGAACTTCTCGATCGCGGGCTGAAGCCGCTTTTGCTCGGAGGGGATCACTCCGTGACCTACCCCGCGTGTCGAGCCATGGCCTCGCGGCATCCATCGCTCAGCATCCTGCACTTCGACGCGCATCCCGACCTCTACGATGCCTACGCCGGCAACCGTTTCTCCCACGCGTCTCCCTTCGCCCGCATCATGGAAGGGGGCCTGGCGCGGCGCCTGGTTCAGGTGGGGATCAGGACCCTCAACGCCCATCAGGCGGCCCAGGCCTCGAGATTCGGGGTGGAAATGGTGAAGATGTCCGAGTTCAGGCCGGAAGCCGTCCCGATACCGGCCGGCCCCCTCTACATCACCATCGACCTCGACGCGCTCGATCCCGCCTTCGCCCCGGGGGTGGCTCATCGGGAACCGGGCGGCCTGTCCGTGCGCGACCTGATCCGGGTTCTGCACCGGGTCGAGGGAGAGGTGGTGGGCGCCGACATCGTGGAACTCCGCCCGGACTCCGACGTCGATGGGATGACCGCCGTGGTCGCGGCGAAGCTCCTCAAAGAGCTGGCCGCCCTGATGCGATCCTAAAGAGTCCGGGGTGAAAGTCGGCCTGCATTCGACGCGCCCGGCATCCCGACTGGCTTCGTTGCTCGCCCTCGCATAGGTCCAATATGCGTCGGACTCGGCGCCTTGCCATCCGGGCGCCGGGGCTCGTCTCGGTGCGGGCGCGAAGCCTCCTTGGGGGACGGCGGACTTTCACCCCGGACTCCCAGCCGCGTCCTTGCGCTAAAATCCGCGATTCGCCGATGTTCGATTCTCTTTCCGAAAAGCTGCAAGGCGTCTTCAAGGCGCTCCGCGGACGGGGCTCGCTCACCGAGGCCGACATCGACGCGGCCATGAAGGACATCAGGATCGCCCTTCTGGAGGCCGACGTCAATCTCAAGGCGGCGAAGGATTTTCTTGAGAAGGTCCGAACCAAGGCGGTGGGACAGGAGGTGCTGAAGAGCCTCTCGCCCGGCCAGGCGGTAGTGCGGATCGTGCGCGACGAGATGATCGCGCTGCTCGGTCCCGCCACCCCGAGGCTCAAGGAGTCGAAGCGCACCCCTACCGTGATCATGCTGGTGGGCCTTCAGGGCTCCGGGAAGACCACCACCGTCTCCAAGCTCGCCAAATACCTCGCGAAGAACGGGCGCTACCCCCTGGTGGTGTCCACCGACGTGGCCCGGCCCGCGGCGCGCGAACAACTCGGCATCCTCGCGGGCAAGATCGGGGTCAAGTTCATTCAGCCCCCCACCGATGCGCCGCTCGAGATCGTGAAGAAGGCGATGGCGGAGTGCCGGTCGATGGGCTACGACATTCTCCTGATCGACACCGCCGGCCGCCTCCATATCGACGAGGAATTGATGGCCGGGCTCAAGGCGCAAAAGGCCCTGGCCGAGCCCTCCGAGGTCTTCTTCGTGGCCGATGCCATGACCGGCCAGGACGCCCTGGTGAGCGCCTCCGCGTTTCAGGAGCAGATCGGCATCACCGGCATTGTCCTGACCAAGCTCGACGGCGACGCGCGGGGCGGCGCCGCCCTGTCCGCGGCGTCGGTGACCGGCTGCCCGATCCGATTTGCGGGCACGGGTGAAAAGCCGGAGGACTTCGAACTGTTCGACGCCTCCCGCATGGCTGGTCGGATTCTCGGCATGGGCGACGTGATGGGGCTCATCGAGAAGGTCGAGGAATCGATCGACCCGGCCAAAGCCGCGGCTCTTGCGGGCAAGATGGCGAAGAACGAGTTCTCGCTCGAGGACTATCGCGATCAGCTCAAGCAGGTCCGCAAGATGGGGAAGATCGGCGATCTCGTGCGCATGATCCCCGGCGTCCCCAAAGTCAAGGAGGAGGACATGGAACACGGGGAGGGCGAAATGAAGAAGTTCGTCGCCATTCTCGACTCCATGACCCACCAGGAGCGGAAGCGTCCCGAGATCATCTCCGGATCGCGCCGCAAGCGCATGGCCATGGGAAGCGGGACCAAAGTCGAAGATGTGAACCGTCTGCTCAAACAGTACGAACAGACCAGAAAAATGATGAAAATGATGTCGGGGCAGAACGCCAAGGGGTCGAAGCTTCGCAAGCTCGCGTCCCGTTTCGGCATGCCCGGGTTGTCTTAGAAGGCCTTTTCGGGAGAAACTAAGGGATGCTCGCTATTCGTTTGCGCCGTACCGGAACCACCAAGAAGCCGTTTTACCGCGTTGTGGTCGCTGACTCCCGCGCCTGGAGAGATGGGAAATTCGTCGAGATCGTCGGCCACTACGACCCGCGGGCGAACCCCGGCAAGGTGGTCCTCAAATCCGATCGGGTTGACTACTGGATCTCAAAGGGGGCTCAGCCCTCGGATACGGTGAGGAGCCTGATCAAAGGCCACAGGAAGGCCGAGAAGCTCGCGGCCTAGTTCTCAAAGTCCCTGGCCTCGGCGCCCGAGGCGCCCCACCACCCCTTCGCCCCCGGAGCGCTTCCTCCCGGGTTGAGGGGGCCAGAAGCTTACCGGGTGTCCCCCCGGTTCGGGCTCCCCGGGTGCAGGGCCGTCGAATTTTTCCCGCCTGTAGGCCCCCGCTTGAACCCTCCCGCCGAAGACGTCGACAGCGTCACCATCGGGGTGGTGCTCCGCCCCCACGGCGTCAGGGGCGAGGTCGTGGTCGAGCCGCTGACCGACAACGAGGAGCGCTTCGCCCGGCTCGAGGACGTGCGGGTGGTCCGGCCGTCCGGATCCGCGTCGCGACTTCGGGTGGTCTCGATGTTTCCCCACAAAGGGCGGTTGGTGATTCGGTTCGAGGGCATCGGGGGCATGGACGAGGCGGAGTCGCTGCGGGGGGCCGAACTCCGCATTCCCATCGCCTCCCTTCCCGAACTCCCCAAAGGCTCCTACTACCATCATGAACTCTGCGGACTCGAGGTCCGGGTCGAATCAGGGGAGTCGATTGGGAAAGTGAGCAGCCTCTGGGAGACCGGACCCACCCCGGTCCTCGTCATCCATGACGCCCATCAGCGCGAGACCCTTCTTCCCCTGGTCGACGCCTTTATCCTCGAGGTCGACGTGGAGCATGGTTTCATGCGGGTGAAGGCAGCGGGGACGGTTTCCGGCCATTCTTGAGCCCTCGGGCCGCAAGGGCGAACGAGGGCCTGCTTTGCTCGTCAACCCCGAGCGCCGAGGCGAATAGATCCCGCCTTCGCTAGACTCGGATTCGACGAACTCCATGGCTCTTCGTATCGACGTTGTCACCATCTTCCCGGACCTGATCCGGCAGGCCCTGGCGCACGGGATCGTGGCCCGCGCTATCGCGTCCGGCCTCGCCAGCGCCCTTGCCCACGACCTCCGGACCTTCTCGGACGACCGGCGCCGAAGAGTGGACGACGCGCCGTTTGGCGGCGGACCGGGAATGGTCATGCGGGCGGAGCCCTTCTTCCACGCGGTCGAATCGATCATGCCCGAAGGGCCGTCGCCTTCCCGTCCCATCGTCCTGCTCTCCCCACGGGGCGAGACCTTCACCCACCGGAAGGCGCGCGACTATTCGAAGCTGGAGCGACTCGTTCTTCTCTGCGGTCGTTACGAGGGAATCGACGAGAGAGTCCGCGCGTCCCTGGCCACCGAGGAGGTCAGCCTCGGCGATTTCGTCCTGATGGGCGGGGAGGTGCCGGCGCTCGCCGTGATCGAAGCCAGCGTCCGCCTGATTCCGGGCGCTCTCGGCGACGCCCTCTCAAGTGAACAGGACAGTTTCGAGAACGGCCTGCTCGATCATCCTCACTACACCCGTCCCGCGGACTTTCGCGGCCTCGGGGTCCCCGAGGTCCTCCTGTCTGGAGATCACGCCGCCATAGCCCGGTGGCGGCGCGACGAGGCCATCCAGGTCACCCGATCGAGGCGCCCGGACCTCCGCCAGGACTGATTTCCTTCGCATCTTTCGCCCGCCGACTCTCGTAAAAGCCAGCCCGACTAGGCTAAACTCGCCGGCTCTCGGAGCCCACAGGAATCCCAATGAACGCCATCGCCACCATCGAAAAGAATATCAACCCTAAGACCCATCCTGACCTTCGCACCGGCAGCACCGTGCGCGTCCATGTGAAGGTGCGGGAATCCGTCCTCAAAGAGGCACAGAAGGCCAAGACCGCCAAGGCCAAGAAGGACAAGGATCAGGAGCGCGAGCGCATCCAGATCTTCGAGGGTCTGGTGATCGGGGTGTCCGGCACCGGGGCCAGGCGGTCCATCAGGGTCCGCAAGATCTCCTTCGGCGAGGGAGTGGAGCGCATCTTCCCGCTGGCCACCCCTTCGGTGGACAAGATCGAGGTTTTGAAGCGCCACCATGTGCGCCGCGCCAAGCTCTATTTTGTCCGCGAACTCAAGGGCAAGGCCCTCCGCCTGCGCGAGTTACGGGACAAGCCGGTGAAGACCAGGGGCAAGGTCGCCTCCGAGGCCGCCTCCTAAGTCGGTCGTTGCCCAGGCTTCAGGCGATTCGCTTGAGCCGAAGGAAGATAACCGCGGCCGCGGCCGCGGAGCCCTCCGGCCCCTGTGACGATCACTTCGAGCGGGCGGCCGCGGCCCGCCGGGACGTTCCCGTAGCCGGGGCCGACGAAGTGGGCCGCGGGGCTCTGTTCGGTCCGGTGGTCGCGGGGGCCGTCATCCTGGGCGAGTCCTTCGACTGGACCGGGCTCAACGACTCGAAGAAGCTCAGCGCTCGAAAGCGGTCGGAGTTCGCCGAGCGCATCCGTGAGGGCGCCGCCGCCTGGTCCATTGGAGTGGCCAGCGTCGAGGAGATTGACCGGCTCAACATACGTCGAGCGACCCATCTTGCCATTCGCCGGGCGGTGTCCGGCCTTGGGGTCGAGCCCCGGCTGGTGCTCATCGACGGGGTCGACGAGCCCCTCGACGGGATGAAGCAGATCGCCATCGTCAAGGGAGACGGTCTTTCCGTGTCGATCGCCGCCGCCTCGATCGTGGCCAAGGTTCTCAGAGACAGTATGATCGAAGAGTTGGACGCTGCCTGTCCCGGCTTCGGACTCAGGGAGAACAAAGGCTATGGGAGCGCCGCGCATCTCTCCGCCCTGAAGACTCTCGGTCCGACGCCGTTTCATCGGAAGACATTTATTGAGCGTTCGGGGTGGCTCTTTTGAGCTCCCTCCAGAGATAATCCAGGACAGCGCGTCCCCGACCCCAAAAATCCCATTCAAAACAACGCCATTGGCCAAGATCAATCCGATTAAGACCCGCCAGGAAGCCGAGAAGGCTGAGAAGGCGGGGAAGCTCGATCAGGCGATTCCGTTGTATCGCCAGTTGCTCGAGGACAATGCTCGCGACTGGAACACGATCAACAAGATCGGCGATCTGTTCGCGAAGATCGGGAAGATGCGCGAGGCGGGCGAGGAGTACGCCAAGGTCGCCGAGTTCTACGCTAAAGACGGCTTCCACCTGAAGGCGATAGCGATCTGGAAGAAGATCAACAAGCTCGATCCCTCCGTGGTCGAACCCTACGCCAAGCTGGCCGATCTGTATGCGAAGCAGGGCCTGGTCATGGAGGCGAAGGGCCAGTATCAGGTCGTTTCCGAGGATCATCTGAAGCGCGGCCGGCTCAAGGATGCCGCCGAGATCCTGCGGAAGATGGTCGAAATCGACTCCTCCGATCTCCGCACCCGTTCCCGCCTGGCCGACATCTACACCCGCGAGGGATCCACGGACAAGGCGGTGGGCGAATACATCGCCATTGCCGACGAACTGAACCTCAAGGGCCATCCGGCCGAAGCCATTCAGGTCCTCGAAAAGGGCCTGAAGATCGACACCGGGGTCAGGGTCAAACTTCATCTGGGGCGCATGC
Source organism: Acidobacteriota bacterium (assembly GCA_032127745.1). Taxonomy (GTDB): domain Bacteria; phylum Acidobacteriota; class Vicinamibacteria; order Fen-336; family JAGNNV01; genus JAGNNV01. Next base: position 15,289 of record JAQBHL010000166.1, read on the forward strand.
ACCTCGCCCAGCGGAGCTATGAGAAGGCGATCGCCTACCTGGAGGAAGGCACCGCCCGGGACTCGAGTCCCGAGAGCCTGAGGCAGCTGGGTCAGGCCTACCTTGGCGCCAAGCGGTTGGTCGACGCCCAGTCCACCCTGGAAAGCGTGCTGGAGAAGTCGCCCGAGAGTCAGGAAGCGAGGATCATCCTCGTTCAGATCTACGCGGTTCAGGGCCGGGCCGATGAAGCGTATGACGGGGTCATTCCCATGGTGGAGCAGCTCCTGTTCAAGCGAGACCCCGATCGCGCCGCGAACCTGCTCCTTCAGATCACGAACCGGTCCCCCCATCATGTGCGCACCCTCCAGAAACTGGTCGAGGTGGCCCGGATCAAGCAGAACGACCGTGCCGTGGTGCAGGCGCTGAGCGACCTGCTCGAGGCTCACCTCGCCGCCGGCAGCGACCGGGCGGCCGAGGACACCGCGGCCCAACTCGTCGAGATCGAGCCCGAGAACGAGCAGTTCAAGAGCCGTCTGGAGTCCCTGCGGAAGAAGAAGTCGGCCCCCGCTCTCACCGGTCCGGCGAAGGTGTCGGCGCTGCGGCCGGCCACCGCGGAAGTGGTGCTTCCCCCTCCCATGGCCACCTTGGGAAGCGACGACCTCGATGGACTTGAATTCGATACCGGGCCGGTTGTCCGCCCCCCGGGCATTTCCGCCGATTCGGGCGCCGATCGTGCCTTCATCGAAGAACACCTGGCCGAATCCCGGGTCTTCAGGAAGTACGGACTGCTCGACAAGGCCGAGGAACAGGTGGATCTCGTTCTGGCCCGTTATCCCGATATGTTCGACGGCCGCTTCGAGAAGAAGGAGATCCTCAAGGAGACGGAAAGGATCGAAGAGGCGGCCAGAGAGTGTGTCTGGCTTGCGGAGATCGCCGGCAGGGATGGCAACGAGGGCCTTCGCCAGATGCTGACCGAGGAGGCCGAGTCTCTCTGGCCGGGGATTTCGGCCGAGGCGGCTGGGGCTTTTGGGGTCGAGGTTTCGCCCTTGGTCGAGACCACGGATTCGGCGGAGTTGTCTTTCGACGGCCTCGGAGAGGGATCCGTCCCCTCGTTCGAGGCGGCGCGGGAAATTGCCGCACCGCCACCCGAAACGGTCGGAGAAGGTCCGGCCGCCTACGAGGAGGAAGAGGAGCTCGATCTCAGCATGGAGATCGAGGACGAAACGCCGCCGGTGATGGCCGAGCCTGAGGCCGCGGCCACGGACGTCGGGCTTTCGCTGGATGCGTCTCGGATCGGAGACATCTCTGAATCTCAGGCCATCGGATTCGGCGAACCTTCGAGCGAGGAGGATCTCCCCTCTGCCGGGATTTCCTCTTTCCCCGAAGACACCGGTCCTGACGCCGATTTTGCCACCGGCACCGTTGCCCGGCCGACCCTGCCGCCCGCGAGCGCTCTGGACCCCGAAATAGCCAAAGCGGTGGAAGAGGTCGACTCCTACCTCGCGCTCGGCTTTGTCGATGACGCCAAGGATGTCTTGCGTGACGCGCTCAACCGGTTCCCCGGCGATCCTTCGCTGGCCGAACGGGCGTCCAGTCTGGGGCTCGATCTCAAGGCGAAAGCCGAGCCCTCTCCGGCGCCTGGGCCTCCGGCGAAGCCCGCTGCGGTTTCACCCGCGAGGAAGAAGGAGCCCTTCGCTCCCGCCGCGGCGGCGCCGGAGAACGACCTGCTGAGCGGACTTTCCTTCGACGATCTGCCGGCCGCGACGCCGGAGTCGGACGAGACGTTGGCCGCGATCAATATGCGGGTGGCCGAACCAGCCCCCGTCGATGATGCGGGCAGCATCGATCTTGGCGCCGAACTCTCCGCTCTGTTCGACGCTCAGCCGGCGCTCGTGGAGGCGCCGGTCGACGAGTCGCGGTCGTCCAGCTTCGAGGACCAGGGGCTGCAGGATGTCTTCAACGAATTCAAGAGGGGCGTCGACTCGCAGCTGGCCGAGGGCAACTACGATACCCGCTACAACCTGGGCATCGCCTACAA
>JAQBHL010000167.1:0-3312 GCA_032127745.1 Acidobacteriota bacterium
ACAAGCAGACCCTCAATCAGGTGAAGAAGGACGCAGACGCGATCTCGGCCTACGTCACGAGCGAGGCGCTGTGGCACTTCAGCCGCAAGCTTCCGGAGAACCACGCAATCATGGTCTGCCTCGGCGAGGGCCTGATGCCCAAGGCGGGCGAGACGCCGGAGATGGGCGCCAACCCGCTGCTCGGCTTCGGCCGCGTCTACGCGCGTCCCGAGGTCGCCAAGTTCATCGACTCGCGCGTGCACCGCTTGCTCAATGATCCCGGGTACGGCTGGAATGCCTTCTACCGGAAGATGCGAGAGAAGGGCATCACGATCTGGGGGGCGGCCATCGACACGCTGGAGAACACCTCCCGCTTCGCCAAGGGCGAGGCGATCGGGCCGATGACCATCATTCACCTCTTCGATCAGCCGCTCACGGTGGCCCGCCCCTACGAGGCGTACATGGGGACGCTCAGCCTGCCCCGCGTCGTCACCGACAAGGCCCGCGACCACTCGATCCACCTGGACCTGCTCTCGCCGCGCAGCCGGCTGGTCGAGGCGATCGAACTGGCCGTGCCCGGCATCCGCCGCGAGCACATCCACGTTTGGACGCTGGGCGGCAAGAGCCGCGAGACCCGCCTCGCCGCACTCTGGGCCGAGTGGAAGGCGCTCGGCGTGCATCTCGTCGAGGACGGTTGGGTCTGCCCGAGCGGCCTGCCTGCCTTCACCGATTCCGGAACCTATGCCCCCACCTATCTCGTGGGCACGTGGCGCGATGAAGTCCAGGCACCCCATCTCTTCCTGTGCGACGGCTATGCCGCCTCCGCCGAGGCCATGCAGGCGGCGAGCCTCAGCCAGGCGCTCGACCTGGACGTGACCATGGCGCTCTACTCACCCCGCTTCGAGCGCCCGGTGCAGGACGAGCAGCAGCTGATGCGGCTCGATCCCGACGCCAAAGGCTTCGTAGAGGATCTCGCCCGGCTGCTGGGCGAGGCCGCGCTGCCCCCGGATCGGGTCGACTACTATCGCCAGTGCCTGCGCGAGAAGACGACCGCCAACCTGCCCGATTCGGACCGCGTGATCCGGGCCGACGACTTCTTCCCGGAGAAAGTCTGGCGCGTGCTCGCGGCGAGTGGCTACATTGGTGCTGACCCCTACACCGGCCTGCCCGGCGTGACCCGACTCTCCGAGGACACATACGCCGTCACCACGCAGCTGGCGACGCGCGGGGCGGGGCTGGTGGTGCGCTTCGTGTTCCGCTTCCTGGCCCCCATCGAGGATATGCGGCTGATCTTCAGCCCGCTGCTCGAACGCTTCATCGCGGGCGAGGACTACCGCCGCCGCGCGGTCAAGGTCTCGGACTCGGGGCGCATCCGCAACGAGCTGCAGACCCTGTGCTCGCAAGCGCTCGAGTATCGCGGCGACACGATCCGCGTCCACTTCGAGCGCATCGAGCCGGACGTGATGCCTTTGGCCAAGCAGGCGGTCGTGCGCGACGTACTCACCTGGTACAAGCAGAACCATCCCGTCTGGTTCTCCTGGCTCGAGATCGCCTGAGGGCGGGGTTGCTTCCGATCCAATTGACTCAGGTAGCCCCAACCCCAGGGTCCTCGGTCTGACGGAGGCGCTTAGGCGGCCACGGCCTGGGCCACCGTGAACCCTTCTGGCGCTGCGTAGCCGGCGAGGTACGATCCCTCGCGAGGGGCGGCGTTTCGTCTTCGTCTTCGGAGTCGGGGAGGTCGGCATGAATCGCCATGGGGGGTGAGGGCGTGTGACCGGCGGTGGCGGGCCGACGAGGCAAGCACGATTGAGGGTTCCGGCGTCTGGGCGCTATCCACCACCGCCCGTTGGCTTTCTCCGTGGGCGAAGAAAGCGATGGCGCGGCGCCGGCGCTCCCGGGCCGCAGACGCAGAGCGGGCCCTCGTTCAAGCCTCCTACACATCGAGCGCCGTTGCCGCATTCGTCAGCAACCCCCAGAACGGTGTGGCCGGACTTCAGGCCCTCGCCACAAAGCTCGGCGGCAGGTTGGAGATGCTGGAATTCTGCTTGAGTGATTACGACATCGTCGGAATCATCACGCTCGCCAACGACACCACCGCAACCGCCCCTTCCCCGGGCCGTCGGCGCGGCCGGGCATCTGAAGACTTACAAGACCACGCGCCTCATGTCCGCTAAGGACTTCCTGGCCGCCCAGAGGAGGCCCACGGCCTCAGCTACAAGGCACCGGTCAAGAGAGGATAGGCCATCTCGGCGCGGCAAGCCCGCGTCCGAATAGCTGCCCGCTTCGGCCTGGACGAGAAGACATCGGCATTCCCAGACCCGGTGTCACCCGCAGGCAGTCCAGCCAGCTCTCCCCATGACCACTCGGAACGTGCGCACGTCTCCAACACTCAGCGCGGGCCAGAGGTCGCAGCGGTTCCTGACGACATGGTGGCCGCATGGAATCGGCACCCTGTGGCCTATGAGTCCCGAGGCGGGGGGGATGTTCTGGTCCGAGGTCGGATCCTTCTGGTATATCTGAACGAAAATATCCGGATGCGGTCCGGTATTGTTTGGATGAGTCCGAAAGTTTCCGTCCACTCGATCGCCTGACTCTATCTCCACCCGCGTCACATCCGTCGGGCTGGCGAGTTCAACGAGAATGCGTCGATAGGTCACGGTAATCCCCGCGTAGTAGTTTCTGCGACTTGGACTCGGCAACCCCGCGCAGGTCCGGGATGCTTTCTTCAATCATGCGTGCCCCTCCGTCGGCGAGTTCCGTCATTGGCTCAAAGTAGCGGAGCGAGCCACGCGAGGGAGGTCCGTTCTCGGTATTCAAGCCTGCGAAGCGCCTGTGGCAGTGTGCTCGCCGGGCTGATGCGAGGTTTTCGGGCAGTCTCCAAGCAGTCCCCAGACATTTCGGACTCGGAAGCCTCGGGCCTCGACACTCACACTAGAGCCTATATAGAGGCCAAAGGTGGTAACCCTGGATGCATCCAACCCCGAGCGAAGCAAAGCGCCAGAACGCCAATGGAATTCGACCCCGAGCGAAGCAAAGCGCCAGGACGCCTAAGGGATTCGACCCCGAGCAAAGCGAAGCGCCAGGACGCCAATGAAATTCGACCTCGAGCGAAGCAAAGCGCCAGGACGCCTAAGGAGATCCGACGCCGAGCAAAGCGAAGCGCCAGGACGCCTAAGGGATTCGACCCCGAGCAAAGCGAGGCGCCAGGACGCCAAAGGGATTCGACCCCGAGCGAAGCAAAGCGCCAGGACGCCAATGGAACTCGACCCCGAGCGAAGCAAAGCGCCAGGACGCCAAAGGGATTCGACGCCGAGCAAAGCGAAGCGCCAGGCC
>JAQBHL010000168.1:0-9404 GCA_032127745.1 Acidobacteriota bacterium
CTACGGAATCACGGACGAAGCCGAGAACGAAAAGTGGGTAATCGTCGGGCAGCTCCACGAGTTCGACAACGAGAAGCATCCGACCGAGGAGACCCACCACCTGCTCGGCCAGCACATCCCGCGCGAGCGCGGCTACGAAGAGGAGATCGTCGAAGCCATCTCCTCGCACGCCGACTACATGAACATCCCGCGTGACACCCCGCTCAAGAAGGCGATCTATGCCTGCGACGAACTGGTGGGTTTCATCGGCGCCTGCGTGAAGGTCCGCCCCTCGAAGAGCATCCACGACCTGCCCGTGGAGTCGGTGATCAAGAAATTCAAGGACAAGGCCTTTGCCCGTTCGGTCGATCGCTCGTACATCTTCGGCGGCGCGGAGGCGGTAGGCCGGACGATTGAAGAGCACACTGCGTTCGTCATCGAGGCGCTCAAACCGGTGGCGGAGGAGATCGGCCTCCAGGGCACGCCGCCGTCGTAGCGATACCGGCGCCTACATTTTCCTGAGCTGGCCCCGGTCGGTCTTGCCCAGATGGGTCTTGGGCATGGCCTCCAGCACCACGATCTGGCGGGGCGCCTTGAAGGGTTCGAGCCTCTCGAGCGCGAAGGCCCGCAGATCCTCGGCGAAGGAAGCGCGCCGGTCGGGAGGGCACGAGCGCGCGACCACGTAGGCCCACGGCTTCACCAGGCCCTGGGCGTCGGGGACGCCCACCACCGCGACTTCGGCCACGTTCGAATGCTGCTGCAGGCAGTTCTCGACCTCGGCCGGGGCCAGCCAGCGGCCTCCCACCTTCAGCATGTCGTCGTCGCGGCCGCAGTAGTAGAAGAAACCGTCCTCATCCTGGCGGACCATGTCGCGCGAGGCGTACCACTCGCCCCGGAAGACCTGCTGGGTCTGGTCCATCTCGTGCCAGTAGGCGATGGCCCTCGACCCGCCGCGCACCCAGAGAAAACCGACTTCGCCGCGAGGCAGTTCGCGACCGTGGTCATCGCAGACCCGGACGTCGAATCCGGGAACCGCCCGGCCCAGACTTCCCGGGCGAACATCTCTCACCGTGTTGGTCAGGAAGATGTGCCACATCTCGGCCGTACCCAGGCCGTCCAGCAGCGGCACCCCGAAGAGTTTCTGCCAGCGGCCGTAGAGTTCCTCGCTCAGTGCTTCTCCCGCCGAGGTGGCCGCGCGCAGGCAGGTCAGGTCCTGCTTCATCGCATCCTCGTGCGATGTCATCTGGTGCACCATGGTGGGCACGTTGATGAGGATGGACGGCCGGTGTTTCGCGATCTGCGCGAACAGCGCGTCGGCCGTGCATTTTCCGGAGAACAGAATCGAGGTGGCGCCCACCGAGAAAGGGAAGATGAGGTTCGAGCCGGTGGCGTAGCCGAAGAAGAGCTTGGGCACGGAGAGGGTGACGTCGGTCTCCGCATAACCCATCGAGCCCTTCGCGTACAGTTCGGTGGTGTTGATGTAGGAGCGATGAGTCTGCACCACGCCCTTCGGCCGGCCGGTGGTACCGCCGGAGAAGAGCCAGATGGCCGCGTCGTCGCGATGGGTCTTGAAGGTCTCGAAGGCATCGCTCGCGGAGGCGAGCCGCCGGGTGAGAGAGTCCTCGCCCACGGCCATGATCTCGCGCAGGGTGGGCACCGACGCGGCGGCCTCCCGAAACGGCCCCGCCGACGACACCTCGGTCACCACCACCTTGGCCCGGGTGTACTCGAGGAAATATTCGATCTCGTCCTTCTTGAGACCGGGGTTCGCCATGACCACGGCCGCCCCCACCTTCAGGGCTCCGAAAAAGGCGGCCACCCAGTCGACTCCGTCGCTGAGGGCGATGAGCACCCGCTGCTCGGGGTCGAGGCCGGCGTCGCGCAGAACCGCGGCGAAGCGGTTGGCCCGCCGCTGCACTTCGGCGTAGGTGTACTCGCCGCGGTCGGTGATCAGGGCCCGCCGCTCGCCCCGTCCCTCCCGGATCCTCTGGTCCAGGCAGTAGTCGGCCAGATTGATGAACTCGGGAATATTGGGGGTCAAGGGCGACGGTCTCCGTTTTTCGCTCGGGAGCGGCGAGAATACGGGCGAGCAGGAATCGGGGTCAATGAAATATCTGGCGGAGATGACGTTCGTGGAGGTCCAGGAGATGGGGGAGGGCGCGCTCCTCATCCTTCCCGTGGGCGCGATCGAGGCCCATGGCCCGCATCTGCCTCTTCAGACCGATGTGACCATCGCGCGGGCCATGGCCGCGGCCGGAGCGGCGCTGCTCGAAGAGCGCGGGGTGTCGCCGGTGGTGATCGGACCGGCGGTCCAGTTCACCGCCGCCGGGTTCGCCTCCGGCTTTGCGGGAACCCTGTCCTTGAAGCCCGAGACCGTGACCGCGCTTCTGGTGGATGCGCTCCGGAGTTTTCACCGCTCCGGGTTTGCGCGGATCGTCCTCGCGAACTCTCATCTCGACCCCTCCCATACCGCCTCCCTGCACGAGGCCGTCCGCATCGCCAACGAAACCGAGGGCCTCACCGCGATCTTCCCCGACATCACCCGCAAGCCCTGGGCCCTCCGGCTGACCGAGGAGTTCAAGAGCGGCGCCTGCCACGGGGGGCGCTTCGAGACCTCGCTCGTGATGGCGGCGAGGCCGGAATCGGTCCGGGAGTCGATCCGGGTGGCTCTGAGCCCGAATCCGGTGTCGCTGTCGCAGGCCATCAAGGAGGGCCTTAAGTCGTTCGAGGAAGCGGGCGGGCCCGACGCCTACTTCGGTTTCCCCGCGGACGCTTCGGTCGACGAGGGCCGCGAGACTCTGAGCATTCTGGCCGCCATCCTGGCCGATGCGGTGACCGGGGATGGCGCCGCCGCAAAGAGGTCCTGACCATCGGGGGGGAAGAGAATGAGACATGAAGTTCGCCGGTAAGGTGGCGTTGGTCACGGGAGGCGGTCGAGGCATCGGGGCCGAGATCGCAAAAAGCCTCGCGAACGAGGGCGCCGCGGTGGCGGTCAGCGCCCGGACCGAGTCCGAGGTCAAACGCGTGGTCGATGAGATCGCGGCCGCGGGCGGCCGGGCTCGGTACTTCGTGGCCGATCTGTCGCGACCGGACGAAGCGCCCGCCCTGGTGGGAAAGGTCCAGCAGGCCATGGGGCCCATCGACTTCCTGATCAACAACGCCGGCGTCGCCTCCTCGGCGCCGGTGGCCAGGATCTCGCTCGACGAGTGGAACCGGATCTTCGCCATCAACGTGACCGCCACCTTCCTCTGCACTCAAGCCGCCCTGCCAAAGATGATCGAGCGGGGCTCGGGGAGGGTGGTGAACATCGCGTCGGTGGCCGCGCGCTTCGGGGCGCGCTACATTGCCGCTTATGCCGCGTCGAAGCATGCGGTTCTCGGCTTCACCCGCTGCGTGGCCGCGGAGGTGGCGGCGCATGGGATCACCGCGAACGCGGTCTGCCCCGGTTTCGTGGACACGGAGATGGTCTCGGAGAGCGTCAAGCGGATCGTCGAAAAGACCGGCCTTTCCGCCGAGGAGGCCCTGGACACGATCAGGAACCAGTCGCCCCAGCACAGACTGCTCACCACACCCGAAGTGTCGGCCATCGTGGTGATGCTCTGCTCTGAAGAGGGTCGGGGCATCAACGGCCAGGCTCTGGTCATCGACGGAGGAGGGCTTCTCTCATGAGTGTCGATCCCATCAATCCGAAAGACCTCGGTCCGACGCCGGGTTTCTCTCAAGGCATGTTCGGGAAGGAGGGCGGGCGCGTTCTCTTCGTGGCCGGTCAGATCGGGGTGGTTGGCGAGTCGCATCCGGCCGAATCCCCCATGGTCACCCAGTTCGGCGAAGCGCTGCGCCGGATCCTGCGGGTGGTCGAAGACGCCGGCGGCGAACCCCAGGACGTGGGCCGCATGACGATCTATGTCACCGACATCGATCTATACCGTCGCTCTCGCAAGGCCCTGGGGGGAACCTGGAGGTCCCGCATGGGGGCGCACTACCCGGCCATGGCCCTGGTGGAAGTGAAGTCGCTCCTCGATCCGCTGGCCCTGGTCGAGATCGAGGCCACCGCGGTCATTGGAGGCAGGTAGTTCGTGATCGAACCGAAGTCGTTTCTATACGAGTGCGATGGCGAGACCGGGGTCGCGACCATCACCCTCAACCGGCCGGAGCGGCTGAACGCTCTCACCTTCGAGATCTACCGGGAACTGGCGGCCACCTTCCGCGCTCTCGACACCGAACCCGGGGTGCGCGCCATCATCCTCACCGGCCGTGGCCGGGCCTTCTGCACGGGCGGGGATGTGCAGGACATCATCGGCGCTCTTCTCGGAAAGGCGATCGAGGACCTGCTCGCGTTCACTCGCACCACCTGCGAACTCATTCTCTCGATCCGGGAATGCCGTCGGCCGGTGATCGCGGCTTTGAACGGCACGGTGGCGGGTGCGGGCGCAGTGATGGCGGCGGCCTGCGACTTCCGGGTGGCCTCGAACACCGCCAAGATCGCGTTCCTCTTCACCCGCGTGGGTCTCACCGGCGCCGACATGGGTGCGGGCTGGCTCCTGCCCCGGCTGGTGGGCGAGGCTCAGGCCCGCCGCCTGCTCATGCTGGGCGACTTCATCAGCGCCGCCGAGGCCCACTCGATCGGCCTGTACTCCAGCGTCGGCGAGCTGGACCAGGCCATGGGCGAAGCCCGCGCCCTGGCCGCCCGGCTCGCGAAGGGCCCGTCATTCGCCCTTGGGGTGACCAAGCAGGCCCTCAATCGCGAAGCCGCCCTCGATCTACGCACCGCTCTCGACAACGAAGCCGAGCTTCAGGCCATTTGCATGCAGAGTCCCAATTTCGCCGAGGCGCATCGCGCGTTCGTGGAGAAGCGCGACCCGAAGTTCGAATGAGCGTCGATCTCCATCCGGTTCGCGCCTTCCTCGAGGCCTCGCACGAGGCCCTCCTCGGCAAGGCGCAGGCCTTCAGCCGCGATGTGCTGGCGAAGCGAAGACCGCCGGACACGGATGTGGAGGGCCGGGCCGAGGCCCGCTCTTTGCTGAAGCTGATGGGGGAAGCGTCGCTCTTCGAGCCGATCCGAGCGCAGGACTATCGCGGGTGCTGCCTGGTTCGCGAGGAACTCGCGTTCCACTCGCCCCTGGCCGATGCGGTCTTCGCTCTCCAGGCCCTCGGCGCCACGCCGCTGTTTCTCGGCGGGTCACCCCTGCAATCGGCGCTTGCCACCGAAGCGATCGCGGGCACCCGGATGGGTGCTTTTGCCATGACCGAGCCCGAGGCGGGATCAGACGCCCACGCCATGACCTGTCAAGCCCGCCGGGATGGAGACGGGTACGTTCTCAATGGTACGAAGACGCTGATCTCGAACGCGGGACTGGCTGACTTCTATGTTGTGTTCGCGGGGGTTCCGAAGGCGATGCCGAAGGGGATCACCGCATTCCTGGTTGAAGCGGGCGCGGCCGGCTTCGAGTTCGTGAAGCCTCTGGTCATGTCCGCGCCGCACCCGATCGGAGAGATCGCCTTCCGCGACTGCCGGGTGAGCGAGGTCGCCCGAATCGGGAAGGAAGGCGAGGGTCTGAAGCTCGCGCTCTCGACCCTCGACCGGCTTCGCGCCACCGTGGGGGCCGCCGCATGCGGCATGGCCGCGCGGGCGCTTTCCGAGGCCATCCAGCACGCGCAGTCCCGAAAGCAGTTCGGCAAACCACTCGCCGATCTGCCCTTGATCCAGGACAAGATCGCGCGCATGGCCATCCGCCTTCGGGCCGCGCGGCTTCTGGTCTACGAGGCGGCCTGGGAGAAGGACCAGGGGGCGGAGCGGGTGACCCTCGAATCGGGGATGGCGAAAGCCTTCGCCACCGAAAACGCCCAGACCATCGTCGACGATGCGGTTCAGATTCTCGGGGGGCGAGGGGTCATGAAGGAGTCGATGGTGGACCTGCTCTATCGCTCGGTGCGCTCGCTCCGCATCTATGAGGGCACCACCGAGATCCAGCACCTGCTCGTGGCCTCTCAGCTTCTGATGCGGACCCCGTGAAGGTCGCCTGTGCGGGCGCGGGGCCGTCGGCGCTGTACCTGGCCATCCTCCTCAAGAAGCGGGACGCTTCCCATGACGTCACCCTCTACGAGCGCCATCATCCCGGCGACTCCTTCGGTTTCGGCGTGGTCTTCTCCGACGCGACCATGGACAATCTCGCCCACGCGGATCCTTTCACCATCGATCGACTGAAGGAGAGCTTTCATCACTGGGATGACATCGACGTCCACTACCGCGGACAACGGCTCCGGTCCACCGGCCACGGCTTCAGTGGCATCGCCCGCGCGAGCCTTCTGAAGATTCTCCGGGAGGAGGCGCTTCGCCTCGGGGTGGAGATCCGTTACGGAGTGGAGGTGCGATCGAAGGTCGATCTGGCCGGGGCCGACCTCATGGTGGCCGCGGATGGCGCGGCCAGCGCGCTCCGAGCCGAGGCGGGGGCAAGGTTCGGGACCCGGATCGACGAGCGCCGGAACCGGTTCGTGTGGCTGGGGACCACGCGCCGTTTCCCGGCTTTCACTTTCCATTTCAAGACCAGCAAGCACGGCCTGTTCCGGGTCCATGCCTATCAGTACGTGGCCGACGCCAGTGGGGGAGGACCGTGCTCGACCTTCATCGTCGAGGCGACGGAGGAGACGTTCAAGCGAACCGGTCTCTCCGAAACGGACGAGGCGGCTACGGTCTCCTATTGTGAAGCGCTCTTTCGGGAGGAACTGGAGGGCGCGGCCCTCATTCCCAATCGCTCGATCTGGCGGCGCTTTCCCACCATCGTCAACGAACGCTGGCACCACGGGTCGATGGTTCTGATCGGCGACGCCGCGCACACCGCGCACTTCTCGGTGGGGTCGGGGACCAAGCTCGCCATGGAAGACTCGATCGTCCTCGCCCGCGCCCTTTCCGAGGAGTCGGCCCTCGGCGACGCCCTGACCCGATACGAACAGGAACGGCGAGGGCCGGTGGAGAGCCTTCAGCGCGCGGCTCAGGCGAGCCTCGAGTGGTTTGAAGACACCGAGCGCTATATGGAATCGGCCCCCATTCAGTTCGGCTTCAATCTGGTGACCCGCAGCCTCCGGATCACCCATGAGGATCTGCGCCAGCGCGATCCCGGCTATGTTGCCGAGATCGACGCCTGGTTCGCGGAGGGGGCGGAGGCGCAGGCCAGGATCCTGGCCCCGCCGCTGGAGCTCGTCACCCCCGATCCGTCGGGCCCGACCAGGCGGGTCGCGCCACCGTTCCTCACCCCGTTCAAACTGCGCGATCTCGTTCTCGAGAACCGGATCGTGGTGTCCTCGATGTGCCAGTACTCGGCGGAAGACGGGCTGCCCGACGACTGGCATCTGGTTCATCTCGGGAGCCGGGCCATGGGCGGCGCCGGGCTGGTCATGGCCGAGATGACCGATGTGTTGCCGGAGGGGCGGATCTCTCTCGGTTGCACCGGGCTCTATGACGACAAGCACACGCGGGCCTGGAAGCGGATCGTTCGGTTCGTGCACGAGAACACCACCGCGAAAATCGGAATCCAACTCGGCCACGCCGGTCGAAAGGGCGCCTCGACCCTCGAGTGGGAGGGTGACGAGGCCCTGCCCGAGGAGAAGTCCTGGGATCTCCTCGCGCCCTCGGCCGTTCCCTGGTCCGCCGACAAGCGGGTGCCCCGGGAAATGACCGCGGAGGACATGGCCGCGGTCAAGGGCCATTTCGCGCAGGCCGCCCGCCGCGCGCGCACCGCGGGTTTCGACCTCCTCGAACTGCACTGCGCCCACGGGTATCTCCTGGCCAGCTTCCTTTCACCTTTGACGAATCATCGAGTCGACACCTATGGAGGGTCGCCGGAAAACCGGCTCCGCTATCCGCTCGAGGTTTTCGATGCCGTCCGGGGCGCGTGGCCGGCCGAGAAGCCGCTCAGCGTGCGCATCTCCGCCACCGACTGGGTGGATGGAGGCATCGATGGAGTCGACGCGGTGCGGATCGCCCAGGCCTTCAAGGAACATGGCTGCGACCTCATCGATGTCTCGGCGGGCCAGACCGTGAAGGAGCAGCGGCCCCGGTACGGCCGGCTGTTTCAGACTCCGTTCGCCGATCGCATCCGCCACGAAGCGGGGATCGCCACCATGGCGGTGGGCGCGATCTCATCATTTGCCGACGCCAACACCATCCTCGCCGCCGGCCGCGCGGACCTCGTGGCTCTGGCCCGGGCGCATTTGTACGACCCCTACTGGACGCGCCACGCCGCTCAGGACTTTGGCGTGCGGCTGACCTGGCCCGATCCGTACTCTTCGATCAATCGCTACACCCCGCGGTTCCGCTGAAGGGCGCCCGCGGGTACGGTCTAGGAGCCCGTGGTGAAAGTCCGCCGTGCCCCAAGGGCAGGCTTCGCGCTCCCCCGAGGGGAGCGCTTCGCGCTCGCACCGAGACGAGCCCGGCGCCCGAATGGCAAGGCGCCGAGTCCGACGCATATTGGACATATGCGAGGGCGAGCAACGAAGCCAGTCGGGATGCCGGGTTCGTCGAATGCAGGCCGACTTTCACCACGGGCTCCTAAACATCGCTCCAGACGGCCAGCTCGTTTCCGGCCGGGTCGGTGAAGTGAAACCGCCGCCCTCCCGGAAAATCAAAGGGTTCGACCTCGATCTTGCCTCCGGCGAGCATCACGGCATCCCGAACGGCCTCGAGGGCGGTCGCGTAGATGACCACCAGGGCCCCGCCGCGGGTGGGGGTTTCGCCGCCCCGCAGACCGCCGGCGAGGCGGCCGTCGGCGAAGCTCGAATAGTCGGGGCCGAAGTCAGTGAATTTCCAGCCGAAGACTCCGCTGTAGAACGTCTTCGCGACTCCGATGTCGTCCACCGGGAACTCGATGTAGTCGATTCGCTTGTCATGATCGCTCTGAGCCATGCCGGGAACCCTAGTATCGGGAGCGGGCCTGCGCAAGCGGTTTCCGTCTCCGGGCGATCGATGAGTGTTCGCGTGCGCCGCCACCCTCTCCCGCGAGCGCGGGGCTCAGGCCGCGTCGGCTCGCATGGCCGCCTGCTCCGTGCTCGATACCGCCGATTCGAGGGCCCAAGCCCAGGCCGCCCGTTCATCGCCGGTGAGCCCGGTGAAGAGAGCGGAATCCCCGACCTCGTCCTACAAGGCGAGTTCGGGTCGATAGGCCTCAGCTCCCTCGATGGCGCCGTCGAAGTGCGCGAGTTCGGGCCCCATCGCTCCTCCCAGGCTCAGCCGCCGATGATTCCGAGCGGCGGCCGGCTGCGCCACTTCCCGCGCGTGAAGTCGGGCACGTCGACCGGCTTCGAGCGTGCCGCATTCGACCGACCGGTGAGCTCGACCATGCAGCTCCAGGCCGCGGCGTCGTAGACATCGAAGTCGGTGGGAAGCCCCTGCTGCATGCACTCGATCAGGCGCAGGTCCTCGAGGAAGTCCA
>JAQBHL010000169.1:0-28863 GCA_032127745.1 Acidobacteriota bacterium
TGGGAGTGCGCGGTGCTGTCGATGCTCCTTTCCAAGGCAGAATCGACGAAGCCCGCGTGTCCAGCACGGCCCGCTCCGCCTGCCGGATCGGGGCGGAGTACAACAACCAGGCGTGGCCGGACAAGGCGGTGACGCCGGCGCCGCTTCCGGCCAACAACCCCGGAGGGGGCTTCTACACGTTGGGGGCGGCGGCCGCGGCGACGTGGAACCCCCCCAGCTTCACCACCGCTGGCACCGGCGACGGCATCGTCACGACGGACACCGGCGTAGTCAACGTCGGCCGCGGCGTCGCGGTTCAGAGTGACAGCAAGATCCTGGTCGCGGGTTATGACGACATTGGCGCCACCGTGTATCGCTACAACACCGACGGCACTCTCGATCCGAGCTTCGGCGGCGGCGACGGGATGGTCATGACCGACGTCGGTGCGCTGCAAGACTACAGCCAGGCCGTGCTCGTACAGAGTGACGGCAAGATCCTGGTGGCCGGCTACAGCGAGCACGCCACCAACCGGGACTGGTTCGTGATCCGTTACCAGAGCGACGGCACCCTGGACTCGACCTTCGGCACCGGCGGCAAAGCGACGCTGGATTTCGCAGGCCAGCCCGACGCCGCCACGGGGGTTGGCCTGCAGTCCGACGGCAAGATCATCGTGTCGGGCAAGGCGAGGCTCGCCGGCAATGACGTGTTTGCGGTTGCCAGATACAACACCAACGGCACCCTCGATACCAGTTTCGACACCGACGGCTGGCTCACCCTGGATGCCGGCACCACTGAGTTTGGTACCGGCCTGGTCATTCAGCCGGACGACAAGATTCTCTTCGGCGGCAGGGCGTTTGTTGCAGGCAATGGCACGTTCACGGTGGTGCGTTGGAACGCCAACGGCACCCTGGACCTGACCTTCGGCGGTGGCGACGGGATTGATCAGGTCGACGTCGCACCCGGCACGGATGTTGCGGGAGGTATCGCCCTGCAGTCTGACGGCAAGATCGTGATGACCGGCTACAACACCACCTCGGGGCAATGGATCGTCGTCCGCTGGAACAGCAACGGCGTTTTGGACGCCAGCTTCGGCGCGGCCGGCAAGGTCATCACCGACATTCCGGGCGGCAACGACTTTGGCTTCGCGGTCAAGGTGCAAGCCGACGGCAAGATCCTGACGGCGGGTTACCACAACAATGGCGCCAACGATGATTTCGCCGCCGTGCGTTACAACACGAATGGCAGCCTGGATCTGAGCTTCGGCGTCGGCGGCATCGTGACGACGCCCATCGGCCTCGGCACCGACCAAGCCTTCGACCTCACGATCCTGCCGGATGGCAGGATCGTGCTCATCGGCTCGAGCCACAACGGCACCGACGAAGATGTCGCGCTGGTCCGCTACAACAGCGACGGCACGCTTTACAACGGCTTCGACGGGGCGACGACGCTCGATGGCGCGCCGACCTTCTCCGGTCTGCCCGTGGTGCTGGACGCCGACGTCAACGTCCGCGATGCCGAGCTCGACGCCTTGAACGGCGGCAGCGGCAACTACGCCGGCGCCGGCGTGGTCCTGGCCCGCAACGGGGGCGCGAGCAGCGCCGATGTCTTCCGTTTCCTCGCCGGCAACGGGATCAGCTACGGCGGCGGCACCCTGATCAAGAGCTCAAAGGTGATCGCCACGTTCGACACCACCACCACCGCCGGCAAGCTGGCGATCTCCTTCACCGACGCCAACGGCCAGATCCCGACGTCCGCCGACGTCGACAACATCCTGCGGCAGATCGTCTACTCCAATACTCCGGGCCCCCCGCCGGTCTCGGTGCAGCTCAACTGGGCATTCACCGACGACGTCGGTCTCGAGACGACGGGCGCGACCACGGTGACGATCGCGGCCGCGGCGACGGCGGTGGAGCTCATGTCGTTCACCGCGGTGGGCGTGGACGGTGCGGTGGAGCTTCGGTGGGAGACGGCGTCGGAGATGGACAACCTGGGCTTCCACCTGTACCGCGCGACGGCGATGCCGGGTGCCTACCAGCGGATCACGGGGTCTTTGATCCCGGGCCTGGGCTCGTCACCTGCGGGGGCGCGCTACGGGTACCGTGACGTAGCGGTGCAAGCCGGTGTGCCGTACCACTACGAGCTCGAGGACGTGGAGACGACGGGCAAGACCAGGCTTCACGGCCCGGTATCGGCTGTGCCTTTGGCCGGGAGCGGGGCGTCGGACCCGGCAGACGGGTCCGAGGACCCGAGCGCGGGAGCGAGCTCCTGGATCCGCTACGGGGACCCCGCGGCGACGTCTTTGCGCGTGGTGAATCGCGGCCGGGACCACGTGGACCTGGAGCTTGTGACCGGGGGCTTCTGGGCGCTTCCGGACGAGGACGGGGGCGTGCGGCTTTCTATTCCCGGTTTCGAGGAGACGCAGGAGCCGGGTGCTCCGGGGCTGCCGGTGCGGCAGGCGTGGCTGGAGGCGGTGGCGGGGCAGAAGGTGAAGGTCGTGTCGGTGACCGGGCGCGACGTGGTGACCTTCGAGGGGCTGCACCCGGCGGTGACGGGCGCGCCGGAGTTGTGGGAGGCCAGGGACGGGGCGCTGCACACGGGTCAGCGCCGCAAGCGTCCGGGCAAGGCGTTCAAGTCGGCGGGTCTTTACCCGAAAGAAGCGGCGCAGATTCTGGGCACCGCCTTCCAGGGGGAGGTCAAGAAGGCGCAGCTCGAGATGTCTCCGCTGCGCTGGGACCGCAACCGGGGGCGTCTGCTGCTGGCCCGGCGGCTTTTGGTGCGGGTGGAGTTTGGAGGGCGCGAGAAAGACGAGGTCTCGCGGGGCGGGTCGCGGGGGCGCAAGGAGCGCGGTGGGAAGACCCGCATTTCCGAGGGTGTGGTGGCGCGGCTCGAGGTGGGGTCACCGGGGCTTTACGGTGTGAGCTATGAAGAGATCTTTGCCGGTGGCGGTCGGGGGGTGTCGGTGTCCGCGCTTTCCCTGAGCTACCAGGGCGAGGGAGTGGCCTTCCACGTGGAGCCTGCGGGCAAGCGCTTTGGCCCCGGCTCGGCCTTGTTCTTCACCAGCGCGGGCGCGGCCTTGAATCCCTACGGGAAGCAGGCGGTCTACGAGGTGTCCCTTGGGAGCGGCGGGGTCCAGATGCCTCTCGCCTCGGCCGCGCCCCGGGGCGTTGCGGTTTCCCGCTACTGGCAGCGCCTGGAGCGGGAGGTGAACAGTCTGTACAAGCCCACTCTGTTGGCCTTGCCCGATCCCTGGCTGTGGGACAACATCAGCACGCGCCAGACGAAGAGCTATGCGTTCTCGCTGAGCGCGCCGGCGCTTTCGGCCGAGCCGGGGCGGCTCACGGTGTGGCTGCAAGGGGGGAGCGACTACCCGGCCGATCCCGACCATCACGTGCGGTTGAGCGTGAATGGCCAGCCGGTGGGTGAGGCGAGCTGGGACGGCATGGAGGCTCGTGAGATCGAGGCCGAGTTGTGGGCCGGGGTGCTGCACGAAGGCGGTAACGTCCTGGAGATCACGAACGTGGGCGACACCGAGGCCACCTACTCCCTGGTGATTCTGGACCGATTCGCGGTGAGTCATCCGCGTCGGCTGGTGGCGGAGGGGGGAATGGTGAGGGGCCGCTTCTCCGAGTCGGGCACGGCCGCGGTCCAGGGAGTGGGTGCGGGGGCCTACGTACTGGACACCACCGATCCGTCCCCGCGCTGGCTGTCGGGGATGGTGGCCACGCCACTGGGTGTGAGCTTCGCGGCGGAGGCGGGACGGGAATATCAGGTGGTTTCGCCCGAGGCGCTTGTGCGGCCGCGGGTGGTGCGGGCCAGCGCGGGCACGCTGCGTGAGGTGACGAACCGGGCCGAGTATCTGGTGGTGGGGCCGCGTGCGTTCCTCGAAGCGGCCGAGCCGCTGCTCCAGCAGCGCCGGGAACAGGGTCTCGAGTCGCGGGCGGTGGCGATCGAGGAGGTCTATGACAGTTTCGGTTCCGGCGAGGCGCGCCCGCAGGCGCTGCGAGAGTTCCTGTCCTATGCTTACCATCACTGGCAGGTCGGGCCCCGCTACGTGCTTCTGCTGGGAGACGCCAGCTACGATTTCAAGGACTATCTCGGCACCGGGGTGGGTAACGCGGTCCCGCCGTACATGATCCGGGACACCTACATGTGGACGGTGTCCGACCCGGCCTACGCCGCGGTGAACGGGGAGGACCTGTTGCCCGACCTGGCGCTTGGGCGGCTGTCGGCGCAGACCCTGGAGGAGGCCCGGGCGCTGGTCCGGAAGATCCTGGCCTGGGAGAACGCGGGCTTGAACCTGTCGGGCCGGGCGGTGATAGTGGCCGACAACGCGGACGAGGCCGGCGACTTCGAGGGGGATGCCGAGCGGACCGCTCAATCGCTCCTCGTCGACCGTGAAGTGGAGCGCATCTATTTGAGCCGGCTGCAAGGCGCCACCCGGGCCACGATCCACGATTCCTTCGGTCGCGGGGCCTCGCTGATGAGCTACTTCGGCCACGGCGCGATCGCGGTCTGGGCCTCCGAGAACGTCTTCAACTCCTGGGATGTGCCCCAGCTCGCGCCCCAGCCCCAGCAGCCGTTCCTGCTCACCATGAACTGCCTCAACGGCTACTTCCACATGCCCACGGTGGGGAGCGCCCTCGCCGAGGCGCTGGTCAAGGCGGAGGACCGGGGCGCGATCGGGACCCTAGCGCCCTCCTCGCTGAGCGTGCACTGGGCCGCGCGCCTCTACCATGACGCGCTGGTCAAAGAGATCAGCTCGGGACGTCATGAGAGGCTGGGCGATGCCCTGCTCGCGGCCCAGAACGCCTACGCCGACACCGGAGCCCGGCCCGATCTGCTCGCCATCTACCAACTCCTCGCTGATCCCGCGCTCAGGATTCGCTAGTCTCGCGAGTAGCGCGCCGCGTCCGGTCTGCGTGCCGGCGTGTGCTCTAGCGGTGGCGCCCCGAGACCAGGGTCAGGGGCACGGATTGGGGCCAAAGCCCGCGTTTTCGAGGCAAGTGAACGCGGGGCTGCACCCGCAGGTTCCGCAGGGGGGGGTGTTGAAGCAGGGGGTCCCCGGGGGGCGTCCGGCGCAGCTCGTCACGCACGACGCCGCCGCTTCGGCCGACTTCGGAGCCAGGATCGAACTCACGGCGGGCAGCAGCGCCGCGGCCAGGCCCGCGCGACGCACCAGGTCGCGGCGCGACCATCCTTCGGCGGTCGGCGGGGGCGTCGGCCGGGTCTCCAGAAGGCTGGCCCTGGCCAGCCGCTCAAGCGACAGCCACACGAGCCCCTCGTCGGCGGGGGCGTCCAGCTCGCGGCTCAGGAGCCGGCTCAGCTCCGCGACGCTGGTGTTCCCGTCGGAGTGCTTGAAGACCAGCGCGGCGGTCGGGTTCAGGCAGTGTGCTCGGTGGCTTTCGCGGTCGTAGACCAGCAACTCGTTTCGAAGCTCGGTCACCACCAGCCCTTCCCGGCGGGCGCTGGGCTTCATGGTCCCCCCACTGATACTGGGGCTTGCTTGAGGCGGCGCGTCAGCATCGGAAAACGCGCGACAAGCGTCCCGGTCGCCACCGGCTTCACCGGCGTCGCGATCGCTGGGGGCGGCGAGAGGACACTTTCCAATCTGGGCCGAGTGTACACCCCCTTCGTGCGGTGGAACGCACGTGGGGCGGAGAAAAACTTCACGGGATTCGGAAGCGTCGGGGATTGATCCCAGGAATCCTCGCCACGACTCCGCAGCGGGGCCACCGCTTTGTCAGCAACACAACGCCCCGGCCCGAAAGAGCAGGGCCTCGAGCACCGCGCTGCGGGAGATGTGCCTCGCCTGGGCAAGGTCGGCGATGGTCCTCGCCACCCGGGCGGTCCGCCGAACCGCCCGGAGCGAGAGCCCTCTCACGCGGGCCGCGTCTTCAAGAGTGGAGGCCGCGTCCGAGTCGAGACCGAGGCTTGCCAGATCCTCCCTCGAGTTCTCTCTGGATCGAGAATGCCCGAACGCGAGGCCTTCGGCCACTCGGGCTCGAACCAGTGAAGAAGGCTCGCCGTCGGATCGGCCGCGAGGGCTGAAGGCAGAAGGAACCCGGATCTCCGGACGAGGCACGTCGACCACCATGTCGATTCGATCGAGCAGGGGACCGGAAATCCGGCCTTGATATCTGGCCATGGCCTGAGGGGTGCACCGGCAGGGAAGGACCGAGTCCCCCTGGTAGCCGCAGGGGCAGGGATTCATGGCTGCGACCAGCTGGAATCGGGACGGGAACTCGAAGGTTGCGCGGGCGCGTGAAACGACGAGCCTGCCTTCTTCGAGCGGCTGCCGGAGGCCTTCAAGAGTCATCCTGGAAAACTCGGGCAACTCGTCGAGAAACAGGACCCCGCCGTGAGCCATGCTGATCTCACCGGGGCGCGGTATGGCGCCTCCGCCGACGAGGGCGATCGCGGAGGCGGTGTGATGGGGGGCGCGAAACGGACGGCGGGTGACGAGGCCGCGCGGCCCCAGCCCGGCCGCGGACTGGATGGCGGTCATCTCCAGAGCCTCCTCTTCCGAAGGTGGAGGAAGAATGCCGGGGAGGCGCCTCGCCAGCATGGTCTTGCCGGACCCCGGAGGCCCGATCATCAGAAGGTTGTGGCGGCCGGTGGCCGCGACCTCGAGCGCCCGTCGCGCCAGCGGCTGTCCATAGACATCGCTCAGATCGAGTGGCTCAGGGGAGCACGTGAATGGATGAGAGTCGTCGTGGGCCAGGCTCGCTGGGTGGGCTTCTCGCTCCCTGACCGCGCCCAGCAGGGTCGCCGCGCCGCGCACTTCGATGCCCTTGACCAGCGTGGCCTCGGGGAGATTGGCCAGGGGCACCACCGCTCGGGACAGGCCGCGGGCGCGCGCCTCGATGAGGATGGGAAGGACGCCGGGAACCCGGCGCAGGCTGCCATCCAGCGCCATCTCGCCGAGGAACAGGCACTGCGCGGGGCTCGGCATGGGCTCTCCGGCCGCGGCCAGCAGAGCCACCGCGATCGCGAGATCGAACGCGCTCCCGGTCTTGCGAACATGGGCGGGGGCCAGATTCACGGTGATCCTCCGGTCCCAGGAGAAGTCGAAGCCGGAGTTTCGAAGAGCGGCCTTGATGCGGCTTTCGCTTTCACGGACCGCCGAGTCGGGCAGCCCGACCATGAAGAGGCCGGGGAAGCCGGGAGCGGAATCGACCTCCACCCGGATGATTCGCCCCTCTATCCCCGCGACGGAGCCCGTGAGTGTGTTCGCCAGCATGACTCTCCCTCATCACTGAAGTCCCGGGGAGATGCGGGGTGAAGACCCTCTGCCGGTCCTCATCCCGCAGTATGGCGGCGAGCCGATCCGGTTCGGGTCACTCTCGCTCTTTGGGCCCACGGAAAACGGGAGGCCCGCTGGAGCGATGGATCAGGGAAGGCCCTCGGCCGAGGTGGAGGCGACCCGGAGCACCTGGCCGATCGACAGGCGCGTGGAGTGGAGCCCGTTCAGGGCCTTGATCGCCGCGACCGTGGTTCCGTGGCGCGCCGCCACCGACGAGAGCGTGTCCCCCTTGCGAATCTTGTACGAAGGGTCGCCGGTTCCGTCGCTTTTGGGGGCGGCCTTCGCGATCGTGGCGCGATCGGGTCTCGGGATGGCAAGCTCGGTGCCTGGCCGGAGCGTGGACTTCAAGGTCATTCCGTTCGCGCGGGCGATCTCGGAGGATGGCACGCCGAACATGGAGGCGATCCCGGAGAGAGTGTCGCCCCGCCGAATCACATGCCGGGTGAGATCCATGGCGCGCACCCCGGCGAGACACGTGGTCACCTGATCGCCGGACCCGCCTGGGACCTTCAGGTCGAACGCCGAAGACGGGGTCATGCCCCGACGCAGGTCGGGATTGAGCTGCCGGATCTCGGCCGGGTCCGCGCTCGCGCAGCGCGCCACCGCGGCGAGGGAGTAGGAGCCCTTGACCCGGACGGTGTCGGCCACGCTGAAGGCTTCTGGGGAGACGTCGATTCCGTAGGACTCGGGTGATTTCGCGATCACGATGGCCGCGTGGATGAGCGGCACATAGTTTTTCGTTTCGGCCCTGAAAGACCGGGTCTTGGCCAGGGCCCAGAAGTCGTTCGTCTGCGCCTTCTTGATGGCGCGCCGCACCCGGCCCTCGCCCGCGTTGTACCCGGCCAGGGCCAGATTCCAGTCGCCGAAAATGGCATAGAGCCTCTTCAGGTATTGAGCGGCCGCCAGCGTGGCCTTCTCCATGTTCGACCGCTCGTCGACGAAGAAGTCCTGCTTGAGCCCATACTGCCGGCCGGTCGAGGGGATGAACTGCCACAGGCCCTTGGCCTTGGCCCGGGAAAGGGCGGAGGGGTTGAAGGCGCTTTCCACGATCGGGACATAGGCGAGGTCTTGCGGAATCCCCGCCTCGGCCAGGATTTCCCGGATCCGGGGAAGGTGGGGGAGGCCTCGGGAGAGCGCTTGCGAAAACCACTGGTTGAACCGGCCGCTGTACAGCTCGATGGCGCCCAGCACCTGGTCGTTGAGCTCGATTGGGAGATCGATCGTCTCCAGGCCGAGGACGGCCTCGTTCGATTCGCGGGCTCCCTCCAAAGGACTCACGCTCTCGATTCGGTCGCCCAGATCGGCCAGCGTGCTGTTCGGCGGCGGCTCATTCCCCAAGGCGACGGCGGACTCCGGCGGGGTCTCGGGCACCGGGGCGGGCATTGGAACCGCCCGGCGACCTGATCCGGCGGAGATCTCGGCCGCGCTGATTCGGCCGATGAGGCTCAGATACGAGGTCTGGAACCGCGGATCGGCGGTCTCCCGCCCTTCCATGTCCACGAAAACGTCCAGAGCGGCGTCGAACGCCTCTCGAGCTCCGGCCTCACGCCCATTCGCCAGCGCGGTATCGCCCAGCTTGAACAAGGTTTCGGCTCGTTCCAGCTCACGCGTGAGGTGGCTAGCAGCTGGCGGCGGGACCGCCCGGTCGACGGCGCTCGCGGCGTCGGGGGCTTCGGTTTGCGCCCCTGCCGGAATAGATGCTCCGAGGGATAGAGCGAACAGAAGGGGAGCCAGGGCCGTAGAAAAAGCTCCGCCCCGGGCACAATTTCCTGTATCCATGAGGAGATAGTGTAGCAAGCGGCCCTCCGTTCTCTCAATCCTCCGGGTCCCTCGGGCCCTCTGGTCTCCCCATCCTTCGGGTCTCTCAATCCTTCGGAAACACCAGGACGTCGCTTCCCTGGGCGGCATCGCGTGCGGCCGGGGTGATCAGGGCCCGGCGGGCCAGGTGGATTCGGCGGCCCGCACGCCTCGCCTGCACGACATCGTCCTCGCATACGAAGCTGGAGAGATCAGCGCTTGGCGCGGCCGGAGTCGGGACCGCCAGGGGTGCCGCGACCGGGGCGGGGCTTCGCGCTCTGGCCAGGCGCTTCACGTTGACCAGATGCATCGGGGTGATGTTGTCCGAGGTTATGTTCCCGGCGGCAGCACCGCAGCCGAGAGACAACGAGGGCTCAAGGCGCGTGGTATGGCCGGTGGCGCCCATCGAGGTCTGGGAGTTGGCGATGACCCTGGAGGCGGGCTGAGCCAGGGCGAACCGCCGGAGGAGGCCCTCGTCGTCGGCGTGGATGCCGACCGTATGCCCGGTTCCGCCATAGGCCAGCAGTTCCTGGCAGCGCTTGATGCCTTCGTCCGCGCCCGAGACCTCGTACAGGGCCAGGACCGGGCAGAGTTTCTCGGCCGAGAGGGGATGCTCACGACCGACCCCTTCGACCCGGGCGGCCAGGGCCCTGGTGCCTTCCGCGACCTTGAAGCCGCAGGCTTCGGCCAGAACCGGGGCGGAGCGACCCACCGCCCTGGCGTTCACCAGGCCCCGTTCGCCGATGACCCAATTCGCCACCCGGGCGGCCTCTTCGGTCGAGAGGACGTGGACCCTCTCGGTCTCGAGACCCCTCATGACCTGGGCGCTGATCGACGAATCGAACACCAGGGCTTGCTCGGAGGAACAAAGCGTCCCGTAGTCGAACGTCTTCCCCGCGATCACATCGCGGACCGCGCGGCCGGGGTCGGCGGAACTGTGAACGTAGACCGGCACATTCCCCGGCCCCACCCCGTAGGCCGGCTTGCCGGATGAGTAGGCGGCGCGCACCAGGCCGATGCCCCCGGTGGCCAGGATGAGAGCGGTATGACGGCTCTTCATCAGCGCCTCGGTTCCGGCGATCGATACCGTCTCGAGGCACTGGAGCGCGCCCTCCGGGAGGCCGCTTTGCCGCGCCGCGATCTCCATGACCCGGAAGGACTCGATGACACAGTTTCGTGCTGAGGGATGAGGGCTGACCACGATGGGGCAGCGGGCCTTGACCGCGATGAGGACCTTGAAGATCGCGGTGGAGGTTGGATTCGTCGAGGGAACGACGGCCGCCACCACACCCATGGGCTCGCCGATTTCCGTGATCCCGGTCGCGGCATCCTCGCGCAGGATCCCGGCCGTCTTCTGGGAGGCGATGTGCGAGGCCACGCGCTCGGCGGCGAAAAGGTTCTTGGTGGTCTTGTCGGCCACGTTGCCGAAACCGGTTTCCCGGTTCGCGAACTCCGCCAGCTGCGCCGCCTCGCGAGCCGCGGCGCGCGCCAACGCGGCCACGATCCGGTCCGCGTCGGACTGCGACAACGACCGCATGGCGGGGAGGGAAGCGTGAGCGCGCGCCGCCTTGTCCGCAGCCTCCGCCAGCGACATCCGATCGTCTCCGGGGTTTCTTTCAAGAGCCACGAAGCGAAGTTGACCGCGTTCGGGCCGGAAGATCAACTCGCCGGGGTTGGATTAAGGTGCCTTGCTTCCATGAAAACACCGCTCCTCTACCAGGAACTCGCTCCGTGGTGGCCCCTCTTTTCGAGCCCGGCGGACTATCGCACCGAGACGCGCCCGTTCCGCCGACTGCTCCTCGGCCACGGAGACCTCCCGGCGAAGACTCTGATCGAGCTCGGCTCCGGAGGCGGAAACAACGCTTCCTACCTGAAGAAGTGGTTCGACATCACTCTCGTCGATCTCTCTCCGGGAATGCTCGCGGGAAGCCTCAAGCTCAACCCCGAGTGCGAGCACGTTCAAGGGGATATGCGGACGGTGAGGCTGAACCGCACCTTCGATCGGGTCTTCATCCACGACGCGGTGATGCACATGACCACCGAAGCCGAGCTGGTACGGGCGCTGCGCACCGCCTTTGTTCACACTCGTCCCGGAGGCGCCACCCTGGTGGCCCCCGACTGCACCCGGGAGACCTATTCCTCGATCACGCATCACGGAGGCAACGACGGGAAGGATCGGGGTCTGAGGTATCTGGAGTGGAGCTTCGACCCGGATCCCAAAGACACGAAGTACGAGGTCCACTTCGTCTATCTTCTCCGCGACCGGCGCGGCCGCGTCCGTGCCCACCAGGATGTCCACGAATTCGGTCTGTTCCCGAAGTCCGTCTGGCTCCGCGCCTTCAAGAAGGCGGGCTTTTCGCCCCGCTGCGTCGACGATCCCGTCCTGAGGCGAGACGTGTTCGTCGGCCTTCGGTCCCGCTGAGAGGCGAGGGGTGGCCGGGATATCCTCCCCTTTGTGGACGACCGGCGTTTCTGTCTCGTGGGCGCGGGTCCGGCCGGACTCGCGGCCGCCCGGTGGCTCAAGGCCCTCGACGTTCCCTTCGAGGCCTTCGAGCGGAATCCGGACGTGGGTGGAATCTGGAACATCGGCTTCACCGACTCGCCAATGTACGAAACCGCGCACTTCATTTCCTCGCGGACGCTCTCGGGCTTCCCGGGCTTCGAGATCCCGGAGTCCTATCCGGACTATCCCTCGCACCGGCAGATCCTCCGCTACCTCGAGAGCTACGCCGATCGTCACGATCTGCGCCCGCGCTTTCGCTTCGGCATGGCCATCGAGAGCGCCCGGCCGGACGGGGCGGGGGGCTTCGTGGTTCACTTCTCGGATGGCTCGAAGCAGACCTACGCGGGAATCATCAGCGCGGTGGGCTCTGAATGGCGCCCCCATATTCCAACCTTCTCCGGGAACTTCGCGGGGGAGATCATTCATTCGCGCGAGTACAAGCATCCGCGCCAGTTCGAAGGCCGGCGGGTGCTCATCGTGGGAGGGGGGAACTCCGGCTGCGATATCGCCTGCGACGCGAGTCGTACCGCCCTGAAGACCCTGATCAGCCTGAGGCGCGGGTACTACTTCGTGCCGAAACACATCTTCGGCCAGCCCGCCGATGTCTTTGGTGCGAGAGGACCCCATCCCCCGTATTTCATCGAGCGGCCGATTCTGGAGGGCCTCCTGCGTCTTCTCAACGGCGACGTCACCCGCCTGGGCCTGCCGAAGCCGGATCATTCCATCCTGGAATCGCATCCCGTGATGAACACTCAGATCCTCCACGCCCTGCGCCACGGCGACCTCGAAGTGCGGGGGGAGGTCAGCGAATTCCGCGGCCATCAGGTGGCCTTCGCCGACGGCGCGCTCGACGAGGTGGATCTGGTCGTGCTCGCCACCGGTTACGTTCGCGGCGTCCCCTTCCTGCCCCCCGGCGTGCTGGCCGACGATGACGTCTCCGAACTCTTCCTGAACGTCTTTCACGGTCGGGAAAGGAACCTCTTCGTCCTCGGCCATTTCACCACGGACGGCGGCGCGTACCCGCTCATCGATCGCCAGGCCGAGATGGTGGCCCGGGTGATCGATGCTCGGCGGAGGGGAACGGAAATCAGCCGCTTCGATGCGGCCCTCGTCGGGAAGCCTCCGGACTTCACCGGCGGCGTTCGCTACCAGAACGTCCGGAGAATGTCGAACTACCTAAGGACCAGACCGTATCGGGACTATCTGGATCGCCTTCTACTCTCGCTGCGAAAGGGATGAGGGCCGCGCGAGGTAGCATGAAAGTTGTGAAGAGCCCCTCCGTCCTCCACCGCGTCACACTCTCTGTATGGCTTGCCGCCACTCTCGCCTGCGACGGCAAGCCGAAGGACAAGGGCGCCGAGCCCGCGGACACCGCCGCCGCCGGATCCGAGGGGGAGAGCGGCCCGGAAGTCCCGAAGATCACGCCTTTCGGAGTGCCGGAGTGCGACGCCTACGTGCAGAAGTACCTCGACTGCCTCGAAACCAGGGTGTCGGGCGAAGAGAGGGACCGGCTCATGCAAGGCTTCGAGGCGAACCGCACAAAGTGGCGGGCGCTCGCCAGCATGCGCGAGAGCGCTATGGCTCTGAGCGTGACCTGCAGGGCCGCCACTCAGAAGGCGAAGCAGGAGCTCTCGGTCGACTACGGCTGTGAGTTCTGACCCGCCGGTCGCACCCCCCGGGCGGCTCAGGCGGCTTCCTGGATCGCCTCTCTCAATTTCGTCGCGATCTCCGCGATCTGGTTCTTTTCGATGATCAGCGGGGGAGACAGGGCGATGATGTCCGCAGTGGTGCGGATCAGCAGGCCTTTCTTGAAGGCCCGCACGAAGACATCGTAGGCGCGCGCGCCCACCTTGCCCGGAATGGAGGCGAGTTCGATCCCGGCCACGAGGCCCAGGTTGCGGATATCGATGATGTTCGCCAGGTCCTTCAACGAATGCATGGTCTCTTCCCAGTGCGGGGCCAGGTCGTTGGCCCGCTCAAAGAGCCGTTCCTCGCGATACACATCCAGGGTGGCGATACCTGCCGCGGCCGCCACCGGATGGCCGGAATAGGTGTAGCCGTGGAGTAGCTCCATGGCTCCTTCCGGCCCGGTCATGAAGGCGTCGTGGACCTGGTCGCTCGCGAACACCGCGCCCATGGGGATAGTCCCGTTGGTGAGGCCCTTGGCCACGATCATCATGTCGGGTACCACTCCGAACTTGTCCACCGCGAACGGGGCGCCCAGACGGCCAAAGCCGGAGATCACTTCATCGAAGATCAGCAGAATGCCGTGCTTGTCACAGATCTCGCGGAGTCGCTTTAAATAGCCTTTGGGAGGCAGCAGCACGCCCGTCGATCCGGCCATCGGTTCCACGATCACCGCGGCGATGGTCGTGGCGTCGTGCAGGGCGACGATTCTCTCGAGATCCTCCGCGAGTTCAACCCCGTGCTCGGGCAGACCCTTCGTGAAGGCGTTGCGGGCGAGGTCGTGGGTGTGGCGAAGATGGTCCACGCCCACCAGCATGGGTCCAAAGTTCTTGCGGTTGTTTCCGATGCCGCCCACCGAGATCCCGCCGAACCCCACCCCGTGATAGCCGCGCTCGCGGCCGATGAGGCGGTGTCGCCCGCCCTCGCCCTTCGCCTTGTGGTAGGCGAGAGCGATCTTGAGCGCGGTGTCGACGCCTTCGGAACCCGAGTTCACGAAGAAGACGTGCCGGTGCGAGGGGGGAAGAATCTCGGTCAGGCGGTGGGCCAGTTCGAAGGCCTTCGGCTGGCCCATCTGGAAGGTCGGCGCGAAGTCGAGCTCACCCACCTGCTTTCGCACCGCCTCGACGATCCGGGGCCGGCAGTGGCCGGCGTTCACGCACCACAACCCGGCGGTGCCGTCCAGGACCTGTCGGCCGTCATCTGCGGTGTAGTGCATGCCTTCGGCCTTCACCAGCATGCGGGGAGCCTGCTTGAACTGTCGATTGGCGGTGAAGGGCATCCAGAACGCGTCGAGGTCTAAGGCGGTGGTTGTGGTCATGTGGGCACCAAGGTTAGGGGGAGACGGGGCCGTTCAATGGCTCGGGCGGTGGATTCGCTGGCTGGAATGAGGACGGAGGGCCTTGAAGGCGGGTGATCCGCCTGGCCGAGAAGTTCGTGGACGGCTCATTGGGATTCCCACGGAGACGTGGCCGCCCACTGCCTGATCGGCTCCTGGAGTTCGTCCAGACGGCCGGTGAAGAAGTGATCGGCCCCCTCGATCACCTCGAGCCGCTTCGGCTCTTTTAGCCCTGCCACCAGTCCTCGGATGGCCTGCCCGGGGCCGAACTCATCCTCGCTGCCCTGGACGAAGAGCCGCGGCTTTCGAACCTCGGAGAGATCGGCGGTGGAGTCGACGCGGGTGATGGGGAATCCGAGAATGAGAACCGCCTTCACCCGATCATCGATGGCCGCGACTTTGACCGCCATGGCCGAACCGAAGGAGAACCCTCCGAGAACCAGAGGCACGCCGGGGAAGCGCCTTTCCATTTCGGACAGCGCCGCCTGGGCGTCGTCCTGCTCGCCCACTCCGAGGTCGTGCGTGCCTTCGCTGCGCCCGACGCCCCGGAAATTGAATCTCAGAACCGCGATTCCCTCCGACTGGAGCGCTTTGGCAGCCCGGAAGATGACCTTGAAGTGCATCATCCCCCCGTGCAGCGGGTGAGCGTGGCAGATCACCGCGGCCGCGCGGGGAGCGAGGGACGGCCCGGGAAGATCGAGAATGGCCTCGATCCTTCCCGCCGGACCCTCGAAGTCGAAGGTCTCGGTCTCCTTGAAGTGGCTCATGAGCATCGGTCAGGACGCGGCGGCCCGGGTCATTCCCCTTCGGGAATGCTGACGCTGCCGGAGGGGGCGCTCAGTTCCAGGCCGCACTCGGGGCAGGCTCCGGCGACGTCTCTGGGCAGCGCAGCGCCGCAGGCCGGGCAGTGCGAGTAGCGGCCGGAAACGGAGTCGAAGGTGGCGCTGTCCGGCGGCTCGAGTTCGGCCGGATCGGCGTGGGCGGTGTCTAGGGCTTCCTGGGCGTGCGCGAGGTCATCGGGGCGGATCAGGAGGAGATACCGGCCGTTTTGCACCAGAACCCGTGACGGCACTCGCGCCTCGGCGAACGCGGAGACCGCGGGCTCGAGGTCCCGCAGGGCGTCGAAGGTGCGAATCGGAAGGAGGTTGGAGACGGGGAGCGCGTCGAGCGCGGTCCGCCAGCCATCGATCAAGGGCTCTTCGTTCTCGTCTTGGGCAAGCCCCGCTCCCTTGAGGCCGTCGGCCCCAAGACCCTCCTTCTGAAGAATGAGCGCGGTCCCACAGTCGGAACAAAGGGTGATGTCGGGGCGGAACTCGTCGTCACAGACCGGGCAGTAGCGAACCATCTCCATAAGGTCCCCTGAGGTTAGCAACAAAAAAGAACCGCTCCGAGTCTCGAGGCGCTGGCGGGCGCCCGAAACCACCGGAGCGGAGGTGCGAAAACCGAAAGGAGACTGTGTGCGGTCGGCTACGCGGCGTTCCGGATGTAGAACTGGCTCGCGTTCTTTGGCTGAGGCTTCGTCTCGGTCGGCTGCAACACGACCTTGCGCGCTCCCATGGCGCGAGCTTTCCGCGCCGTCGCCTTGAGGAGGGCCCTTTCGGCAGCGCGCCGGTGCGACCCTTCCGTCACGATGAACTCGTCGAGACTGGCGAGGGTTCCGCCAAGACCGAGTTGGGGACGGAAGGAAAGAGCGGCGAGGCCAACCAACTTGCCCTCGGACTCGGCCACTCGGACCAGGAAGTCGGGATCATTGAGGGTCTTGCGGAACGTGTTGGCGAAACCGAGGGGCTCGGGGAAGTATCCCTTTTGTTCAAGAAGGGTGAGGATGCCGACGCCGTCGGACAAGAATGCTGGGCGGACGCTAACGGGCATGTGAGTACTCCTTTTCAGTTGGCGGCGAGTGTGGCAAACGACCCACGCTCGGAGGATGTACGAATCCACCAGTTCATCCTCAGGATAGATTCTAGCAAAATAGATGCCATTAATAAGGGTTAGGTTACGTATTCAGTGAAGGGACTACGGTTTGGGCGGCTTTTCGGATCCTTCCGCCTCAGGAAACCTCGATAATCGGCAGAGATAGCCGTCGGGCTCGCTCGGGGACGCTGACGCCCGCCTCCTCGATCAGGAGGTCGGCGAGGGTCAGGCGGCTGAGCACATCGTCCACAGCCGTTTGGACGAGTCTCCAGACCGAACGGACGGAGCAGTCCGAGTTGTGGCCGCAACCGCGTGTGGCGCTTGAGTGACGACCGCAGAATCCAGCGTCGAAAATCCGGCCGCCGAGACAGGCCAGGGCTTCACCCACATTGATTCGGCTGGCTGGATGGGCCAGGGCGTACCCGCCGGATTGACCGCGAAGTGCCACGACATAGCCGCCCCGCCGCAGCACCCGGAGAAGCTTGGCCACGTTCGGGCCCGAGATGTGCTCGGCTTCCGATATCTGGGGGATCGAGAGCGAGGACCCAGGCTCCGCCCTGGCCAGGGTGAGCAGGCAGCGAAGCCCGTATTCCTCCTGAGCTGAGAGTTTCATTGGCTCACATCAGGCCCAGTTGGAGGCGAGCAGAATCGCTCATAAGATCCTGAGTCCATGGCGGATCGAAGGTCACATCCACGTCTGAACGGACGACCGAAGGCAGCTCGCTCACCTTGCGAATGATGTCCTGCTTCAATACGTCCCCCATGCCACACCCGGGAGCGGTCAGGGCGAATCGCACCGTTACCTTGTTCCCGGCCGGGACTCCGTCCTCTGAATCGACCTCGGTCACATTCACCGAATAGACGAGACCGAGGTCCACGATATTCACCGGTATTTCGGGGTCGTAGCAGGTCTTGAGTCGTTCCCAGACCACCTGATCGAGCGGCTTGTTCTTGATCTCCTCGGCGGTCGGGGCGGCATCCACCTTCTCACCGATGGCATCCGCGTCCTGGGCGTCGATCCGGACCATGTAGCCCATTTCGGTGACGCAGGTATACGAACCGCCCAGGGACTGGGTCAGGTACACGGTCTCGCCTGCCTTCAACTCGTGAGGCGTCCCATAGGGAACGAGCGCCCCGAAAATGTCGCGAGACAGGGTTCGTGGTTCACGCATAACTACTCCGTGCTCACCGGTTTGGCCGCGGCCTCAGGCCCGAGGGCGAGAGCGGTCTTGAGCGCATGCCAGGCGAGCGTCGCGCACTTCACTCGAGCGGGGAACTCAGCCACCCCCGAAAAGACGGAGAGCTTGCCCATCTCGGGAACCGCGCGATGGGAAGCCTGGTCGGGGGGCGCGGTGATCATGTCGTGGAACAGGCCGAACGTGGCCAGGGCCTCTTCCCGGGTCTTGCCCCGCACGAATTCGGTCATGATCGAGGCCGAGGCGGTCGATATCGAACAGCCCTGACCGACGTAAGCGGCGTCCACGATCCGCCCCTCGTCCGGGTCGAGCGAGAGATAGAGTGTCCCCTTGTCCCCGCACAGAGGGTTGTAGGCCGGCTGGGTGAGCGTCGCGCCCTCGATGACCCGGGCATTCCGCGGTCTTTTGCCGTGATCCAGGATGACGTCCTGGTAGAGATCGCGAAGGTCGGCAGTCAAGTGAACATCTCCTGGACCTTGAGGATTCCCCGAACCAGGACATCGATGTCCTCCCGCGTGTTGTAGACCCCGAGCGACGCCCGAATGGTGGCGGGGACGTTGAATCTTTCCATCACCGGCTGGGCGCAGTGATGGCCGGTGCGCACGGCCACGCCCTCGTAGTCGAGGATGGAGCCGGCGTCGTGGGGATGGACGCCCTCCAGCACGAAGGAAAGGACCGATGCTTTGTGCGCGGCGGTTCCGATGAGGCGAAGCCCGGGCAAGGCGGAGAGCGCGGCCGTGCCGTAGCCCAGCAGATCACTCTCCGCGGCGTTGATGGCGTTCATGCCGAGGCCGGTCAGGAAATCGATGGCCGCGCCGAAGGCGATGGTGCCGGCGATGTTCGGGGTACCCGCCTCGAACTTGAAGGGGGCCTCGTTGTAGGTCGTCTTCTCGAAACTGACCGAGAGGATCATGTCGCCGCCGCCCTGCCATGGAGGCATGGCATCGAGCAGGGCCTTGCGACCCCACAGGGCGCCGATGCCCGACGGGCCGTACATCTTGTGGGCGGAGAAGCAGTAGAAATCGCACCCGAGAGAAGAGACGTCGACCGGCATATGGGGGACGGCCTGGGCGCCGTCGACGAGAACCACCGCTTCGGGGGCCCGCTCCCGGGTCGCAGCGGCCATGCGGGGGACGTCATTGATGGTGCCAAGGGCATTGCTCACATGGGCCACGGCCACGATCTTCGTCCGGGCCGAGAGCAGCGATTCGAAGGCCGCCATCTCGACTTCGCCCGCGTCGTTGATGGGCGCCACCACCAGCTTCGCCCCCTTCTCGTGGCACAGCATCTGCCAGGGCACGATGTTGGCGTGGTGCTCAAGGGCGGTGATCAGGACTTCGTCGCCTTCGGCCACGTGGACCCGGCCGTAGGTCTGGGCCACCAGATTGATGGCTTCGGTGGTGCCGCGGAGGAAGACGATCTCCTTCACCCCGTCCGCGCCGATGAAGCGCGCCACCTTGGCGCGGGCCGCCTCGTAGGCGTCGCTCGCCCGCATCGAGAGGTCGTGGACGCCTCGATGAACGTTGGCGTACAGCGTCTCGTACACGCGCCGTTCAGCGTCGATCACGACCTGCGGCTTCTGGGCCGAGGCGGCCGAGTCGAGATAGACGAGGGGCTTGCCGTGCACGAGGGTGCCCAGAATGGGGAAGGCGGCCCGAACCGCCTCCGCGTCCGTTGGACGGGAGACCGCGTTGGTGCTGGCGTCCATCTCCCGATGCCCCGGCGGGCGAGGCACCGCCGCGGTCTTCACGCGGCCACTCCCAACTGATCGAGGCTCGGCGCGATCTGCGCCTCCACCAGGCGGCGGGCCGGATCATTGTCGATCCGGGACAGTATTTCCGCGGCGAAGGCGCGGGTCAGGATCCTGGTGGCCTCCCGCGCGTCGATGCCCCGTGATCGCAGATAGAAGAGCTGAGCCGGATCGATCTGGCCGGTGGCGCTGCCGTGCTTGCACTTCACGTCGTCGGTCAGAATCTCGAGACCGGGGGTCGAATGAATGTTCGCCTTCTTCGAGAGCAGCATGTTCTTGTTGCTCTGGGTGGCGTCCGTGCCTCGCGCTTCCGCCTCCACCCTGATCCGACCGTGGAAGACGCCGCGCGCTTCGTCGGCGGCGAGACCCCGATAGTTCTGACGGCTGATCACGCCCGGCGCCTGGTGGGACAGGACGGTATGGATGTCGCTCACCTGCGTGCCGCGCGCGATGAACACCCCGCCCAGATCGGCGGTCGCCCGCTCGCCGTTCAGGACCACGTCGATTTCCGACCGGGTCCAGGCGGGAGCGGTCTGAAGTACGGTGTCATTGAGGGCCGAGCGCGGGCCCAGGGTGACGGCAAGGGCGTCGAAATGCGGCACGCCCGCCGGCGATTCGTGGACCCGGACCAGATCGAGCCGGGATCCTTCCGCCATCGAGATCGTGGTGTGGTTGTTGGCGAAGCCGTGCGCCTCGGGCGCTCCGATCACCGCCACCAGCAGCCGCAACCACGCGCCCTTGGAGACCTGCACCAGATTGCGGACGTGCTGAGCCACCGGCGGACCGGTGGAGGTCGACACCAGAATGACTCGAATCTCCACCGGGACACGAACTCCCTCCTCGGCCACGATCCATGCGCCGTCGCGGAAGGCCGCCCTGTTCAGGTCGTGCATGGCGCCCTCGGTCGAGCGCGGGTTCTCGAACCAGGGCCGCAGATCATCGGGCTTCGTGGCCAGCACGCGGGACACGGGGCCGAGGCGAAGCCCCTTCGGCCAGGCCGCCTCGCTCGAGGACAAGGTCACGGAGTGGAGACCATCCACGAAAACCAGAGTGACCACGTCGTCTCCAAGGAAGGGCGCGACCAGGGCGCTCGCCTCGTTGACGGTGGACGCGAATCCGGAAACGAAGGCGGTCCGACCCAGGTCGGGCAGGGGAGTGGTCCGCCAGGCTTCCAGTTTTGGAGTGGGCAGGCCGGCGGTCACGAACCGATCGACCGCCGCCTTCCTGGAGTCGGTCAGCCAGGCTGGGCCCGGCCAGGTCTTGGCCGCGGCCGCGACCTCCTCGAACGCAGTTGATGCCCGGGCCATTCAACGCACCCCGCGCGTCACCCTGGCGAAGGGCGGGGTCCACCCACGATGACGGAGCCAATTGAATCTCGACATCAAGAAGCCTTTGCGGGTTCCTTTTCAAGCCACTCGTAGCCCTTGGACTCGAGTTCGAGGGCGAGTTCCTTGCCGCCCGACAGAGCGATCCTTCCGTCGATGAGCACGTGGACGAAGTCCGGCACGATGTACTCGAGCAGGCGCTGGTAGTGGGTGACGATGATCATGGCCCGATCTTCGGACCGCAGCTTGTTCACCCCCGCGGCCACATCGCGCAGGGCGTCGATGTCGAGGCCGGAGTCCGTTTCGTCCAGGATGGCGAGCGAGGGATCGAGCACGGCCATCTGGAAGATCTCGTTGCGCTTCTTCTCGCCGCCCGAAAAGCCTTCGTTCACGTTGCGCTTCACCAGCGCTTCATCCATCTCCACGAGCTTCGCCTTCTCCCGGGCCACGGCCAGGAAATCGATGGCGTCCATGTCGTCCTCGCCCCGGTGCCTTCGGATCGCGTTCAACGCGGAACGCAGGAAATAAAGGTTCGACACTCCGGGCAGTTCCACCGGATACTGGTACGCGAGGAACACACCTTCGCGCGCCCTGACCTCGGGGGCCATGTCGAAGAGCGGGGAACTCTTGTAGAGGACCTCGCCGCCGGTCACGGTGTAGCCGGGACGGCCGGCCAGGACATGGGCCAGGGTGCTCTTCCCGGACCCGTTGGGACCCATGATGGCGTGGACTTCGCCGCCATTCACGGCGAGGGAGAGGCCCTTGAGGATGGGCTTTTCGCCCGCGTTGGCGTGGAGATCGGTGATGCGGAGCATGGGGTCAGCCAACGGAGCCCTCGAGAGAGAGGCCGAGGAGTTTCTGCGCTTCCACCGCAAACTCCATCGGCAGTTCCTTGATGACTTCCTTGCAGAAGCCGTTGACGATCATCGACACCGCGTCTTCGGTCGAGAGCCCCCGGCTCTGGAAGTAGAAGATCTGATCGTCGCTGATCTTCGAGGTGGTGGCTTCGTGCTCCATCTGGGCGGACGGGTTCTGCACGTCGATGTAGGGAAACGTATGCGCGCCGCAGTGGGAGCCGAGAAGCAGCGAGTCACACTGCGAGTAGTTGCGGGCGCCCTCGGCGTTCTTGCCAATCTTCACCAGGCCGCGATAGGTGTTCTGCCCGTGGCCCGCGGAGATTCCCTTGGAGACGATGGTGCTGCGGGTGTTCTTCCCGATGTGGATCATCTTGGTGCCGGTGTCCGCCTGCTGGCGATTGTTGGCGAGCGCCACCGAATAGAACTCGCCCACCGAATCGTCGCCCTGCAGGATGCAGCTCGGGTACTTCCAGGTGATGGCCGAGCCGGTCTCCACCTGGGTCCACGAAATCTTCGACTTGTTGCCGCGGCAGGCGCCGCGCTTGGTCACGAAGTTGTAGATGCCGCCTTTGCCGTCCTTGTCGCCGGGGTACCAGTTCTGGACCGTGGAGTACTTGATCCTCGCGTTCTCGTGAGCCACCAGCTCGACCACCGCGGCGTGAAGCTGATTCTCGTCGCGCATGGGCGCGGTGCAGCCCTCGAGGTAGCTCACCGCCGCGTCGTCGTCCGCGATGATCAGGGTTCGCTCGAACTGGCCGGTGTTCTTGGCGTTGATCCGGAAGTAGGTCGAAAGCTCCATCGGGCACTTGACGCCCTTCGGGATGTAACAGAACGAGCCGTCCGAGAAGACCGCGGAATTGAGGGCGGCATAGAAGTTGTCGGAGTAGGGAACCACCGAACCGAGGTATTTTCGAACCAGGTCGGGGTGCTCGCGGACCGCTTCGGAGAACGACCCGAAGATCACGCCTACCTCGTGAAGCTTGTCCTTGAACGTGGTGGCGACGGAGACGGAGTCGAACACCGCGTCCACCGCCACGCCGGCCAGAGCCGCCCGCTCGTGCAGGGGCACGCCCAGCCTTTCATACGTCTCCAGGAGCTTGGGATCGACCTCGGCCAGGCTCTTCGGCCCGTCGAGTTTCTGCCTGGGCGCCGAGTAGTAGACGATGGACTGGAAGTCGATGGGCGGGTAGTGAACCCGCGCCCACTCGGGGACCGGCATGGACTGCCAGTGGTGGAAGGCCTTGAGGCGGAAGTCGAGCATCCATTTGGGCTCGCCCTTCTTGGAGGAAATCAGGCGAATCACGTCGTCGGACAGCCCGGGAGGGATGGCGTCGGAATCGATATCCGTGACGAACCCCGCCTTGTACTCGGCCCCGGTGAGTTCGGCCAGTATGCGGTTCGATTCGGACACCGTGGTCGGAGGAGTGGTTTCGGTCATGGATCGCTAGGCTCACCCTCATCTTATTGAATCTGTACAAAAAAGTCCAGTATGCCGTCAAGCCCTCACGCCCTGCTTACCCGATCCGCAAGAAGGCCGCTGCAACTCGTCAGAGCACTGCCCGCTACCAGGAGGATCGGCTTCTTTGGTCCTCGTTATCAGGTTCGACGTGGATGACGACGTCCGCGAGTCCGTCGTACTGCCGGCACAGCCAGGCCTCCAGATCACGTGCGATGGCGTGTCCCTTGTCGACGGTGATCGAAGGATCCACCAGGATGCTCATATCCATGTGGATGATGGCCCCGGTCCCCCTCGACCGGATGTTGTGGCAGCCTTCCACGCCCTCGAAGGCGACCACCCTCTTCATGACTTCACGGGGGTTCAGCCTTTGCTGGTCCGAGAAGGTCGTGTGCGCGCCCTTGAACACCTCAATGGCCGCCCAGACGATGGCGAAAGCCACGAACAGGCCCACGATCGGGTCCGCGATGGGCACTCCGGCCTTCACCAGGATGAGGGAGGCCAGAACCCCCAGGGTCACCCAGACATCGGAGAGGGTGTGCTTCGCGTCGGCCTGCAGCACGTCACTGCCGAGCTCGTTCCCGCGGCGGGTTTCGAACCACACCACGAAGAGATTGATACCGAGAGTGATGAGCATGACCGCGAACGACGTGGAGGTCACCTCAACCCGGGGATGGATGCCGCTCCGGGCGAAAGCGGTGAGTGCTGATACCGAACCGCTGACCACCTTGAAGGCCGCGAAGCACAACATGAGCCCGATGGCCGCACTCGCGAACGACTCGTACTTGTGGTGGCCGTAGGGGTGGTCTTCGTCCGGAGGCTTCCTGGCCGCCTTCATGGCGATCAGGGCCACGATGTTTCCGGAGCCGTCGGTGAAGGAGTGGATGCCGTCGGCCAGCATGGCCGTGGACCCGCTGATGATTCCCCAGGCCGCCTTGGCCGAGGCCACGAGCACATTCAGGAAAAGAATCTGCCAGAGAACCTTGCTGATTCCCTCGGCACGCGACTGCATGTCTTCACCTCCCGGAGACCGGAATGAACAACCATCGGTGACCAGGGCACGGGCTTTTCCCCTGGCCATTCCGCCCCGCGATTCAGATCATAGGCCCGCGGGGTCCCGCATTCCATGAGGGGACTCGCTCAACTGCTTCAGGTGGCGAGACTCTTTCACCGATCCACGAAGCCCTTTGGGAGCTACAGGGCGTTCCCGACCGGCGGTCGCGGCTTCGGCTTCGGCGCCTCGGGCGTGAAGTCCTCGCCCGGGTTGATGAACCGATCCGTCTCGAACTTGTACTGCTTGTCGTAGAGCTGCCGATAGCGGCCCTGGGTCGCGAGCAGTTCCGCGTGAGTGCCCCGCTCCACGACGATGCCGCCTTCGAGGACGAGAATCTGGTCCGAACTTCGAATGGTGGACAGCCGGTGGGCGATCACGAAGGTCGTCCGGCCCGCCCGCAGATTGCGGAGCCCGTCCTGGATCATCTCCTCGCTCTCGCTGTCGAGGCTGGACGTGGCCTCGTCCAGGATCAGGACGCGGGGGTTCGCGAGGATGGCCCTCGCGATCGAGACCCGCTGTCGCTGGCCCCCCGAAAGCTTGATCCCGCGCTCGCCGACCACGGTGTCGTATCCGTCGGGGAAGGCCTGAATGAACTCATCGCAGTGGGCGACGCGGCAGGCCTCGATCACGTCCTCTCTGGAAGCGCCCGGCCGGGCGTAGCCGACGTTCTCCACGATCGTGCCGTCGAACAGGAAATTCTCCTGAAGCACCGAGGCCAACTGGCTTCGGTACTCGGCCAGACGAATCGTGGAAAGGTCCCGTCCATCCACGAGAATCCGGCCGGCGCTTGGGCGGTTGAAGGCCATCACCAGACTGATCAGCGTGCTCTTGCCCGAGCCACTCGACCCCACGAGCGCCGTCGTCGTCCCGGCCGGGGCGGTGAACCAGACGTGGTTGAGGACGGGAACGCCGGGGTTGTACTCGAACGACACGTCTTCGAAGGCGACGTCGCCAAGGAGCCGTTCGATCGAGGCGCGGGCCGCGTCCTCGTCCCTCTCGGTCGGCATCTCCATGATCTCCCGGATGCGATCGAGGCCGGCAAAGGCCTCGGTGATCTGGGTGCCGATGGAAGCGATGTTGACCAGGGGCGCCGCCACCAGGCCGATGAAGAAGATGTACATGATGAGATCGCCGAGGGTCATCTGGCCGGCGATGATGGCCTGGCCGCCCAGCCAGATCATGAGCACGCCGATGATGCCGATGATGACGGTGCTGCCCGCGGTGGTGGCGGAGACTCCGGTCATCGACTTCGCGATGTTGCGGAACAGGCGATGCGCGCCCTGCGTGAAGACGATCTCCTCGCGCTTCTCGGCGGTGTAGGACTTCACCACGCGGATGCCGCCCAGGGCCTCGGTCAGCCGGCCGACCACCTCCGCGTGGATCTTTCCGCGCTCCCGGAAAAGCGGGCGCAGGGTCTTGAACGCGTAGGCCATCCCGCCTCCGAAGGCGGCGAGCGCGAGCATGGTCACCGTGGTCAGATGCCAGTTCAGCCAGAACAGGACGACCAGGCCCATGGTCGCCGTGACCAGGCCGCCCACGAGTTGGACCAGACCAGAGCCGACCAGATTCCGGATTCCTTCGGCATCGTTCATGATCCGTGACACCAGGATGCCGGTCTGGGTGGAGTCGAAGTAGCGAACGGGCAGGTGCATGACCCGCGCCTGGACCCGCTTGCGCATGTCGGTGATGGCGCGCTGGGCGGCCACACCCAGGGTCTGGGAGAGCGCGAACGAGGTCACCGCCTGCACCAGGGTGGCCGCGCCCGTGGCCAGGGCGATGGGCATCAGCAGCTCGGTCCGGTTCTTGCCGATGACCTCGTCAATGAGCCACTTGGAGGAGGCGGGAAGCACCAGACCGGCCACCCGGCTCACCAGCATCAGACCCAGGCCGAGGCTCAGGCGGCGCCGATGCGCCCACACCAGCTCGCGCGCCTCGCGCCATGCGGCCGAACGAGACACACCTTTCTTGGGGGCATCCATGATTGGCCGCACTGTACCTTGTTCCGCGTGGCGGCCACCGCCGAGGCCTCGAGGGGCGCCCGGCCAGTTCGGGAAGCTTCCGCGCGTGTTCTAGCCCCTCATCGTCGTAGAGAGTCTCATCAGCATCGAGGATACCCTCAACCCTTGAACCACCACGAGGGGATGAAGGAGCGCACCGACACGATCGCCGCGCCGGGCTGGAGCCCGACCCCCTCCCCCCTTCGGGAGGCCGGTTCGATGC
This sequence comes from Acidobacteriota bacterium, assembly GCA_032127745.1. Taxonomy (GTDB): domain Bacteria; phylum Acidobacteriota; class Vicinamibacteria; order Fen-336; family JAGNNV01; genus JAGNNV01. The sequence goes on from JAQBHL010000169.1 coordinate 26,378, forward strand.
GCCGCGCGGGTTGGCCCAGCTAGAGAAGAGCCCCTCGATGGGGGGTATAGTGGCCCAACGCGCCTCCCTGCCGCCGTGGCGGTCGCAGAGCGCTCTGACTCAGTATGGTGGACGGACCTAACTACCGTTTGGAGGTATTTCGATGATGAAGAGCAACCGGAAGGAATCGGACGCAACCACGACGCTCGGGAGGGTGTTGGCACTGGGCTGCGCGACGCTTCTGATTCCCATGGCGCCAGGCCTCGCTCAGTTCGCCCAGGCCGCACCGCAGGGCACGGGCTCGGACGGGGCGGAAAACGTGCGGCTGGTCGGGTACAACGACCTGCAGGGTCGCCAGGCGCTGCAGGTGACCACCCGGTCCGACGCCGCCAACGGCAATTGGGTCTATGTGGGTCTTCAGCCGAACAACCGATCGGCCCCCACGCCTGGGGACGAGGCGGGCGGGGCGAACGAGGAAATCCTGAATCCCATTACCGGGAAGATGGAGATCAACGGCACCTCCATCATCGACATCACCGATCCCTCGAAGCCCACCCTCAAGTGGCATATTCCCGGCTCGGCCAGCGCCAACCATCGCTCGGTGTCGGTGGTGTACGACTACAAGCACGATGGGACCGGTCATGACTACCTCGTGCGCAGCGCCGATGACGGCACGAATTTCCGCTTCGAGGTCTTCGATATCACGGATCGGGCCACTCATCCGGAGAACATCAAGCTCGTCTCCGAGATCAAGGGCACGCCTCCCGACTCCTGCGGCCCGGGCTGCGGCGGGCCCTTCATCGTCCGCGCCCACAAGGGCTATTGGTCCGAGGACTCGGGCTACTACTACACCAGTTCGGGTGAGCCCGGATTCCGGAACACCTTGCTGCACATCTGGGATATGAGGAATCCGGCGACCCCGAAGTTCGTGGGCCGGGCCTGGCTGCCGGGGATGAAGGACACCGAGGACAAGGCGCTCTATCAGGGACAGTACGTGCACCATCCGATCCTCGATGAGGCCAACAACCGGATGTACCTCGGCTTCCGCAACGCCAGCGGTTTGATGGGCGCCTGGGACATCTCCGACCGGTCGAACCCGAAGGTGGTCTGGTCGGTTGACACCAACCCGCCGAACCGCGGACCGCACACCCTTACCCCGATCGTGTACGACAAACTTCCCAACTTCGGCCCCGATGCCCTTCCGCGGAAGTACATCCTCATGTCCGATGAGGCGGGTGGCAACGCGGACATGGCGCCCTGCCCGGTCGGGATTCGAGCCCGGGTGTACATGTTCGACATCACCGTTGAGACCCATCCGACCCAGGTGTCGCAGTGGGAAGTGCCGGTGGGCGACTTCTGCAACAAGGGCGGACGTTTCGGCCCCCATCAGCACGCGGAATTCGTGAATGGGCGCCTCAACCGGCACGAGAACCGAATCGCCTGGGTCGCCTACTTCAACGCGGGGGTGAGGGTTCTCGACGTGTCCAATCCCTACGCCATGAAGGAGATCGGCTACTACATTCCGAAAACCAACGCGATGTCTCACCCCATGGCGCCCGGGCAGAAGACGGCCATCCAGATCAACGACGTGACCATCGACCACCGGGGTCTCGCCTATGCAACCGACCGCGTGGGCACCGGGCTCTTCGTACTCGAATACACCGGGCCGAAGCCGAATGTGACCTCGTCGTCGAAGGGGAACTGAGCGGACCGCCGCTCTTCGAGTTCGCCGCCGATCGTCTTTGGCGCTTCTTCCGTCTCGGGCGTAGATTGCCCGCGGGGATAGGGAATCGAACGGCTCACGACGGCCCGCTCACTGCGCGGGCCGCCGGGGGGGGGATGGCATCGACCCCGGAAGATCGAGGTGCGAAGTGGAAACCTGGACTCAGGACGTCAAGTACGCGTTGAGGCGGTTGGCGAAGGCGCCCGGCTTCACCGCCGTGGCCGTTCTCTCGCTGGCCCTCGGGATCGGCGCCAATACCGCCATCTTTACGGTGATCAACGCGGTGTTCCTTCACCCTCTGGCCATTGAAGAGCCATCGCGGGTGGTGGAACTGTTCACCCGCGACGTGAAGACGGTTCAGACCGGCAACTTCAACCTGACCCCCAGTTCCATCCAGAACTTCGAGGACTACCGCGATCAGAGCACGGTGTTCACCGGCCTCGCCTCGTACTTTCCTATGGGTTTCGAATGGACTCAGGACGCCGAGACCACCGACCTCCCGGGAATGATGACCTCGGCCAACTATTTCGATGTTCTGGGCATCAAGCCCATCCTGGGCCGAACCTTCGCTGCGGACGAAGACATCAAGAACGCGGCCACGGTGGCGGTGCTGAGCCACAGTTTGTGGACGACCAGGTTCAACGCCGATCCCGGTCTCATCGGCCGGACGCTGACCCTCAATGGCCTGCCCTTCACGGTCATCGGCGTCACCCCGCCCGGATTCAAGGGCACCTTTTCGCTCGCGGGACCGGATCGCATATGGGTGCCGCTGGGGATGAAGGAT
>JAQBHL010000170.1:0-19851 GCA_032127745.1 Acidobacteriota bacterium
CTGGCCATCATGCATGTGCTCTTCCGGGATGGCCTCACCGACGATGACTACATCTCGAAATTCACGCTCGGAGTCGAGGGCTTGAGAACTCGGGCCCAGGAGTGGACGCCCGCCCGCGCGGCCGCGGAGACCGGCGTTGCCGAAGACGCCATCGAAAGGCTGTCCCGGGAGTACGGAACCACCCGGCCTTCGGCGATTCGCATCAACTACGGCCTGAACCGCGCCGCGGGCGGCGGCAACGCGGTCCGGCTCATCACGTGTCTCCCCGCTCTGGTAGGCGACTGGCGTCATGTGGGCGGCGGGGTGCAGCTCTCCTCGTCGGGGACCTATCCGGTCAACGGCGCCGCCCTGGAGAGGCCGGAGATGACCCCCGAGGGAACCCGGACCATCAACATGTCGGCCCTGGGTGAGGCCCTCGACCCGAATCTCGATCCTCCGGTGAAAGCGCTCTACGTCTACAACTCCAATCCAGCCGCGGTGGCTCCGGACCAGAACGATGTCCGTCGGGGCCTCGGCCGTGAGGACCTGTTCGTGGCCGTTCACGAACTCTTTCCCACCGACACCGTGGACTGGGCCGACATCGTCCTGCCCGCCACCACCGTGCTCGAGCACACCGACATCCTGAAGTCCTACGGCCACCTGCACCTCGCCATCAACCGGCCGGCCATCGAACCCCTGGGCGAGTGCCGGTCCAATACCCAGGTGTTCCGGCAGCTGGCCGAGCGCATGGGCCTCACCGATCCGCGTCTGTTCGAGAGCGATGAGGCGTTGATGGAGGAGGCCCTCGACTGGTCGCATCCGAGACTGCAGGGGATCACCATCGAACGACTCAATCGCGAGACCTCGGCCCGCCTCAATGTCCCCGCGGAATGGGCGCCTTTCGCCGAAGGCAACTTCCCCACCCCTTCCGGCAAGTGCGAGTTCTATTCGGAATCGGAGCGGACTGCGGGCCGCGATCCCCTGCCGGACTACGTTCCCCCGCGCGAGGGTCCGATCAGCAATCCCACCCTGGCCAGGACCTACCCCCTGGCCTTCATCTCACCGCCCGCGCATCATTTCCTGAATTCCACCTTCTCCGCCCAGCCCGTGTTCGTGCGGCGCGAGGGCGGAGAGCCGGCCCTCACCATCCATCCCGATGACGCGCGCGCCCGCGGCATCGAGAACGGCCAGATGGTCATGACCTTCAACGATCGCGGCTCCTTCGTGGCCAGAGCCGAGGTGTCCGACGCGGCCCGTCCGGGGGTGGTGGTGGGGCTCTCCGTGTGGTGGGCCAAGCTCTGTCCCGGGGGCCACAACGCGAACGCGGTCACCGGCCAGGCCCTCACCGATCTTGGCGGCGGAGCCACCTTCTACGACGCCCTGGTGGAAGTGGCGCCCTACAAGGGTTCGCTCACCGCTCCCGTCCGCATCGACCTGGCTTCATGAACGTCCGCCTGCTCTATGCCGCGTCGGAGCACGACGCCGATATTCTCTATCCCACCGGTTTCTTCGCTCCCGATCCATTCCTGTGCCTCATCGCCGGATCGCGGACCATCCTGGTGATGAGCGACCTCGAGATGGATCGCGCGAAACGGGAATCAAAGGCGACGCAGGTCTGGTCGTGGACGGCCATGGCGAAGCGCGCTGGTGGTGCGGGCCCGGCGCGAACCGAGGCGGTCATCGCCGCGTGCCTGAAACGGATCGGATCGAGGAGCGCCGAGGTTCCCGCCTCCTTCCCCCTCGGCCTGGCCCGGCGCCTCGAAGGCCTGGGCCTCCGGCTGCGGGTGGCGAAAGCGCCCTTCTGGCCGGAGCGGGAGATCAAGACCCGCGACGAAGTGCGGAAGATCGAGGCCTCGCTCCGCGCCGCCGAGGCGGGACTCCTGGCCGGGATCGAAGCCCTCAAGTCCACCCGGGTCGGCCGTGATGGATGGCTGTGGCGGGGCCGGTCGAAGTTCACTTCCGAAGACCTGCGCGGCGTGGTCGACGCCACCATCCTCAAGCTCGGCGGCATTCCGGTGCGGACCATCTGCGCGGGCGGCGATCAGGCCGTCGACCCGCATGAAGTCGGCCACGGGCCCCTACGCGCGCACTCCCCGATCGTGATGGACATCTTCCCGCGGTCCCAGTCGACCGGATATTTCGGCGATCTCACCCGCACCGTGGTGCGGGGCCGGGCGAGCGAGAGACTGAAGGAGGTCTACGCCCTGGTCGAGGAAGGCACCCGGCTCGGCCATCGGTCCATCCGCGAGGGCGCCCATGGCCGCAGGATTCACGAGGACATCCTGGCCCTGTTCGCTTCGCGGGGCTTCAAGACCGGGATGAAGAACGGCCGGATGCAGGGTTTCTTTCACGGCACCGGCCACGGCCTCGGCCTCGATATCCACGAAGCTCCGTCGATCTCCCGCCGTGGCTCAAGACTCCGCGCCGGCCACGTGGTGACGGTCGAGCCGGGCCTGTATTACCTCGGGATCGGCGGCGTACGTATCGAGGACGTGGCCCTGGTGACGAAGGCCGGTTCGAGAAATCTGACCCGCGTCCCCAAGATCCTCGAGATCTGACCGCCAGCCCGGCTAAAGGCTCTGGATGCCGGCGGAAGCCGGGGGTCCAGACTCGAGAAACGTCCTATCCCCCGAGTTCGTGAAGCGTCGACCTTCACGAAGGTCTCGACTTCGGGGGGCGCTGAGGTTTTATTCTTCCGGCTCGTAGCAGGCTCGACCCTGGCCGCACAGCTCCGGAGAGCAACAGACATCGTCGGGTCCGATCACGGTGGCGGTGCGGGAGCACCAGTACTGCGAAGTGGGGGACGAGGTGCGCAGATCGACGGCCTGCCGTCCGAGGACGTAGTACATCTTGGTTCGGATACGCCGGCAGGGAATGATGTCCGGCTCGCAGTCTTCCGAGGGGGCTGCGGGAGTCGCGAGGGTCTCGTTCATGATGCTTTCCTTCTTGAATTGGGCCTAAGCACTTCCTGGAGCTAAGCGAGCTGCGCGAGGGTGCGATGGACCAGGGTCTGCACGAGGCCCACCTTGTAGCCGTTGTCTGAAAGCGGCGCCGCGCCCACGGTGGCCGCGCGAGCCGCATCCTGAAGAGTGGCCTCGTTGAGAGGCTTGCCCATCAGCGCGGCCTCCGCCCGGCTCGACCGCCAGGGGATGGGAGCCACCGCGCCCAGGACCACCCGGGCGTCCTTGACCAGGCCACCCTCGATGCGCACCGAGGCCGCCATCGAAACCAGGGGCCAGTCGAAGGCCTGACGTTCGCGGACATCGGTGTAGATCGAGCGACCGGGCGCGGCCGGCACCCGGACTTCGGTCAGAATCTCGCCAACTCCGATGGTATTTTCGGCCTGCGCGTTCTTCGAGGGAAGCTGGAAAAACTCAGAGGCGAGAACGGTGCGACCGCCCTTCGGGCCGTCGAAAACGAAGCTCGCTCCCAGCGCCACCAGGGCCACCGCGGAGTTGGAAGGATGAACCGCATAGGAGGGACCGCCGCCGAAGATCACGTGATATCGATTCTCTCCGCCCACCGCGTAGCAGACTTCTCCGCCCTTCTTGAGGCACTTGTATTCCTCCAGACGGTAGTACCAGCAGCGGGGACGCTGCAGGACGCTGCCCCCGAGGGTGGCCACGTTGCGGACCTGGGGCGAGGCGGTTTCGCCCGCGGCCATGGCGAGGGCGGTGTGCGTCTTGCTGATCCTCTCGTCCGCGGCCACGTCCGCCAGCTTCACCAGCGCCCCGATCCGGAGGGATCCATCGGCTGCGACCTTGATCTCCGAGAGTCCGGGAATGCTCTTCAGATCCACGATCCGGGGCGGTTCCTCCAGATGCTCCTTCAGGTGATCGATGACGTCGATTCCCCCGGCCTTGTAGATGCTCCAGGCCTTCTCCTGGACCAGATCCTTGGCCTGGGCGAGTGTGTTCGGCTTGGCGACTTCGAAACGGTTCATGTGAGTTAAGCCCTCCGCCGAGCTTCGGCCAGCGCGGCCAGCATCCGGTCCGGTGTGATGGGAAGCGAACGGACGCGGGCGCCAGTCGCGTTGAAGACGGCATTGGCCACGGCCGCGAGGGTGGGCACCAGCGGTGGCTCACCAATGCCGGCGGTGGAGGTGTTGTTGCCGAGGTTCGCGACCGGGGTGAGGATGGAGACCGCCTCGAACATGTCGGCCGGCATAAGGATCTTGTAGGACTCCAGATTCGGGTTCACCATCGTCCCGTAGCTGCGATCCAGAAGACGATTCTCGAACAGTGCCCAGGAGGCGCCCTGGATGAGGGCCCCGATCACCTGGCTTTCCGCGGTCAGGCTGTTGACCGGAATACCGCAGTCATTGACCGAAACCATCTTGAGGATCTTTACTTCGCCCGTTTCGGTGTCGACCTCGACTTCGCAGAACTGAGTGCCGGCGATGTCCGAGCGGAAGGTCTCATACTGCTTGTTCCTCTCCGCGGTGGCCGCCACCTGCTCCCCGGAGATTTTCGCGGCCGCCTGCTTGAAGGTGAGAGTCTTGCCGGGTTTTGCGATTACGAAGACCTTGCCCTCGCGAGCATCGAGTTCCTCCGGTTTGACTCCCAGGACGGGAGCCACCGAGGCGAAGAGCTTCTGTTTCGCGTCGTAGGCAGCCTGGCGCACGACCGGAGAGACCGAGTTCGTGGTGTTGCTTCCCCCCGAGCCCGGGCCTTCCGGCCAGCGGGTGTCGCCGACATGCATGGTGATGTCTTCAGGTCTTAGACCCAGTTCTTCCGCGGCCACCACCGCCATGGCGGTTCTGAAGCCGCTGCCGATGTCCTGAGCGCCCGAAAAGCATTCGACTGAACCGTCGCGGTGGATGCGGACTTCGCAACCCACGCCACTACCCCGGGCAATCACGAACCACTCGCCGTTCGCCATGCCGATGCCGCGGACCTTCATTGAGCGGGGGACGGCTTCGCCGCTTCCCCCCGAGCCCCCCTCGGCTCCGCGCCGGAGTGAATCCGTCGCTCCGCCGGTCGTCGGCGCGTAGACGCCGGCCTTCTGGTTGCGCCGCTCCCAGCCGATGGCTTTGGCGCCGACGTCGTACTGCATCATTCGAACCGGCGAGGACTCGTTCTTGCGCCGGATCTCCAGCGGGTCCATGCCAAGCTTCTCCGCCATCTCATCGACCGCTGACTCGAGGGCGAAAGCGCCCTGGGGATGGCCGGGAGCGCGAAGAGGCGCCGACGGTCCGGCGTTCGTGAAGACGGTGTGATCCTCACCGAGGATGTTCGGCGTGTTCTGGTAGAGATTTCCGAGCGGACCCGCCGTTCCGGCCCCGGGTGCTATCCCCGCCGAGCCAAACGACCGGTGATGGATCGCGGTGAAGGTGCCGTCCCTCCTGGCTCCGATGTTGACGGTCATCAAAGCGGAGGGCGCGTTACCGGTGCACAGGTGCTCCTGCTTTCGATCCAGCATCAGTTTGACCGGAGCGCCGGCTGACTTCGCCAGCTTGCAGGCCACCACCGCGAACTGGCTGCCCGCGGCCGAGGGGGCGAGTTTGCTGCCGAACCCGCCGCCCATGTGTTCGGTGATGACCCGAACCTTGGTCCTCGGAATCCCCAGGGCCTCGGAAATTCCCTCCTTGACCGTGAAGATGCCCTGGGTCGAGGCATAGATCGTGAGGTCGTCGCCATCCCACTGCGCGAGTACGCCGTGAGGTTCGAGCGGAGAGTGGGTATGGGTGACGCAGCGATAGGTGCCTTCGAAGGTGACCTCGGCATCGGTGAGGCCGGCGGTGATGTCGCCGCGCTTCAGACCTCGGCCGGTCTGAGGCCCGAGGATGTTCCCGTTGCGCGGAATCTCCGGGTTGCCGGGAACCTGCTCCTGGGTGTAAACGGGTGGAGCCCCCGCTTCCATCGCCTTCTCCAGATCCGTGGTGAACGGCTTCTCGCTGTATGTGACTTCGATCAGGCGGGCCGCGTCATCGGCGATTTCCGGCGTGATGGCGGCGACCGCAGCCACATCCTGGCCCGCGAAGCGAACCGTGCGCGATTCGGTGGTCCACACCGCTTTGACCCCGGGGAGCGCCTCCGCCTTCGAGGTGTCGATCTTCACCACCTCGGCGTGAGGCATGGCGGACCCCAGCATGCGGCCCCAGAGCATGCCCGGGAGCTTGATGTCATAGGTGTACTTGGCGCGACCGGTCACCTTGAGCGGACCCTCGTGCCGGGGGTAGCGGCCCTTCATGACGCTGAACTTCGTGTCGAGATCCCAGGGCTTGAGATCGCCCACCGCGGGATTGATGTCCATCTCGACCGGATTGCCTTCAAAGCCGGCCTTGGCCTTCATCTTGACCGTGGGCACTTCGGGTGGCGTGGGTGTTTGAGGCATGGCCTACTCTCCCTTCTTGGCGGGCATCCGGCTCGCGGGTTTGGCGGCGGCCATGGTCTTCGCCGCCTTTTCCACCGACTCGAAGATCCGGCTGTAGGCCCCGCAGCGGCAAAGGTTGCCGGCGAGTCCGGCCTTGATCTCGTCAATCGAGGGATTCGGATTCTTCGTGAGCAGCGCGGTGCTGCTCACCACCATGCCGGGGGTGCAGAAGCCGCACTGGTACCCGTCGCACTCGACGAAGGCAGCCTGAACCGGCGACATCTTCTCCGGAGTCCCGAAGCCCTCAACGGTGGTGATTTCGTGGCCCACCGCATCCCAGGCCATGAGCATGCAGGCATTGACGATGCGCCCGTCCATCAGAACCGTGCAGGCTCCACATCCGCCTCGGTCGCAGACTTCCTTGGCCCCCGTGATCTCCAGTTCGTTCCGCAGGGCCCGCAGCAGGGTAACCCGCGGTTCGACCGTGACCTTATGGGGCGCGCCATTGACGTTCAGGGTGATGGTGGCGGCATCCGGGCCCAGGGTTTCAGGCTTCTTCTCCTGGGCTTCCAGAGACGTGCCGGCGATCGCCGCTCCAGCTCCGGCGGTCTTGATGAAGGAGCGTCGCGAGAACCTCGACGCGGGTTTTTCCGACTCAGCCATGTTGTTTCTCTCCAAACATACGAGGGGTGACTTTCGCCCGGAAGGCTCGTCCCTGATTCTTGGCCATCGACCTCGGCCAGGTCAAGCTCGACGGGTTTTTCTTCCGCCATGCTCCTTCGGCGGAGGGAAATCTCCCCATCCCCAAGCCTCGTCGCAACATTCTAGCGCGGGCTAGCGCTGGCGGGAGGGCACCCAGGCCGTGGTCCGGCCGCCGACGGTGTCATGCACGATGGGTGCGCCCTCTCTGGTCATCGAATTCTCGACCCGCCCCCAGCGCCGGTGGAAGAGCCAGCGGGCGGGGAAGCGATCCGAGTCCGCGTTCACCGCGACGGCTCGTCGAATGACGCGCAACAGGGTGGCTCTCAGCCGTCCCGTTTCGGCCAACGAGAGGTCCGCGGCCGGACGGTGGGGACGAATGCCGGCCTGATAGAGGACCTCATCCGCGATCCAGTTCCCGACTCCGGCAAAGGTGGACTGGTCGAGCAGAACGGCCTTGATGGGCGCCCGGCGCGAACCGATTTCGGCGGCGAGACGCTCCGGCGAGGGAAGGCCGAAGAGTGGGTCGTGGCCGAGGCCGAGAAGCGGCGGCTCTCGCCGGGGGTTCTGAGCCAGGCGCAGTCTCCCAAAACGCCGGGCGTCCGCGAAGGCAAAACGCTGCCCGTCGTCCAGAGTCAGTTCGAGCTTCAAGAAGCGCGGCGCATGGGTGGCGCTGCGATAGAAGTGGAATCCGCCCGTCATGCCGAAGTGGAAGACTGGCCACGGCTTCCGGTCCAGCTCGAGCCAGAGGTGCTTGCCGAAGCGCCCGGCATCGTTGACGGTCGCGCCGAGGAGGGCCTTTTCGATGACCCGGGGCGAGATTCCGACCAGAACGATCGGGTCGGTCCGGCATGCGGCAGCCACGATGCGGCGCCCCCTGAGTTTTTGCAACGCCGCTCTGCGCGCCGCCTCGACTTCCGGGAGTTCGGGCACAGAAGCGCTTCGATTGGGTGCGCCGACTCTTGAAGAGGTCCGCAACCAGGGAGGGCATGGCTTGGATTGTAGCCGAGCCCCACCGGCTTCCCGGCCGGACTATCGCGGCGACACAGACCGAGGCCGGTGTCTCCTTCCTTCTGAACGCGCTGCACCGCGGGAAGCTCGAGGTGGTCCAGGCCTACGTGAAGCGACGCAAGTCCTTCGACCTGTTCGAGGCCAGCGCCCTGGGTCGGGTCGACGACCTTCGATCCATGCTGGAGAAGGATCCGGCCTCGGTCAACTCCACCTCCGCGGATGGCTTCTTCCCTCTGGGGCTCGCCGCTTTCTTCGCCCATTCCGATGCGGTCAAATACCTTCTCGAACGCGGCGCCGACGTGAATCAGTACGCGAAGTCCCCCCATGTCCAGGCCCTTCACGCCGCGGCGGCGGGTCGATGCCTCGAATGTGTTCGAGCGGTTCTCGAAAAAGGAGCCGATCCCAACTCGCCCCAGGACGCGGGTTTCCGGGCCCTCCACGAGGCGGCCTCAAGCAATGACCGCGCCATGGCCGAGTTGCTGATCGAGAAAGGCGCCGCCCCTGACATCAGGGAGGACAAGGGCAAGACCGGCGCCGACCTCGCACGGGAACGCGGCCATCTCGAAATGGCGGCATGGTTGGAGTCGCTCAGCCGCTAGTGTCCTGCCTCGTAGGTACGCGGCAGGACACTAGCCCGCATCCGCCTCGTAACTCCGATAGAGACAGGCGGCCGCGATCGCGCCCAGAACATGCCAGAGAGCATGGCCCTGGATAAGGCTTTCGGGCGCGCAGAGGATTCTCCATCGATCCAGGGTCCAGATGGCGAATGCGATGCCCATGAGCAGAGCGCCGGCGCCGAGCCAGCGCCGGCCCGCCCTCGACCACCTCCACTCGACCCCGATGGCAGCCACCACCAGAAAGCCAAAGGCGATCCGCCGAAGCGAAGGGGCGGTGACCTGAGCGGTCATGAGTGCGGCGTTCAGGGCCACGAAACCGAGGACGCTCCAGAGCGGAGGGACTCCCCAACTCGGTCCCAGACGGTGCAGGAGCATGAAGGTGGCGATGAGGTACATGCCGGAAACGTCGATCACCTGGCCCACGAAGGTCAGGGACGCGTGGTAGAAGGCGCTGCCCAGTCCGACGATCGCGAGCGAGCTCACGAAGAGCCAGGCTTCGCCTCTACCCAGAGCCGTTCCTCCGATCTTCCCGCCCCGCGCGTTCGCACTCGTGACCCAGAAGGCCACCAGCAGAAAGGCCAGGGAACTCCAGGCATTCACCGGCTGGCGAACCATGCCCTCCTGGATCGCTTCGCAGAAGCAGTCGGCGGGCAGGCAGGTGGCGGGGCGCCACGCGCCCCAGGAGGACAAGGCGGCGAGGGCGAACTGGATCACGGGTGAACCATAGCCTGCGATCGACGGCCTGTAAGGGAGGTCTCGCGAGCCTCGTTGCGTTGTGGTCGGATGACCGCCTATGGTCGGCCCTTCGACGCCGCTGCCCTCGCAGCCGTCGCCGCATCAAGACCGCGTGATCGCCGCTCACACCGACGACGGAACCGGGGCCCGAGAGGCGTCGGTAGGCGGAGCCATCCGACTGTCGGTCGAAATCCCCATCCGCGTCCTGTCGATTCTCGCCACTCTGATTCTGACCAGGCGCCTGGGTGTCCTTGGCTTCGGCGAGTTCATCGTCACTCTGGGGGTGGCTCTGGTGCTGGCCGAGCTGGCCGATCTGGGCTTGACCCAGTCCTTGATCCCGCACATCGTGAGCGGGCGGCGAAGCGTGCGAGATATCTATGCGGTAAAGGGACAGCTCACGGCAGGGATGATCGGGGTGGGGGCGTTGGCCGTGGGCGCGGTCGCCACCCTCTCTCCGCTCGATCCCGTCACCGTCGCTTTGTGCGTCGTGCATTACGTCGGAGCCGGCTGGATCGAGTGCGTGGGCAACACGCTTCGCGCCTTCGGACGCCGATCGGCGGAGGCGGCACTCCTGCTGGTTTTCCGGAGCGTCCTGGTGGGGCTCATCGGCCTCACGAGCCTTGGCGACTCGCCCAGAACCGTCGCGCTCGCCTATGCCCTGGCCCTGGTGCCGGGGCTGCTGCTGGCGCCGGGGCTGGTGTCGAGGCACGCTTCGGGCCCGCGTACGACCGGATCGTGGATCGTTCTGTGCGAGGCCTTGCCCCTCGGGTTGAACTCCGGCCTGGCGCGTCTCACCGTACGTGTCGAGGTGTTCGTCCTCCGCTTCCTGGACCTGGCCACCGGGCTCGGTCTGTTCGCGGTGAGTCTACGGGTGGTTGAGTCGCTGCTCACCTTGCCCTCGGCTCTGGCCGGAGGAGCGCTGCCGGCTCTCGCCCGGGAAGCGAGATCCCCGGAGGCGGGTCCGGGAGCCGCGCAGCGGACCCTGAGCCTGGTCGCCTGGGTGGGAATTCCGGCCGGGGTGGGGATGGGCCTCAGGGCTCCGGAGATTCTCGCCCTTCTGGGGCCCGACTTCGTGGACGGAGCACCGATTCTGCGCGTGTTCTCGTTCACGCTTGCCCTCTGCTTCCTGAACACCGCGCTCTTTCACATCCTGGTTGCCGCCGCGCGTGGCCCCCTCATCCCCAAGCTCACCGCGCTGCGCCTGGCCGCGGGGGTGTCGTTCGCGGTGATCCTGATCCCCCGCCTCGGAGGTTTCGGAGCCGCCGTCGGGTACGCCGCCTCGGAGGTCGTGTTGTGGCTCTGCCTGGTCCGTGCCGCGGGACACTCGGTACGGTTCTCCATCGCCCGCCCGGTGGGCGCCGCCTTGGTGGGTACCGTCCCGATGGGACTCGCACTGTGGTTCGGCCCGCGGCCGCTCCTGCTCGCCATTCCCATGGCGGTCATCGTGTTCGGCCTGGGGGCGGCGCTGATGCTCAGCGGGCGGCGCGGCTCCACGAGCCTCGGTTGAGGAAAGCTTCAAGCCACGGCCCGACCGACGCCCGGAGACCGCATGCGGCAATCTTGAACCTGGCCGAAAGTGTCGGATGAACGTCATTGGAGACATCCGGTGGAGCGCTTATGTTGGCTCCTGGCCGATTCCTGAATCCCGGCCTCAGGAGACTCCCCATGGAAGACTTTGTTGGTGACGTTCGCTACGGACTGCGCTCCCTGATCCACTCCCCGGGCTTCGCCCTGGTCACGATTCTGACCCTGGGGCTGGGCATCGGAGCCAACACCGCCGTCTTCAGCCTGATCAGCGGCGTGGTGCTGAAACCTCTTCCCTACGCGAACGCGGACCGCCTCGTCCTGATCCAGCAGTCGGCCCCCCTCGCCGCGCGGCCCAATGTCGGGGTCTCGGTCAAGGAGCTTTACGACTATCGGGACCAGGCGACGGACTTCGACGAGATCGTCGAGTATCACGGGATGTCCTTTGACCTTTTGCGGCGCGGGGAGCCGGATCGAGTGAGCACGGGTGTGGTCTCTCACAACTTCTTCGATGTCCTCGGCATCAAGCCCATCCTGGGCCGGTATGCTCAACGTCTTCGGCCGCCTGAAGCCAGGGGTCTCGCGCGAGATCGCCGCCGCCTCGGTCGCCCATATCTGCCACCGCTTCACCGAAGGGAATCCCGGCGTCTATCGACCGGACTCGGGCTTCATGGCCTCGGTGCAGGATGTCCGGGAGCAGCTCACCGAGAACGTGCGGCCCATGCTCCTGATCCTGCTCGGGACTACCGGTCTGGTCCTGCTGATCGCCTGCGCCAACGTCGCGAATCTCACTCTGGCCCGGGTCCTGAGGCGCGACCAGGAGCTGGCGCTCCGAGGTGCTCTGGGGGCCGATCGAGGCCGGCTCGTGCGTCAGTTGCTGACCGAAAGCTCGCTGGTGGCGCTTGCCGGTGGAGTGGTAGGCCTCGCCTTCGCCACCTCGGCTCTCGGACTGCTCACTCGATTCGTGGCTCGCTTCACGGTTCGAACCGGAGAGATAGAGATCGACTTGAGCGTTCTGGCCTTCACCCTCGTGGCCACCGCGGCCACCGGTCTGTTCTTCGGCATTCTCCCTGCCTGTTCTGGTCCCCACGAGCGGGGACGTCGGAGCCGCGGCCCAGCTCATCAAGAGCGCGGTGAGATCGCTCGACCCGGACATGCCTCTCACCAATGTCCGCACCCTCGACGAGATCCGGGACGACTACCTCGCGACACCCCGGCTCACCGCGATCCTTTTGACCCTCTTCGCCGGTCTCGCCCTGCTGGTGACCATGGCCGGCCTCGGAGGAGTGATCGCAACCTCGGTCTCGGAACGCACCCGGGAATTCGGTGTGCGCATGGCGCTTGGCGCCAGTCGCGACAGCGTCTTAGGGATGGTGGTCCGTCAGGGGCTCACTCTCGTCGTGGTCGGTATCGGAACCGGTGTCCTGGCTTCGTACTCTTTTACCGGAGCTTTGTCGGCGTATCTGTACAACACCAGCGTCGCCGACCCGACCACGGTGATCGTGGTTCTTGTGACCCTCGTCCTGGCCGGAGTCCTGGCCTGTCTGGGGCCCGCGTTCCGCGCCACCACCGTGGATCCACTGGTCGCCCTCCGCACTGAGTAGGACGGATTTGTGATCCACTGAGACTCAGTCTCGATGATCTCCGTCGAGCGGGACCAGGGTTGGACGTTCCGCGGCAACCTCCCGGGGCGACAAGACCGAAACGCGCTCGTGGCGCACTTCCTCGGGGGTTATGGGCTGGTGGTCGGCGGGAAGCAGCCCTCCATTCCCCCAGGAGGTCAAGACATGATTCAGCACCTCGGCCACCTGTTCATCCTTCAGGTAGCGCAGGGGGGTCATGATGGCGTTGTACGAGCGGCCCTTCACTTCGATGGGGCCGGACATGCCGTTGAGCACGATCCTGATGAGATGACCTCGCCCTCCGGCTTGGAGCAGACGAACCGCGTGGCCGGCGAGCGGCGGGGCCAGAGTGGCCAGGGACCGGCCATCGGGAGCGTGACAGCTGGCGCACAGCTTTGCGTAGATCTGCTCTCCGCCCCTGGCTTGAAGCTCTGAAGGAGGAGGAGGACCGCAGGCGATGAGACAGCCTGCGGTCGCGAGTACGAGTCGTAGCACTCCGCGGAGCTTATGAGGCCTGAGACGATAAGCGTGAGTGGCCGGATCAGGGCTGTGGCTTGGCCGCGGGATTCAGGACGGGATAGTCCGCGAACTGCGTCCAGTCCTCGAACGACCCGTCATAGAGAAGAACCTTGTGGCCGAGCGTCCGGGCCGCGAACAGTGTGGCGGTGGCCTGCTGCCCGAGGTGGCAGTAGCCGATGACGGTGTCACCGGGCTTGACCCCCGCCTTGTCCAACCTCGCTTTGAGCTCATCCGAGGAGCGGAGCATCAGGTTGTCTTCAGCCGTCTCGCTGAAGGGAAAGCTGACCGCACCCGCGATGTGTCCGGTACGATGGGGATGATCCTTGCTCCCCCCGGTCTTGATACCCTCGAAAAAATCAGCGTCCCGGGCATCCACCACGGCCTGCCCCGGCTGGCCCAGGCTCTCGCGCACGTAGTCCCTGGTAACCACGATCGGTCGAGTCTTGAGGGGCTTCAAGGCGCCCGGCCGCACGACGGGAACTTCCGCGGTGACGGGTTGGGCCTCTCGCGTCCAGGCCTGCTGACCGCCATCGAGAAGTGAGGACCGATCGCCGAGCCCGGCGTAGTCGAGAGTAAACATGACGCGCGTGGTGGGCGAGAACCAGTCCTGGCCGAAGTAGACGACAACTCGGGAGTCGTCCGAGATTCCCAGCGCCATCAGTTTTTCCCGAAGGACTTCGTCGGTCGGCATCTCCAGTCTCAAACCGTTCTCCGAGACCGAAATCTCCTGGACAGACACCCATTGAGCCCCGGGGATGTGAGCCTTCTCGTACTCGGCCTTGTCGCCCACGTGCAGGAGAACCAGATTCGGGTCCTTGAGATGCTGAGCCAGCCAGGCGGTGGAGACCACCAGAGTATCGCGGAGAGATCCAGCGGCCCCGGCGGGGCCCGGCGCGGGGAGAATGAGGGCCAGGGTGGCGAGGAAAACGAGAGCGTGGCGCATGGAAACCTCCGGATTCGAAGAGTGGGACAGCATGACCATAAGCCTACGGCCCCCGGCCAAATGTCTGCAATGACTTTGCTCCGACACTTTGAGACCCATTCAACATTGCGAACCGCGGAGCGCTGTGCCAGCATTTCAACAAGATGAAACGCCTGCGAGTGGCCTTCATAGGCTTTGAGGGCGTCAACGCGCTGGATCTTGTGGGCCCGATCGAGGCCTTCACTTCGGCCCTCGTCGAGGAAGGCCACGACTTTCGGCCCGGCTATGCGACTTCGATTCTCGCTTTCAGCGAAAGGCCGTTTCGCTCCGAGTCAGGAATCACCTTCAAGCCCGATCAGCCCGTGACCTCGCAACTCGAGATCGACACCCTGATCATTCCCGGGGGAGCAGGACTGCGGAGCCCGCGAGTCAATTCCAGGCTGGTGGCCTGGGTCAAGGAGCGGGCTCCCGGCATTCGCCGCATCTGCTCGGTGTGCACCGGCATCTACGGTCTCGCCGCCACCGGCCTCCTCGACGGACGCCGGGTCACCACGCATTGGCGGTGGGTCCGCGCCGTGGCCCGGAAGTTTCCGAGCCTGCAAGTCGATCCCGACGCGCTCTACGTAAAGGACGGCGCCTACTACACCTCCGCGGGCGTGACCGCAGGCATCGACCTGGCCCTGGCCTTGATCGAGGAGGACTACGGTTCCGAGGTGGCGCTGCGGGCCGCGCGCGAAATGGTCGTGTACCTCAAACGATCCGGGGGGCAGGAGCAGTATTCCGAGCCGCTGCGGTTCCAGGTTGAATCGACCGAGCCGATCGCGGCGCTGGGGGTCTGGATTCGCAGCCATCTGCGTCACGATCTTTCCGTCGAGGCTCTGGCGCGGCGCGCTTCCCTTTCCCCACGGCAGTTCAATCGACGCTTCCTCCGGGCCTTCAATGAGACCCCGGCCTCGTTCGTGGAGGACCTGCGCCTGGGCGCGGCGCGGCAGAGGCTCGCCACCACGAAGACCGCCATCGAGTCGGTGGCGGCGTCGGTTGGTTTCACCAGCGGAGATTCGTTCCGACGCGCGTTCGAACGGCGGTTCGGAATTGCGCCAACCATCTATCGCCGTCGCTTTGCCGGCAAGAGCGGAAGGACATCGCGCCGATCCCGGGCCGGAAAGGGCGCGTAAGCGCAATCCCGGTCCACCGGGTCTGGCTCCCCCCGGGACCTCTTGGCCAGCACCCGCACCTTATGCTTCGGAAATGAAGCAAATATTGTCTCTCGGAGCGATCCCTTTCGGTCTCGTCCCGGCGGCGCCCGGGCAGGACCTTGTCTCCCCCGAGGCTCGAATCGCCGCGCAAGCCATCGTCGGGGCCGGTGGCGCTCGGTGAGGCGGAAGCTCCTGGGGCGCTTGAGCGCGGGATGCCTCTGGCTCGCGACCGCGGCCACGCCTGGCCAGGCCGCCGGATTCGAAGTGGCGGTCTTCACCGGTCCGGTTATCCCGACCTACAAACAGACGTTCGCCTTCACCGGCGGGTCGCCCCAGCTGCAGTTTGCGAGGCTCAAGGTGGAGGACGAACCCACCCTCGAGGCCAAAGGAGGCCTGTCCCTGGGCTTCGCGGCGACGCTGTTTCTCTCGGACTCCTTCGGGCTGGAGGGGCGGGTCGACAGCGTCGAGGTGGATCTTCAGTCGTTCGGAGGGAACTACACCCTCGAACTGGGTCCGGCGGGCTCGCCAATTTCCACTGTCCCTCTCACCCTCGGCACCGGAGAGACTCAGCTGCGCCAGGTGCGCCCCGTATCTGTCAATCTTCGTTTTCAGTCCCAGGGGCGGGTCGGCATTGGCCTCTCCGGGGGGGTGACCTACCTGTCGGAGATTGCCCTGGACGCTCTGCCGACCCTGACCGTGGCCAACCTCAGCTCCTCGGTGCCAGTTTCGCTGACCGCGGTGCCGGTGAATTCGGGTGGAACCCGGCATCTCGGCTTCAACGGTGGTCTCACCCTGCAGATCAGGATCGCGGGAGGCGTCTCCCTCCTGGGAGAGGCTCGGGGCTTCACGTTCAAACGGTCCGAGTTGACGTGGGAATCGAAGCAGACCGGGGTCCTGAGCCCGGTCGAGCAGGCGCTCCTGAGTTCGATCGCGACGGGACTGGAGATCCCACAGTTCACCCCCGGTTTCTGGACGGCCCGCGCCGGCCTTGCCTTCCGGTTCTAGCGCGATGAGGCGGCCGAGGCCCCGGATCTGAGGATCAGGATCGAGATCTCCGGGAAACCCCGAATCGAACCGGGAGAATGCTGGTCCCGATTCCGGTGTTCACGAACAGGTGGCGTCCTTCTTCAAGGATGGGTCCGCGGGCAAAGCGCTGTCCGCAGGAGCAGAGTCCTTGATGCATGACATGAAGCTCCTGACCTCCTCCTTGCTCCTGGGCGTTCCTGGGCTGACCCACGGTTTCGGGCAGCGGGTGGCCGGACCTCGGGTCCGGGCCCGGGAAGCAGCACGGAACTCCTTCAACGACTCCGGCGAGGTGTTCTTCCTGAAGCAGGTTCACGGCTGCGTGGTGGGCGTCCCCCCGTGGACGGACTCCCCGGAAGCGGATGCCAGCGTGACCGGCGACCCGGGGACCCTTCTCGCCATAGAAACCGCCGACTGCCTGCCGATCCTGATCGTGGATCCCGGAAAACGCCTGGTGGCCGCGGCCCACGCAGGGTGGCGGGGAACGGTCGCGGGAGTGGCCCGGGAGACCGTGCTGGCCCTGGTCCGACGGGGATCGAATCCGCCGCATCTTCTCGCCGCCCTCGGTCCGGCCATCGGCCCTTGCTGCTACGAAGTCGGAAGTGACGTCTATGCCGCCTTTGGACCTGCCGGCTCGAGGTTCTTCGTTCCGGGGACGGCCGGTCGCAAACATCTCGATGTGGTCGCGGCGAACCAGGCCCAGCTCCAGGAGGCGGGCCTCGCCTCCGCCAACATCGACCGTCTCAACTTCTGCACCCGGTGCCGTGAGGACCTCTTCTTCTCATATCGGCGCGACGGCAAAAGCGCCGGACGGATGATCAGCGTCATCGGGTATTCGAAGTAAAGAGCCCCGCTTCGGAGAGCGCCGCTAAAGCTCGCAGGCGCGCCAGAAATACCACGCCGCCATCGACCCGTAGGGCGAAAACTTTCGGGCGAAGGGCTGGGCCTGTTTCGGGGTGGGAACCGCGCGCTTCCCGAAGGTGCGGCCGAGACCCTTTCGCACCCCGAAATCCAGGACCGGCCAGACATCGGGCCGGCTGAGGCCGAAAATCAGGTACATCTCCACCGTCCAGCGGCCCACCCCGCGCACTCGGGTCAGGCGTTCGACGAGCTCGTGGTTCTCGAGTCGGAACGCCTGCGCGCGGGTGGGAATGTTTCCCTCCAGCGAATGCTGGGCCAGGCTCTTCACCGCCGCCGTCTTGGCCCTTGACAGGCCGGCGGCTCGAAGGATGGTGTCGTCGGTGGCGAGGAAATCCTGAGGCTTCGGGAAACGCTTCGGCGCATAGATCGCGAGCACTCGTCCCAGGATGGTTTCCGCGGCCCGGCCGTTCAATTGCTGATAGACGATCGACTGCACCAGAGCCTCGAAGGGCGGCAGACCATGGGTGGTCAGGGCGCACGGTCCCACCCGATCGATGAGGGTCGCCATGCGCGGGTGAGAACGACGAAGATGCTCGACCCCCGCCACCACATCGTAGGACGGAGGCTTCAGCCGGGGAGTCTTCACCGCTCCTCAGTCTGAACCCGACCCACAAAACCCACGGGCTCGCCCTTGGTTATCGGCGGGGTGAAGACCACATAGAGCATCACCCCCGAAAAGGGCGCGCGGACCTCGGCCAGGAGCTGACCGGACGCATCCTTCACCCGGCCGACCAGGGAGCCTTGCACCACGGCGTCCTTCGCGTCGATGACCGGCTCCCAGACTCCGGTGGCGGGGGAGAGGAGGACTTCGGACTTGGCGATCCAAACCGGGTTCTCCACTCTCACCGAAGGCGCGGCCATGATGCCAAGGTGGTTGATGACGGACAGCGCCCCTCGAAAGTGGCCCGCGATGGAAGCCTCATCGGTGCGACCCAGACCCCCCGACTCCGCGGTGATCGAGGGCTTGCCGCGCAGAACGCCGGTCATCGCGGTGTAACGGGAGTCCTTCACGTCCTTCGTGCGGTCGTGATCAATGACGATGTGGTCGAGGCCGTAGGCGAGATTGAGCTCCTTGGATTGGGCGTCGACTACGGGATCATTCCCAGTCATCCAGTAGGAGTAGGGGCGGAGTGATTCGTTGCCATCGCCGCAGTGCATGTCGATGACGTGAGTCGCCTGATCGATCACTTCGCGGGTGATGGCTTCGGCGATTCGCTCGCTGATCGTGCCGTCCTTCTTTCCGGGGTAGACCCGGTTCAGATTCTTGCCATCCGAGGAGGTGTAGATCCGGCGCGAGTAGAACGTCTCCGGGTTCGCCAGGTGGACCAGGATGACGCTTCCCTTCATCTTCGTGGGATCCAGCTGCGGCAGCAGGCGCTGAAGGGCGAGAATCGACGTGTACTCGTACCCATGCGTCCCCGCTATGAGGGCGAGCACTTGGCCCGGCTCTTTCCCGTGGACCACGCTGATGGGAAGGTCAAGGCCCTTATCGACGCCATCCTGAATGTGGATCGCGCCGGTGGCCTTCGTCCCGCGCACGACCGAGACGCTGCCCACCCGCAGGACCTCCTGGGCATGAAGGGGGCTCACGAAGAGAAGACCGAGCACGGCGCCGACGAGATTTTTCATGGGGGCTCCTTGATAAGACCTGAAACGCTACACGACAACCGGTCGGGGGGCCGGCTCGGCTGCGGGCCCTTGATATATATTCAACCGTCTGGTTGAATATTAGAGCATGAACACTACCTCTCTCGACGCCGCTCTTTATGCGGTGGCCGACCCGACCCGCAGGCGGATCGTCGAGCGCCTGATGCGGGGGCCGGCTCGGGTCACCGACCTCGCCGATCCCTTCTCCATGTCGCTCAACGGTGTGTCCAAGCATCTGAAGGTGCTGGAGAGCGCTGGGCTG
Organism: Acidobacteriota bacterium; assembly: GCA_032127745.1. GTDB lineage: Bacteria > Acidobacteriota > Vicinamibacteria > Fen-336 > JAGNNV01 > JAGNNV01. Next base: position 18,993 of record JAQBHL010000170.1, read on the forward strand.
CTTCGCCGGACCTGCGAGGGGCGCGAGCATCGGCTGTCTCTGAGACATCAACCCATTCGCCGCATCCAGGCCTGGTCGAACCAGTTCGAGAGGTTCTGGACCGATCGCCTCGACGCCCTGGCGGCGCAACTTGAGAAAGAAAAGGAGAACGAATGACCGCCCCATCCCCCACCCCGAATCGTCAGATCCGCGGGTTTTTCAGTTGCTCGGTTGAAAAGACCTAATGGACCATGGTGGAATGAGGGTCGTTTGGCGTGGCGCGATGCGCTGCTGGAGTTGCTGGCTGGAACCCCGACACTTCACGCCCGGTCCCGGCCGAAGGGCTCTTCCCACGCCGCCGGGGAGGAGGTCTGTCATGCGCGTCCATCGCTTCGTCTCGATTTCCATACTGCTGGCGAGCGCGGTGGTGGTGGTCGCCCAGCAGCCCCGCCAGGGGCAGCGGCCCCCGGGCGGGCCCGGCCGCGACCGTCCCACCGCGGTACAGATCCAACCCGGGGAGGAGTGTCCTCCCGGCACCACCGAGGCCCGGGTCGGCCGCTGCCAGTGGCCCGAGTTTCCCGCACCCAGCATTCTCGATTACCGGCCGCGCTCGGTGCTCGTCACCGAGGCCCATCCGGTCCCGAAGGCCAAGTATCCGTTCGTCGATATCCACAGCCACACCACCGCGACCGCCGAGAACATCGACCAGTTGGTGAAGGAGATGGATGCGATGAACCTGCAGGTGCTGGTCAACCTCAGTGGCGGCAGCGACCCCGCGGCGGTGAAGCAGAAGGTCGATTTCATCCGGGCCAGCAAGTATCCCGATCGCTTCCGGGTGTTCGCGAACGTCGCCTGGGATGGCGCCGGTGGCCCGGGATGG
>JAQBHL010000171.1:0-35376 GCA_032127745.1 Acidobacteriota bacterium
ATCGGCTCCTCAGCCACCCTGAATGAAGCGCTCGATGCCCTCCGTCGGGGGAACAAGCCGTTTGCCCGGGGCTGGCTGGTCTGGACCTTCATGGCCGGGTCCCTGTTTCTGGTCATTCAGGCCTACGAGTGGTGGGACCTGATCCAGAGCGCGATCGCCGCGTCAGCGAACCCGGGTGTTCCCCTCCTCTCCAATCCCTGGGGTGCCGCCACCTTCCTGCAGATCTTCTTCCTGTCCACCGGGCTTCACGGACTGCATGTGGTTGTGGGCCTGGTTCTCATGGCCTGGCTCCTGGTCACCCGGACCGAGGCCGACGAAAAGCGACTGGAGAGTGTCGCCCTCTACTGGCATTTCGTGGATTTCGTCTGGATCTTCATCGTCTCCACCCTCTACTTCATCTGACCCCTGCATGATCGACCCCCTACGACCCTACTGGCCCACCAACCGGAGCATCGCCGGCCTTCTGATTCGCAGCTTCTGTGTGCTGGCCGCGGCCGCCGCCGTGGGGTCGGGCGCCTCGCGTTCGTTCGCGCTTCTCGTGGTTCTCCTCGCCGCGACCGCTCAGGCATCGCTTCTCGTGTTCGAGTGGATGGAGCTAAAACGGGTGAGCCGCTCGCTCCTGGCCGCCGGCATCGTCGGTGTTCTCTTCTTTTCCCTGGTGGTGGTGCTCGTGATCGAGAGCCGCTCTGTTCTCGTGTCGTCGGTGCGATGAACGTTCCCTCTTCGTCGGAGGCTCGCGGCCTTCACCGTCTCGCGGGTTGGATCGGCGCGGCGGCGCTTCTGGCGCTTCTGGTCCCCGACCTGGCCCTGGCTCAATGCGCGATGTGCCGTGACGCGGTGGCGTCCTCATCGTCCCAGACCCGGGAGGCCATGAACTACGCGATCATCGGCCTCGCTCTCACCCCCTACGGGGTTGCGGCTCTGGCCGCATGGGCGTTGTCGCCCGGCCTCCGCGAGGTGGTTCGAACGAGGCTTGGCCGCCTCAGGAAACGCGCGGGCAGAGGGGAAGGGTGACGTCGCCGGCGTGGCCGGCCGTGAACGCGGCCCTCAACTTCACCGCGGCGATGTGTCTGGCCAGCGGCTACCTCTCCATCAAGCGGGGGCAGAAGGAGGCGCACCGACGCTTCATGCTCGCGGCTTTCTCCTGTTCGGTCCTCTTCCTCCTCAGCTATCTCGCGTACCACTATCGGGTGGGATCGGTGCCGTTCTCCGGCCGGGGTCCGGTGCGAGGCGTCTATTTCGCCATCCTTCTCACCCACACCGTGCTGGCGGCGGTGGTGGCGCCTCTCGCCATCACCACCCTGAGCCGCGCCCTCCGCGGACGGTTCGATCTCCATCGCCGAATCGCCCGAGTGACGTTTCCGATCTGGATCTACGTGTCCGTGACCGGAGTCGTCGTCTATTTGATGTTGTATCAGATGTGAGACGGGTTCTTCTGTTCCTGGCTCTGGCCAGCGGCCTCGCCGGTTCCGCTCGAGGAGACGAGGTGGAGGCGGCGCGGGATCGCGCGCGCGTCCTCTTGAAGCGGGCGGTGACGTTTTCGAGCGCGGTGGCCCGGGAGCTCGAACCTTCGCAGCCGCGGGCCGAGGTCTTCTCGATCCTGCTGAAGCTCGATCCGCACGACGGTTCCAGCATCGGTGTCTTCGATGCGGATGGAAGGAGAGTGGCCTGGCTCGGTTCCCCGATCGATCCGCTGAGACTGCCCGAGGTGGATCCTGCGATTCCCGCCCGGTTCGTGGCCGCGACCCGGTCCCGGGCGGCCCTCGTGGTCACCGCGCAGGGTCCGCCCCCCTGGTTCGTTCTCGTCTCCACCCCGCTTCTGGAGACGCGTCAGGGGGAGGTCGATCGGATGGAGGTGGTGGACCTGCTCGATCCATCGCGGACCCTTGGCCTCGACTATTCGGACCGGTCCGAGCCCGCCCCGGGGGATCACGCCCGCGAGAGCCTGACCGTGGACGGAGTCCGCTTCGCCCGGATTCGGCCGCATACCCCGGAGGCTCATCGCGGAGCCCGGGCCAGGGAACTGCCGCTCATCCCCCTCCTGCAGGTTCTCCTCTGTTCGCTCCTGCTGGTGTCCACGTATCGGTTCGCGGCCCGGCAGTTTCAGGCCCCGATGCCCTTTCTCCTCGTCGCGTTGTGCGTCCTCTCCGCGCTCTCGGTGACGGCCCTGATCGCCGAGTTCGCCGCCCGCAAGGGTGAACGGGATGTGATCAGGCAGGAAGTGGAAGCCGTCCTCCGTGCTCATCTCAGCCCCCTCGAGGCCACCCTGGAGGCGACCGAGCGTGTGATCGATCAGGCTCGGCTGTTCGAGTTGGCGCCGCCGGGGCGTTTTGGCACCGATGAACTGGCCTTCGACCTCTGGTCGGACTCGGCTCTGGCTCAGCCTTTTCTTCCTTCCTTCGTCGAAGTGCTGGATCGGTCGGGCTCGGTGGTGAGCCGCTATGCGCGCGACGTTCCCAGAGGCCCCAAGCCTCCTCTGCCCACCAGCGGTTCGTGGTCCCGATCCAAGACCCTTCTGGCCGTGGGCGATCTGGCCCAGGCCAATGGCCTGGTATCCGAACGCCTGTTGCTCTCCTCGGGCGAACTGCTGGGCGCGGTGAGGATCGGCGCGGTTTCAGATCTGCCCCTGGCCCTCGGACGGCTGTCGGAACTGAAGGGCGTGAGCTTCATCGGAGTCAGGGGCGACCGGGGCGGCATGGCCCCGGAACGGACCCTCCTGGCTGCCACCCCTCATGTCGGTCCCGGAGGCGTTCGCATCGAGGTTCCGGTGGGAGGGCAGACCTACATATTCGAGACCGAGAGCGAGCCCACGAGCAGTCCCGGTCGGGCGATCGGGGTTCGCCTTCTCGTCTCCGGAATCGCCCTTGCCGCTGCCGCACTCCTGCTGGGTGCTTGGCTTGGTAATCGAGCGCGGACCTGGGGATTTGCCCTAGGTCTCCTTCGTCGTCATTCGTTCCGCCTCTTCATGGCTTTTCTGACCCTCTCCACGCTGTCGCTCTTCTTCTTTCAAACCCTGGTTCGCGACTTCGTGGCCCAAAGACTGGTGTCCGAGACCGAAACCGAGGCCCGCCGGATCGCGGCCACCGCCCGCAAATCTCTGAGCGATCTGTCGGCCTTTCAGGAAGCCGAGGTTCTGGGTCCTCTCGCCATTTCCGACGCCGCCATTTCCTGGGTGGCGGCGCTGGTCTCGAACGATCTCGAGTTGTTCGACGACTCCGGAGAACTGGTGGCCACGAACGTTCGGGAGGAGGTCGATGCCGGTCTGCTGTCCAGGCTGGCTCCCGCCGATGCCTACAGCCGCCTCGTGCTCGACGATGAGGACATGCTGTTCCACCGCCCGCCGGGCGGTCTGGTTCCCTCCGCGGTGTCCGCCCGCCTCCTGCTCCCGGCGGGACGCACCGGCCTGGTGCGGGTGAACCTCCAGAACCGGGAAACGCAGGTGGCCGCGGTGCTCACCGACCTCGACACTCGAATGCGGCTGGCCGCTCTTTCCCTCCTCGCGGTCGCGACCATGCTGGCCTGGTTCCTGGCCCGGCGCATTTCCGGTCCGGTCCTTGAGATGACCGAGGCGTCGCGCCGCATCGCTCTGGGCGATCTTTCCGTGCGGGTTCCCGTGCATACCGGAGACGAAGTGGGGGAGCTGGCCCAGTCGTTCAACACCATGGCTCACGATCTCGCCCGGCAGCAGGGGGAAATCGAGCGACGGGAAAGGCTCGCGGCCTGGGCCGACATGGCGGCTCAAGTCGCCCACGAGGTCAAGAATCCCCTGACCCCGATCCAGCTCTCGGCCGAGCATCTGCAGCGCGCCTACAAGGCGAGCGGCATCGTTTCCGAGACCTTCGATTCGGTGGTCTCGGTGTGCACTCGGACCATCCTCGAATCCGTGACGAAGCTCCGGGACATCGCCTCCGAGTTCGCCTCGTTCGTGCGTGAACCGGTCGAACGACGGGAGCGGGTGGACATAACCGCGCTTGCCAGGGACGTGGTTCAGCCCTATCAGGAGGTGCTCCCGGATGGACTGCGGCTCGTCACCCGCTTCGATGAGCCGTGCTTTGTCCTCGGAGAGTCGAAACTGATCGAGCGGGCGATTCGAAATCTGGTCGAGAACTCGATGCAGGCGGTGGGGCGGGCCGGCCTAATCCGCATCGCCTGCCTCAAGTCGGGCGACGCCGTCGATCTGGTCATCGAAGACACCGGTCCCGGTTTCGATGAGGAGGCCCGCGCTCGACTTTTCGAACCGTTCTTCTCCACCAAGACCCAGGGTTCCGGCCTCGGCCTCGCCCTGGTCAAGAAGGTCGCCGAGGATCTTGGAGGTTCGGCGTCCCTCGACCGGGAGGGCAGCATCACCCGGGCGGTCTTTCGCCTTCCTCTCGATCTGGAGCCGTCTCGGGGAGACCAAACGGCCGGTTTCAGACCAGACGGTTCGTGACCCGGCGGGCCTTCTCAATCACGGCCTGAAGCTTCTCGGTCAGGTGAAGCCTCGAAACAGAATCCATTCCGACCCAGGCCGCCTCCAGCGCGTCGGAGCCGGCCTTGAGAATGCCCCCGATTTCTCTCGCGGCGTAGTCCATGATGACGAAGTGGTAGCCGCTCTCGCCCGGAGTGATGGCCTCGACGAGTTCGACGAAGGCTTCGATCTCGATCTCGATGCCGGTCTCTTCGCGGACCTCGCGCACCGCGGCCTGCTCCAGGGTTTCCCCCCATTCGAGCGACCCGCCGGGAACCATCCATCGACCGTACTGGGGGGGCTTGCCGCGCTTGATGAGCAGAATCTCGTCTCGATCATTGAACACCACCGCGCCCACTCCGATGGTCGGGCGTAGATCCACCCGGGGAGGTGGCTCGGTCAGGGGGATGCGCCCGCGCCCGCGATCCGAGGTTCCGGTTTGCGGTCTTCTCCGCTGGACGCGTCGCCCCCGTCTCCCTTGCGGCGCCACAGTCCGATGAGGAAGGCCATCGGACCCGAGGCGGCATAGCCACAGGACCACACCAGCAGGGCCCAGGCCGGTTCGGTGGCCACCAGGGCCAGCGCGGCGGCGATGCCCACCATGGCGAAATAACTCCTTCGGCTTCGCAGATCAACGGTCTTGAACGACCAGTAGCGAAGCGTGCTGACCATCAGAAAGGCTCCGATGATGAGGAGAGTCATGGTGAAGGCGGCGCCCAGCCGATCATTCAGCGGCTCGGGGTGGAAATAGATGATGGAGATGACGAAGCCGGCCGCGGCGGGAGATGGCAGGCCGACGAAGTACCGTCCGTCCACCACCTTCCTTTGCACGTTGAAGCGGGCGAGACGGATGGCCGCGCACATCACGAAGAAGAAAGCGGCCAGGAAAGAGCGATGGAGAGTGGCGAGCCCCCACTGGTAGGCGATGAGGGCTGGAGCCACCCCGAACGACACCACGTCCGAGAGGCTGTCGAGTTGCGCTCCGAAGTCGGGGGTGGTGCCGGTCATCCTGGCGATCCGGCCGTCCAGCATGTCGAAGATCACCGCCGCCACGATCATCTGCCCGGCACTCTCGAAGTTGTAGCGCAGGGCCTGGATGATGGCGAAGAAACCGAGGAACAGGTTGCCGATGGTGAAGAGGCTGGGAAGAATCGCGGCCCCTCGCCTCAAGCCGGGTTTCTTCTGGAGTCGGTCGGTGAGGGTCATGAGGCGGGTGCCCGGCCCGGCTCCGGCAGTTGCGCGATCACCGAACTTCCGCCCCTGACCCGATCGCCCACCTTCACCTTCAGGGTCGATCCTCTCGGGAGGAACACGTCAGTGCGGGAACCGAACCGGATCAGACCCACCTGCTCGCCCCGGACGACCACATCTCCCGCTTTCTTCCGAAACACGATGCGTCGGGCGATGAGACCCGCAATCTGAGTGAAGCCGACCCGACCCTCGGGGCCGACGATGAAAGCCCGGTTCTGTTCGTTGCGGAGCGATGCCTTGTCATCGAAGGCGGGCAGGAACTCACCCGGGTGGTAGACCACATCGGTGATGGTGCCGGCGATGGGGGCCCGGTTGATGTGAACGTCGAACACCGAGAGGAAGATGGAGATCTGAACCGTGTCCTCACCCGCGGCGTGGCCCGGAGGAGTGCTTCCGATCAGAACCACCTTTCCATCGGCGGGAGAGACCACCAGGCCCGGGCCTTGCGGTATCACGCGCGAGGGATCCCGGAAGAATGCGGTCACGAAGATGGCCGGGATGAGAAGAACGCCGAAGGCGCGCCAAGAGAAGTACGCGCTCAGCAGGGCGACGCCTATGGCAATGGCGATGAACGGGAGACCTTCAGGGGCGATCTTCAAGACGGGGTTCCTTTATTTGCAGACGACGAGTTCGCCGAGGCCCTGGCCCTGGCCCGCGGCGATGCCCTTGAAGGGTCTTGACGAGGTCAGTGCGCCCGGCGCGCGATCTCTTCCATGCGGTCCCGGCCGGCGAGTTTGAGTTTCTTGAGCTTCGATTCCTCGATCTGCTCGGCGTCCGTGAGCACGTGCTTCTCGGAGAGAACCTTGAGACGACTCTCAAGTTCGGCGTGCTCCAGGTGGAGCCTCCGGTATTCCTCGTTGCCCTCAAGCAGCGACTCCCGAGTCACGGCGTTTAGTGACGTCATCGTGAGACCTCCATAGCTTGCGAAGAAGAACGAAGACCCGCTCCCGGTTTCTGGCCAGGAGGCGGCTTCAGCACATCGACCCTAGCACGCGTTTCTCGGAGCTTTCAACCGGTCAAAGGGCTCATGCCGAGGCTCAGGAGCAGGGCATCCTCCACGGGATCGCGGTAGAACCCGCGCCGCCTCTGGGACTCCCGAAAACCGAGGCTTTGATAGAGCGCGCGCGCCTCCAGGTTGCTCTCCCGGACCTCGAGAAACGCGGTCTCGACCCCGCGGGACGCCGCGAGGTCGATCAAGGAGAGCAACAGCGTCCGGGCCAGCCCGCGCCGGCGCTCGGAGGGAGTCACGGCGAGATTCACGATGTCCATCTCGGGGCCCTGGCGCCTCGCCACCACGAAGGCCAGCGCCCGTCCCTGCGACCTCAGGACGAAGAGGCTCGGCGGATCGGTTCCAAGTTCTCCCATGAACGCTCCGGCGGTCCAGGGCCTTTGGGAGCCGGCGTCGATGGCAACCAGGGCGTCCACGTCACCCGCGAGGGCCGGGCCGAAGATGAACTCGCCCCTCGCGGTTTCGGACGAGGCGTTCACCGGCCCTTTGGCGGCGAGTTGAGAAGGCCCCGGGTCAGCGGATCTTTGAGATAGAAGGGCAGCAGATCGGAGGAGTCGCATGTGGTCCTCTCGGTCGCGCGGGCTGCAGCCAGCGAGGCGAGATGAGGCGCCAGCCCCTCGGGAAGGTTGAGGAAACCGATCGCCGGACAAAGCAACTCGATCTCGGCTCGATGCTTGAGCGTGGCCGAGCCGACGGCCATGAGGTCGCCGGTCAGGGAGGGTCGCAGGCTTTTCAGGACCGAGGCCAGATCTCCGGACTCGTGTTTCGAGACGAGGTCGCCGAGGCGGTCATACACGCCGCCAAACACCTCTCCATGAAAAAGATCGGTGATGGCCAGGAGGCGCGCGGCGCGTCCCCGGCCGGCCCAGGCGGCGACATCGAGAGCCAGGGCTCCGAAACAGGGCTTCCGGCCCGCCAGTCCCCGAACGCAGGAGAGCGAAACCCGAAGGCCGGTGAAGGATCCGGGTCCGATGACCACCGCGAACAGATCCACCTCGCCGATCTGACTCTGCGCGTCCGACAGGATCGACTCGATGGCCGGCAAGAGCCTCTGGGAATGGCCGTGGACGGCTTCGAACGAAACCGCCTTCAGGACCTCTCCGGCGCGGGAAAGCGCGACGCTTCCGAGGGACGACGAAGTGTCGAGGGCAAGGACCAGGTTGTCTTGATGGGGCACGCTGATGGAAGGCACTGAAGAGACGGAGCTTATACTCGCCGGCCCTCCTCATGTCTGTGACGCCCACTCCCGCCATGCAGCAGTACCACCGCATGAAGGCAGAACATCCGGGCGCCCTGCTCTTCTTCCGGATGGGCGACTTCTACGAGCTGTTCTTCGAAGACGCGACCGTCGCCGCCCCTCTCCTCGACATAGCCCTCACTTCGAGGGCCAAGAACCAGGAGGGCGAACCCATTCCCATGTGCGGCGTTCCGGTTCGCGCGCTCGATACCTATGTGCGCGCCCTCGTCGAAAAGGGCCATCGGGTGGCTATCGGCGAGCAGCTCGAGGATCCGAAGAGCGCCCGGGGCGTGGTGAAACGCGGAGTGGTGCGGGTGGTGACCCCGGGTACCTTCATCGACGACGAGACGCCCCTGGCCCAGGCCTCTCGGATCGCCGCCTGTTTTCCGGGGCGATCGGCCCTGGGCGCGGCCGTGATCGATCCGGTCTCGGGCGAGTTCTTCGTCTTCGAGCGTCGAGGCGAAGGCCGGGTGGAGGCGTTCTTCGACGATCTGCTGGCCATCGGCCCACGCGAACTCCTGTGGCCCGAAGGGGTCGCCCGTCCCGCGCATCTGGATGTTTCGAAGCTCGTGGCCTCGGTCTACGAACTCGACGCGGAATTCGACACCCGGCGGGCGCGCGAGGAGCTTCTCCGTCACTTCGGTGTCATCAATCTCGAGGCCATGGGCTGCGAGCGCACCCCGGAGGCGGCGACCGCCGCGGGCGCGCTCCTCCTGTACCTGAAGTCGACGCAAAAGCGCGAGTTGTCCCACGTCACCACCCTCGCTCATCGGGATGACGGCGACGTCCTCATCCTCGACGAGTCCACCCGCCGCAATCTCGAACTGGTGGAGAACCTCGTGGACGGCTCCCCCCGGGGAACCCTGCTCTCGGTGCTCGATCAGACCCATTCGCCCATGGGGGGACGGCTGCTTCGCGACTGGATTCTGAGACCCTTGTCCCGGCGCGAGCCCATTCAGGATCGACTCGACGCGGTCGAGGAGCTGGCCTATCGTGCTCGCACCCGGAGCGATCTCGAGGACGCTCTGGCCCGGATCCGCGACCTCGATCGGCTGGTGGCGAAGCTGACCTTCGGACGCGCCAATCCTCGGGACCTAGCGGCCCTGGCCACCTCCCTGCAGGGCGTGGCCGCGACCCTGGCCGCGGGCGCCGATTTGAACGCGCCGCTTCTGCGCGCCCAGATCAAGTCTCTCGATCCCGACCAGAAACTCTCCGAACGGATTCTGGGCACCCTGGTGGATTCACCGCCGACCGCGGTGGGCGATGCCGACCTCGTGCGCCCCGGCGTGGATCCGCAGATCGACGAACTCCGCAGCCTTCACACCGGAGGCAAGGAGGCGATCGCCCGCATCGAGTCGCACGAGCGCGAGCGAACCGGGATCTCATCCCTGAAGGTGCGCTACAACCGCGTCTTCGGCTACTACATCGAAATCACCAAACCGAACCTTCATCTGACCCCCGACGACTACATACGTCGCCAGACCGTGGTGTCCGGCGAACGCTTCGTGACCCCGGAGCTGAAGGACTTCGAGGAAAAAGTGCTGCGGGCTGAGGAGCGCTTGCTCCAGCGCGAGAAGGAGATCTTCGAAGCGCTGGTCGAGGAGGCGGTCGGTCACGTGAAGGCGCTCCAGGCCACCTCGCGCGCCATCGCCGTGATTGACGTCATCGCCTCTCTCGCGGAGGCGGCCCAGCGACTCAACTACGTGAAGCCGCGGCTGTCCGCGGAGGGGGAGCTCGTCTATCGTGAGGGCCGGCATCCGGTGGTGGAGTCATCCACGGAAAGTCCCTTCGTGGCCAACGATCTGGTCTTTGGCCTGGCTCACGAATCACCCCGGCTCTTCATCGTGACCGGCCCCAACATGGGCGGCAAATCCACCTTCCTTCGCCAGACCGGCCTCATGGTGGTCATGGCCCAAATGGGAAGCTTCGTGCCTGCGCTCGAGGCCAAGATGATGGTTTGCGACCGGCTCTTCACCCGGGTCGGCGCCTCCGACTATCTGCTGCGCGGCCAGTCCACCTTCATGGTCGAAATGCAGGAGACCGCGTACATTCTGCGCCACGCCACCGAGCGCAGCCTGCTCCTGCTCGACGAGATCGGTCGGGGCACCGCGACCTTCGACGGTCTCTCCATCGCCTGGGCGGTGGCCGAGCATCTGGCCGAGCGGGGCGCCCATTGTCCGCGCACTCTCTTCGCCACCCACTATCACGAGCTGGTTGACCTGGCCGTGGACAGGCCAACGGTGTCGAATCTGCACGTCACCGCGCGGGAATGGAAGGACGACATTCTCTTCCTGCGTCGGGTGGAGCCGGGCGGATCCGATCGATCCTTCGGCATCCAGGTGGCGAAGCTGTCGGGGTTGCCCTCCGCGGTGGTCAAACGCGCGCGGGAGATTCTCAAGAATCTGGAACAGACCGAATTCGATTCGGAAGGCCGGCCCAAGCTGGCGCGGACCGGGGTGACGGGCGCGCCCCGGGAACGCCAGCTCTCGCTTTTCGCCCCCGCCTCCGATGTGGTGGCGGACAACCTTCGCCAGACCGACGTCAACGCCCTCACTCCCATCGAGGCTCTCAATCTGCTCGTGGAGTTGAAGAAGAAGCTGGACGCTTGACCCCCTCCCGCGGGACACCAGTGTCCTGCCTCCCCGATGCCATTGTCCATTGGGGGCCGGGCCAGCGGATGGATCGAGGGACCGAGTGGTCTCAGTCGACCTTTCGGAACGCGCCTTCGTAGATCACCGGCCCGCCCCTCCGCTGGAGATCACCCATCCTTGGGCGGTTGTGCTCGGTCAGAGGAACCCCGGGATCGGGCTTGAAGCCCACCGTCGCGAGTTCGGCGAGCAACTCGGCTTCTCTCAGAAAAGTCTGCGGATATCCGGAGAACTCGGTGAAGACGAAGGTCTCGCCCGGAACCGGAGCGACGGATTCGGAGAGGGTGTGTCTGGAAAAGGTGAAGACGAACAGAAAGGCCCCGGGCCGGCAAACCCGCGCGGCCTCGCGCACCGCGCGCCTGAACTCGACGCCCGAGCGGGCCAGATTCCAGATGCCGTGGGCGATCACCAGGTCGAAGGATCGATCCCGGACGGGATGGACGTCCATGGCGGAGAGGACGAATTCAGGCCGTGCCTGAGCCCTCGGGATTCGAGACTTGGCTGCCTGCAGCATGGGCCACGAGAGGTCCGTTCCCAGCACGTCCAGCCCCAGCTCAGCCAGGGGAAAGGTGTTTCGTCCCGCTCCGCATCCGATATCGAGGACCTTCTCCACGGAGTGACGCCCTCGTTCCATCTCCACGAAGCGCAGCAGCGTGGAGTTTGGAGCCGAGTGCGAAAAGCCCGCCACGGTTTCGGGCCGGCTCCAGTTCGAGTCCGCGAGAGGATCCAAGACAACAAAAGTAGCATGCATGTCCATGGACGGGCATGAGCCCGGTCATATTCGGCTTCGTTCAGACCCTTTCAGGAGATCCGGCAGAAAACCATGCCCCGCACCACCCATCCCGAGACTCATCGCACCGATCGCATCGGCTGGCTGCGTGCCGCCGTGCTGGGCGCCAATGACGGCATCGTATCCACGGCGAGCCTTCTGGTGGGGGTGGCCGCGGCCAGCGTCGACCGGACCCAGTTGCTGACCGTGGGCACGGCCGGTCTGGTGGCGGGCGCCATGTCCATGGCGGCCGGCGAGTACGTATCGGTCAGTTCACAGTCGGACACCGAACAGGCCGACCTCGCCCGGGAACGGCACGAACTGCTGACCGAGCCCGAGTCGGAACATCTGGAGCTGACCATGATCTACGTGGCCCGTGGTCTGACTCCTGACCTCGCCTCGGAGGTGGCCCAGCAGCTCACCGAACACGACGCCCTCGGGGCCCATGCCCGCGATGAACTCGGCATCTCCGTGATCAGCACCGCCCGTCCGGTGCAGGCGGCACTCACCTCAGCGGTCACCTTCGCGGTGGGCGCCGCCCTCCCCCTTCTCTCTGCTCTGCTCGCCCCCGCGGGTCGGGTGGTGTGGGTGGTGGCGGCGGCATCGCTTCTCTTCCTCGCCGCTCTCGGCGCCCTGGCCGCACGCACCGGTGGCGCCCCCGTCGGCAAGGCGGCGTTCCGAGTGGTCTTCTGGGGCGCTCTGGCCATGGTCGTCACCGCCACGGCCGGGAAGATCTTCGGCGCCGTGGTCTAGCCTCGGGTTCCGTAACAGAAGTACGTCACATAATTCGCGGCCCATGCATCCCGGATTGCTTCCCGTTGCTGGACCAGCCCGCTTCGCGTCCTCGTCCACCTCACCGGCCCTTCGGGCCTCGTGTGCTCGTGCCCCGAGAGCAGGCCTAGCTGCTAGCACTCGCTGCATATGGTGGATATGCGGCCTCCTCGGCGCCTTGCGCTCCGGGCGCCTCGACGTGAACGCATTCTTGGGTTTGCCGCGAACGGGCCGGACGCACGCCGCCGATTCAATCAACGCGGGTCAGACGCCGCCTTCTTGTCGAGGATCTGGAGGATCCCGTCGTTCTTCATGAGCGCCTCGATCTCGGCCACCGTCCGCGGCACGCCGAGCGACAACACCTCGTGGCCGCTGTCGGTGATCGCGACGGTGTCCTCGATGCGGATACCAATCTCCTCGTTGAGCCGGAACAACTGAATGTCGCAAGCGAACACGAAGCCGGGCTGCAGCACCTCGTCGGCGCCAGCGAACGTGCCCATCACGTCATGCGTCGCCAGCCCGATGGAATGGTTGTAGCCACCCAGGCGGACAATGCCGCTGAAGTCCCCCGCGAAGTCGGCGAATCCCCTGGCCTTGATCAGAGCGTCCACCTTCTGACCGATTTCTCTGAAGGTCACACCGGGACGATAGTTTTCGATGGCCAGGTCGTGTACGGCGAGGGCGGCCTCGTACAGCTCCTTCTGTCGGGGAGAGAACTTTCCTGACGCAGGGAACGACGTGGAGATGTCCACATGGTAGTTGTCGTAGTCAGGCGCGGCGTCGAGGATGATGAAGTCACCGTCGTTGAGCACGCGGTCGTACCCGTGATAGTGACCGTAAGCGTGATTCTTTCCCGACATGATGATGGTGTAGTAAGAAAGACCGCGCGCACCCGCCTTTGAAGACACGAAGTCGAACACCGCAGCCAGCGCTTTCTCCGCAACGCCCGGCCGCGTTGACCGGATGAGCGCTTTGTGGGCCTCGACGCCAATGCGGGCGACCTGGCGCATGATGTCGATTTCCACCGGAGACTTGAACTTGCGTTGGTTCCACACGATGGGAGAACTGTCGCGCACGTCGACCTGCGGGAACCGTTCGCGAAGTTGCTTCACGAACTGAAGCTCGCGCGTGAGCCGACCGTCCCAAATGTTCAGCGTCGTCGACTTCTGGAGCGCGTCGAACTTCTCGTTGCTGTTCTCCGGACCCACTTCCTCCGGCTTGAACAGGGTGTAGAGCGGCTGATTGCGTCTGACGATTCCGGCAAGATAACTACTGAACTGTTCGGCGGGAAGTACGCGCTCGATTCCCGTATACGCGACCGGCGCACGAATCAGGGCGAGCGGGAGCGCCAGGCCGTCGGCGGTTGATTCGGTCATCGTGAGGAACAGGACGCTCTCCTTGCGCATGCCATCCACGACGAGGATGGCGTCAGGGATCTCAACGCCACTCATGTAGAAGAAGTCATGGCCCTGGCGGAAGGCGACGTCGCTGGAGGGTGTCTGCGCGCCGAGGAACACGACGGCGCCGTCGCCGGTCGTCTCCATCAATCGGGCGCGCCGGGTCGCGTACTCCGCCATGTTGAACGCACCCACCGCGAAGGCGGGCGCGGCGAGGAGTGCGAGGCCGCCGATCAGACCCAGCGTCCAGATTCGTTGTCTCATTGCATTCCTCCGGCTGACCAGGGCCTGTCGGTCTTGTGGGTGATGTTCCAGGTCGCCAGAAGGTGCGTCCCCGGGTCGATGATCAGCCCGACCACTTCTTTGTCAACATGAACAGAGTAACTGGCCTTCGAGGCGACGCCGTCCCTGACTGGCATCTTGACCGACGTCACCTCACTTGTGCTGCCGTCGGCGTATCTGAGCGCGACATCCACATCGAGGTCGAACTGATACTTCAGCTGGGCCTGAGTCAGATCGAAACTCACCGTGTCCTCTTCGACCCGCCAAGAGGCTTCAATGTGCGGAATACCCCCTTGAAATAGCCACTGAGAGAAGAAATGTTCCAACTGCTGCCCCGAAGCCTCTTCCAGGTGCCGCATGAAGTCGGCGGTACGCGCGTTCTTATCCCGGTATTCAGCGTAGTACGACCTGACACCCGCGGTGAACGCGTCAACGCCGAGTTTCTCGCGCAACATGTGGAGCGTCCAAGCCCCTTTCTGATACATCATCGGCCCCGAAACGTCGTTCAGGTCTTCGAGGTAGGGTCGAACGATCTGAAAAGCGTCGTTGTCCTTATAGAAGTTGACCACTCGGTTGCGTGCGTCAGCGAGTCCTGCGATGAAGTCGTCATGTCCGTAGTCGTGTTCTCGATACAACAATGTGTAGTACGTGGCGAATCCCTCGCTGAGCCACACATCATTCCAATCTGATTCCGTGACGGCATTGCCAAACCACTGGTGGGCAATTTCATGAATGATGACCAGTTGCCAGCGTCTGGAACGATCTCCAGTGACCGATGCCTCCGAATATGCAATGGCGGAGGCGGCTTCCATGCCGCCGCCCGTGGCGCTGGAGACAATGTTCGCCAATTTCTCGTAAGAATATGGCCCGACCAGGTCCGTGTAGAAGGCGAGCACCTTCCTGGTTGGCTCGGCAAAATCGTGGAAACCAGCATCCCGGTCTTGACGGGCCACCCAGGTCTGAATGGACTTCCCATCAAACTCATCGACATGCTGAACGGCGAAGTCAGCTACGCCCAACATGAACAGCCAGGTGGCGATAGGCACGGAATTCTTCCAGTGAGACAGAGTCGTTCCGTCCCCCTGACTGGTCTCTTCCACCAATACCCCGTTCGACACCACCTGGTAGTGAGCGGGGGCGGTCACAATCATCTCGCTGGTGGCTTTATCCGAAGGGTGGTCGACCGTCGGAAGCCAATTCCGTACCCTGGAGGACCAGTTGTCGCTGAAGAAGGCTCTGTCACCGTGTCTGTTGAGGCCAATTGTCAGGCCCGCGGCAGGAATTCCGCTGTACGACACCTTGATCCGCACCCGCTCCAATTCCTGGCTCGTACGTCCCAACTGGATGAATATCTGATCGTGGTCGTGCCGAAAAGAGAGCGGCTGTCCATTCATAGTCGCGCCATGGACCACCATCCCTTTTCCGTCCCGCGCTTCGGATTGTTTGACGAGGTCCAGTCTCAATTCATTCTGCCCCGCTGCCAGAAACCGGGCATCAACGGTGGCTGTGCCTGAAATCGAATCCGACCCGTCAGACAGCTTCAGTTCGAAGGCGTAATTCAAGATGTCAATCCCTGGATTCTTTGGGTAAGCGTCCTTGTAGTCGCGGGAAAATGACTGAGCTGAAGCCACTTGCGCCAGCAAGACGGCGACCAAGAGAGAGAGACATCTGACCAGCATGGTGTTTCCCACTATAAGGTCTGCCTGCGCGGCCAGGAACGGACCGCAATCCTGCCGAATGACCGGCGTTCGGTTCCTGCTTCGACGCCTTGGGCCTCGCCGCCGCACGAGCTCGAGGCCAGATGCGCGACCCTTGCTGGCCAGCAGCGCGGGTTGGATGCGGATTGACGGCGCGAGCGTCGTGTCCGCCCGGCGGTGGCGTCAAGCCGGCGAGAGACTCTGGTTCTAGCCATCGCAACTGTTGATGCCCATCATTTGGTTGAGGCAGCCGCGCCGCGTGATCAGGTTCGACGCCATCATCCCGAGGAAGACGCCGCCCGCCGCCACGGCCCCGAGCCGACGGCCAAAGTCGACCAGAGCGAACATGCCGCCGGCTGAGGGGATCAACATGATTCCCGCGAAATGAGTGGTCTGGAGAAAGACCAGCCTGAAGGTTCAGGCCGTCTGCATGCGCTCGATGGACTCGAACAGGGCGCGGAAGTTGCCGGCGCCGAAGCCCTCGTCGCCCTTGCGCTGGATGATCTCGAAGAAGAACGGCCCGGCCTGCGTTTCGTTGTAGAGGCCGGCCGCTTCGCGGAGGAAGATCTGGAGGAGATAGGACTTCGGCCCGTCTCCGTCCACCAGGATTTCAAGTTCGCGCAAGATCTCCAGATCCTCGTCGATGGAGCCGATCGAGAGTTGCTTCAGCCGGTTTGGCAGCATGTCGTAGTAGGTGGAAGGCGTGGGCATGAACTCGACCTTCCGCTCACGCAGACCGCGCACGCAACTGATGATGTCATTCACCGAGATGGCCAGATGCTGAACCCCGTCTCCCCGGAGCTCCTCGTTGAAGATATTGATCTGCGAGGCTTTGAAGAATGGCCGCCAGGGCTCGTTGTTGGCGAACTTCACGCCGGAGTGGGGATCCCACATCACCACCGAACGAAGGCCGGAGCCGTGGCTCTTGTCTTCCTTTCCCACGTCGGTGGTGTGGAACTCGACCCCCCAGAACCGCTCGAAGCCCATGACGTGTTCCATCCACAACAGGGCCGGCTTCATGGTCTGGAAGTTCGAGGTGGTGTGGTCGAAGCCCTGGAACCCGAGGCGGTTGGTTCCGCCCCTGGGTTGTGGATGCGCCTCGAAGCCGGGGAAGAGGGCCTCATATCCCTTGCGCTCGATGAAACGGAAGGTGGTGTCGCCGAAGGGCGTGGTGATGGAGAACCAGGAGAGCGTCCCGCCCTTGTCGTCCGTGGCGCGCTCGATGTCCTGTATGGGGGTGCCGCCCCGTTCCTCCAGAAGACGGAACGTAGTCTCGACACTCTCGACCTCGAAATTGAGCGTGCCCACGCCGTCCGGATGCTTCCTGAGGAACCGTGCGCCCCGGCCGCCTTCGCCTTCGGGAGCGATGCAGACCACCACGCAGTTGCCGGCCATGAAGGCGACCGATTCCTGACGCCCGCGCCGGTTGAGATCAGGGGAACTGACGCCGATCTCCGCGAAGTCCATCATGTTCACGTAGAAGCGCCGCGAGCGCTCCAGATCATGCACATAGTAATGGACGGATTCCAGGCGCTTGATGCCCAGAGGTTGGAGCTTGCTCATGGCCGCGATCTTAATTCCTGTCGACCCTGGCGACTCCCTGGGCCTTCTACGCCTTCGCGGGCAGGCGCGAATCCAGAAAGGTCTTCAAGGCGGCGCCGGCGAGGAGAAGGATGAAGGCCAGCTGAACCGCCAGACTCGAAAGATCGGGATGGATGCCCAACATGGGAACACTGGGAAAGGGAATAGGGTGAGGCGCCACGTAGCCCGCGGCCACGAAGGCGGAAACGCTGGACCCGGCGAACGTAATCGCGAGCAGGCTCAGCAGAAATCCCGAAACCCCGAAGAACACCGGCATGGGCAGCCGGCGGAAGGCATTCTGCACCGCGATGGCGACCAGGAACACGCAGGCCAGGCCCGCCCCGGCGCCCGCGACCACCGGCCACGCGCTTCCCTCCGCTTCGATCAGAAGGGCTTCGGTGAACAGGATGGTCTCTGCGCATTCCCGATAGACGGCGAGAAAGGCGACCCCCGCGAAGGACCACACCCGGCCCGAACTCAGACCGCGATGCATCTGATCCTTGAGGAAGGCCATCCACTTGCGCGACTCAGCCTTCGAGATCATCCAGAAACTTAGGCTGAACAGAACGAAGGCGGCCAAAAGACCAATCACCGCCTCGATCACCTCGCGCTGGGCGGGCGCCACCGCGATCAATCTGGCGAAGAGAAGCCAGCTGAGAGCCCCCGCGACCAGGGCTCCGATCCAGCCCAGGTGGATGGCGCGGCTCGCGTCTTGTCGTTCGAGTTTCTTCACCCCGCCCAGAAGCGCCCCCACGAGGAGGGCCGCCTCGATGCCTTCCCGGAAGTAGATGATGAAGGCGGCCGCGAAAGGAAGGGTGGTTCCGCCCGGTGATTCCGAACGGGAGATGAGTTCGTCAAGGACCAGCGCGTCCTTTTGGATGGTCGCCGGATTGCCCCCGACCAGGGCGGCGCGGAAGTCGCGGAAGGCGATCTCCACGGACTGGGTCCGGTTGGGATCTCTCGCGCCGATCTGGGCCTCGAGGGGCTCGAAACCCTCGAGATACGCGTCGAGGATGATGCGATCCGCCTCGGCGGTGCGTCCGGCCACCCCCAGGGAGGCGGCCTTTCGCACCATGGACCGGGTTTGATCGATGCCGAGGCCCAGGGGCGCTTCGGCGAAGGAGGCCTCTGTTCGCGCAAAAACCAGACCTTGTTCGGGCCAAGGGTGTTTGTCAGTCTTGAGCGAGGCCAGCACATCGGCATCCGACCGCACGGAGAGATCGGCCAACGTCATCGCCACCGGACCGCGGGCCGTTTCGCCAGAGTGGGCGAGGCGGAGAACATAGAAGGCGATGTCCCATCGCTCGGCGGGCGACAGGCTCTCGAACCCCGGCATCGCGGTGCCCGGAACGCCCAGGGTCAGGGCGTTGAACACCCGGTAGGGCGAGAGTGCGGCCCGTCGTTCCTGGTTCTTGAAACTTGTGGGCCTTGGATCGAGAGCCGCGGCGACCTCGGTTTCACCCAGGCCATTGGCGCCGTGGCACGCGGCACAGGACTGGACGAAAAGCGCCTCGGCTCGGATCAGGCTGGGCCGGCCTCGCGGGGTGGTCAGCAGGCCCAGGGCCGAGACGATCTCATCTCTGGCCGTGCGGCCGAGGGAGGAGACCAGGCTGGGGTCCGCTCTGGCCCGCACCGCCTGGCGGAGAGCCTCAACTCGCGCCCCGATGGCCGCGCGCTCTTCTGGATTCTCGACCCCCGAGGCGAGGGCGCTGGCCGTTTCCATGAAACCCAGCTGCTCCTCGTACTCGAAGGCGGAGACGACCTGTCCGTTTGAAACCGCGCCTCCGTAGTCGGCGGCCACGTAGTCGACCAGGGAGACCAGCCGCTGACCA
This sequence comes from Acidobacteriota bacterium, assembly GCA_032127745.1. GTDB lineage: Bacteria > Acidobacteriota > Vicinamibacteria > Fen-336 > JAGNNV01 > JAGNNV01. The sequence goes on from JAQBHL010000171.1 coordinate 18,922, forward strand.
TCGCCTCCATCCTGAGGGTCGGCGCGGCCGTTCGCTGCCCTACCGGTTTCCGGCCTGCCGCATCCGAACGACGGGGGCAGAATCAGGACCAATGCGAAAATGAACTTCGTTTTCATTTTTGATCCCGCAAACCATACCATGACGCCCGATCAGGACGAGCTCTCGAACGAAATCAGACGCGGCTGAGCTCGTCCACGATCGCCCTGGCCGCATCCGCGGGCGAGGCCGCTTCCGTGATCGGTCGGCCCACGACGATGTAGTCGCATCCCAGCTTCAGCGCTTCTGAAGGGGTCATGACCCGGGCCTGGTCCCCCTTCGCCGAGCCTTGGGGCCTGATGCCCGGCGTGACGATCACCAAGTCGTCTCCCACCGCCTCCCGGATCATCACGATTTCGTGGGGAGAGCACACCACCCCGTCGATCCCCGACTCGCGGGCCAGGCTGACCAGGCGCGCCACGGTTTCGGCCACGGTGCCGAGGGCCCCGGTCTCCCGGAGCGACTCGTCGGTGTGGGAGGTGAGCACGGTCACGCCCAAAAGGTGCGTCCCTTCGGCGGGGAGAGCCGATGCCGCCGCCTCCAGCATGGCGCGCCCTCCCGAGAGGTGAACGGTGAGAAAGAACGCGCCCAGCTGAGCCGCGGATCCCACCGCCTTGGCCACCGTGTTCGGGATGTCGTGAAATTTGAGGTCGAGGAACGCCCGATTCCCGCCCGCCACGATGGAGCGCACGATCTCCGGACCTTGAGCGGTGAACAGTTCCTTGCCCACCTTGAACATGCCGACGTGAGGTCCAAGCTCCGCGACCAGGCTCTCCGCCTGCTCCTTTGAATCCACATCGAGAGCGACAATGAGACGATCCTTGGGGTTCATGGTTCGCTTCCTCAGGTTTTGGGCGGGAACGGGCAGATGATAGCGAGCCTTGGCCCGGTCCAGGATCAGGGTGGCCTTGCGGACCATCCTCTTGAGACCCGGGTCGAGATCCATGGCCAGGGCCTCCTCGACCTCGAACCAGCGCAGAAGTGGTCCCGCGGTCAAGGCGGGCGGAGACTCCGCCGCTTCGCCCCGCAGGGTCTCTTTCGGATCAGCCACGAACAGGTAGCGCAGGTCCAGATGCTCGTGCTCCGGGTCCTTCAGGCGAGCCGGAATCTTGTGGATATCGACGTCGAAGGGCCGGGGCGCTCCCGGGTGCAGTCTGGGCTCGAGTCCAGTCTCCTCGGCCACTTCCCGGCCGGCCACCGCCTCGCCCTCGGTTTCTCCCCGCTCACCGTGGCCTCCAGGCTGCAGCCACCTGAAAAGCTTGGGGTGATGGAGCAGGAGCACGGACGAGCCGTCGTGCGACATGACCAGCCCAGACCCGGTGAAATGGCCTTCCGGAATGCTTCGGTCGAAGGGGTCGGGATGGGCGAGCGCGAACTCGACCATGCGCACGCGGTCCCCCTCCTCCCCAGGCTCCGAGGTCTGGTGGGCCGACAGAATTGCCGCGAGCCGCATCCTGGGAATCTTATGCGCTTCGAAATCGGCGGGCTTAGTGGCAGACTGATCCCGTGGCCACGACCGAGCCGGGCTTTTACGGAGTCAGTTTCTCGCGGTCCGACAAGTCCGTTCGTCGCTTCTCCCGCGAGGATCTCGACCGCGAGCTGCGGGACGAGGGAGTCTTCTCCTGGATCGACGTGCAGGGCGGAGACATCAGCATCCTCAACGACCTGCTCAAGAGACTCGAGCTGAATCTCCGCCTGGTCTCCCATTTCGACGATCCGGAAATCCTCCCCCGCATCGTGGAGCGATCCGAGTCGCTCGCGTTCTATCTCTACGAAGTCGAGGACCCGGAGAAGCATCTCGACACCTCCCGCGGAATCAGCGCCATCGAACTGGATCGAATGATCCTGGTTCTCTCGACCGAATACGTGATTACCTATCACCGTCGGCAGATGGACGTGGTCGACGCGGTCAGGGCCAGCTGCGAGCATTCGTTCCGGCTGGCCGGGAAGAGCCCGGCTTTCATCGCTTTCCTGTTCATCGAGCGGTGCCTGTACGACTGCGCGCACCTCAATCTCGCCAACGACAACGCCCTGGACGTTCTGGACTCGAAACTGGTGCTGGGCGACTCGGAGTCGGCCCACCAGGGCCTCAACGAGGTCGCGGGAAACATCCTGACCCTGAAGAAGCTGGCCGCGTCCTTGCACATCGTCCTGATGCTTCTCGGCACCAAGCGCAGCCGGTTCGTCAGCCCCGAGGCGAAATCCTCGTTTCAGGAGATTCTCGGGAACGCGCTCGCGGTTCGGGGCGCGGTGGACTCCTCGCGCGACCTCCTCGACGGCGTGCTGGCCAGCCTCCAGGCCGCCTCCGCCAACAAGACCAACGAGGTCATGCGCGTGCTCACCGTGATGTCCGGCATCCTGCTTCCGCTCTCCCTGATCGCCGGGATCTACGGAATGAACTTCGAAAACATGCCCGAACTTCACCAGCCGCGAGGATATCTTGCCGTCATTGTGTTCATGGGAATCCTGGCCGTGGCTCTCTTCATGGCCTTTCGCCGGGCGGGTTTCATCGGTCGTCCGAAGTAGCCATAGCCGCGTTCTTTGTGAGGTTTCTTCATGCGCGTATTGAATCCTTCGTCCATCTTCATGACCGCGGCCCTGACTGCGGGCCTGGCCCTCCCAGCAGCCGCCCAGGACCCAGCACCGGTCATCATCGTGAAGGCAGCCCGCCTCATCGATGGCCGGGGCGGCGCTCCTGTGTCCCCGGCCATGGTTCGCATCGAAGGAGACAAGCTCGCCGCGGTGGGTCACACCCTGCCCGTGCCCGCGGGCGCTCGCGTGATCGATCTCGGGACCGCCACCCTCCTTCCCGGCCTGCTCGACCTTCATACGCACATGACGGATCGGTTCGGCGTCCATTGGGAGGAGGCTCTCGTCACCACCACGCCCGCCGAGGCGGCTCTGTGGGGCGCGCGGAACGCTCGAGACACCCTCGAAGCGGGATTCACCACCTGCCGAGAGATGGGACCGACCTGGCCCTACACCGATGTCGCGCTTCGCAACGCCATTGATGCAGGAGCGGTCCCCGGACCGCGGCTGATGGTGGCCGGAAACTACGTCTCCTCGACCGGGGGTGCTGGAGACGCGCGTCAGTTCTCGATCTACGTCGACGTTCCCATCGTCCGAAATCTGGCCGATGGCCCGGATGAGATCGTGAAGGCGGTGAGGACCAACTTCAAAAACGGCGCCGACTTCATCAAGATCCTTGTCACCGGGGCGGTGCTCTCGAAGGGCATCGAGCCCGGCGCCCAGCAGTATTCGGACGCGGAAATCGGAGCCGCGGTCACCGAGGCCACGCGCTGGGGGCGCCAGGTGGCCGCCCACGCTCACGGCGCCGGTGGGATCAAGGCCGCCATCCGCGCTGGCGTCCGCACCATCGACCACGGCACCATGATGGACGATGAGGCCATTGAACTCCTGAAGAAGGCGGTGGGCCGCACCTATTTCGTGCCCACCCTCCTGACCAGCGAGTACATCGAAAGCTCGGCCCACATTCCGGAATCCGAGAAGGCCCGGAGCCGCAAGATCCTGGAGAGCGAGACTCGGAGTTTCAAGGCCGCCCTGGCCGCCGGTCTCCCCATGGGCGTGGCCACCGATTCAGGGGTGATTCCTCACGGCAAGAACGCCGGCGAGCTGCGGATCCGCGTCGGGTTTGGGGAATCGCCCATGAGCGCGATCGTTTCGGCCACCAAGCTGAACTCCGAGATCATCGGCTGGCAGGACCAGGTGGGAACGGTGGAGGCGGCGAAGTTCGCCGACCTGATTGCCGTCCGAGGAGATCCCCTAAAGGACATCACCGAGCTGGAGCGAGTCGCTTTCGTGATGAAGGGCGGTGCGGTGGTGCGAGACGAACTCTCGGCCGGTCGCTAACCGGACCGGCTCGCCGGGCCTCTACAAGGCTCAGGAAACGACGTAGGCCTGGGACGGACGCCGGGGCCGGACGGCCCGGTACAAGAGCCAGGCCCCGAAGGCCAGGATGGTGAGGGGGAAGGCGATGATCGCGAGCGGGATCATCAGAAGCGCGAGCCAGAACATTCCCCTGAAAACGCCGCGGAAGAGGCCGCCCACCACAGCTCCGATGATCTTCAGGGGAATCAACACCAGGGCGAGCACCAGCGTGAAGACCACCTTCACAAGGACGAGGGGGATCAGAATCAATGAGAAGACAGCGCCGAAACACATCAGTCCGAAAATCAATAGCTTGGTCATGGATTTCCCTTGTCTACTCCCAATAACGGGGATCGGGGCCCCCGGGTTCCCTCCCCTCCGCGAAAACCGACGGGATTTCCACCTCGGCCCTATGATCCCCCCATGGAAGCCACGGATGTTGTTCTCAACGACCTGCGCGAACTGGTAACCCGAGAATCCCCCTCCGACGACCCCGCTCGGGTGAGCGCCCTGGCCGCCTGGGTCTGCGAACGGCTGAATCGGGGTGGAGATCCGATAGCCAGAACGGTCTCCTGTCCGCCCTGCGGGGATGCGGTGCTGGCCGCCCTCGGCGCGGACGGCGAGGCTGGACCCAGAACACTCCTGCTCGGGCACATCGATACCGTCTGGCCGGTCGGGACTCTGGCCGAGATCCCGTTCCACCACGACGGCTCGGTGATTCGCGGTCCGGGCGTGTTCGACATGAAGGCGGGCGCGGCGGTGGCGCTGCAGGTCCTCGATCGGCTTCGGCTTCGCGCGAAGGCGCCACGGGTGACCCTTCTTCTGGTTCCCGATGAGGAGATCGGCAGTGCGGCCTCGAGCGGGCTTCTCATCGACCTGGCCAGGAAGCACGACCGAGTGTTCGTGCTCGAGCCCTCCGCGAAGGGCGGCGCGGCCAAGGTGGCCCGGAAGGGGACCGGTCTTTTCCGGGTTCGGTTCGCGGGCATTCCGTCGCACGCCGGGCTCGATCCCGAGAAGGGGGCCTCCGCGCTTCAGGCTCTGGCCGAGTTCGTCCTCGACGCGCCCCGATTTGCGAGCGCGGAGGCGGGAACGACGGTGACCCCGACCCTGGCCTCGGCGGGGACGAAGGCCAACGTGGTGCCCGAGCATGCCGAGGTGACGCTGGATTGCCGGGTCTGGACTCCCTCGGAACCCGAGCGGGTCGAACGCGAATTGCGCGCCTGGCGCCCGAGGGACTCCCGGGTCAAGGTCGAGATCGAGGGGGGCTTCGACCGGCCTCCACTGGCCGAAACCGAGGCGTCGCGCGCCCTCTTTGCGACCGCTCAGCGGATCGCGAAGGATCTCGGTTTTGAGCTGGGTGGAGAACGGGTCGGCGGAGCCTCTGATGGGAACCTCACCGCGGCGGCTGGGGTGCCCACCCTCGATGGCCTTGGCCCTGCGGGCGACGGAGCCCACGCCAGACACGAGCACGTGATGAGCGCAGACCTCGCCCGCCGCGTGGACCTGATCGAGCGTCTGGTCCTGGCCTGAGCCGCCCGCCCCCCCGGGGACGTTGAGGATCAGCTGGCGGCCAGAAATCTCCGGCGCATGCGGGCGTTGAGGGGGCGCTTCGTCATCGTCTTGAGATCCACGACCACGACCACGTTCTTCGCTCGGAACAACAACCTCCGCGCCCGTCGCGCCTCGAAGGCGAGAGTCACCGAGGTCCGACCCACCTGAGCCACCCGAACCCCGATGTCGATCACGTCGCCGTGCCTGATGGGGCTCACGAAATCGACCTCGAAGTGCACGGAAGGGAAGCCCACCCCTCCTCCGATCACCTTCGAGTACGAGGGACCGATCCGGGCGTTGAACAAAGCCTCGAACGCGCAGTGGCAGAAGTCGATAAGCCGCGGGTAGTAGGCGGTGCCGGCGGCGTCCACGTCGTGGAACATGATGGGCACGCGCAGGACGAACGGGGTTTTTGTCGTCCTGGGCAGGACGGTATGCAGGTTGGCGGTCATGGTGCCCTTCTATTCTGACAAGAATGGCCAGCCAAGCAAGGCGTCCCAAGTCGATGTCAGAATGAACGCCACGTGGCTGTTCCTGTTCTTGAACGCCTGGGACTTTCTCGCCCCGAACTCCGAGGCTGGGTCGCCTATGACTGGGCGAACTCCGTCTTCATGACTTCCGTGATTCAGGTTTTCCAGGTGTACTTCGCCAGCGTCGCCGCCTCCGGTCTGTCCAAGGCGGAGGCCAGCGGGCGTTTTTATGCCGCCACCGCCATCGCCGCCCTCATCGTCGCCCTGATGGGCCCGTTCGTGGGCGCCCTCGCCGACTACTCCGGGACCCGGAAACGCATCATGGGGATCTTCATCGGGGTGGGTGTCTTCGCCACCATGGGCATCGCCTTCGTGGGCCCGGGAGAGTGGAGGTCCGGCCTTTTGTGGTACGGACTCGCCAACGTCGGGATCGCGGTCTCCTTCATCCTCTACGACTCCCTCCTCCCCCATGTGGCCCGTCCGGAGGAAATCGACCTGGTGTCGTCGGCCGGCTACGCGTTCGGATATCTCTCCGGCGGGCTCGTTCTTGCCCTGAATCTTGTCTGGATCGGGAATCCGCTGGCCTGGGGTTTCGCGGATGCGGCCTCTGCCACCCGCGCGTCCTTCGCCTTCGCCGGGCTCTGGTGGGCGGTCTTCTCGATCCCGCTCTTCCGGAACGTGCCCGAGCCAAAGGCGAGCGGAAATGGAAACGGGGTCCGTCGCTCGGCGGCGAAGGCCATCATGGGAACGCTGGGCTCGCTGCGCGCGACCTTCCACGATCTGAAGCGCTACCGGGAAGCCTTTCTGATGATGATCGCTTTCCTCATCTACAACGATGGGGTCAACACCGTGATCCGGGTGGGAGCGACCTACGGCACCGAACTGGGCATTCCTCAGGCCCGCCTGTTGCTGGCCATCCTGGCCGTGCAGTTCATCGGTCTGCCCTGCGCCTTTCTCTACAGCTGGATTGCCTCACGGATCGGCACCCGTCACGCGATCTACATCGCCCTGGCCACGTACTTCCTCATCTGCATCGTCGGGTATCTCATGACCGAGACCTGGCACTTCTTCGTTCTGGCCGCCCTCATCGGGACCGCGCAGGGCGGAGCGCAGGCCCTCTCCCGATCGTTGTTTACGAGTCTGATCCCCAAGGAGAAATCCTCGGAGTTCTTCGGCTTCTACGGAGTGGGCGAGAGATTCGCGGGCATCGCCGGTCCGGCCTTGTTCTGGCTGATCGTGACCCTTACCGGATCGAGTCGGGGCGCGATCCTCGGGCTCGCCACCTTTTTCGTGGTTGGAGGTTTCCTGCTCTCGCGGGTTGACGTCGAACGAGGACGCGCCCTCATCGCGGCGCCCCGCCCGGCGACGGCCTGAGGCTCCCTCTCGATCCCGGGAAGTCGCGGGCGGCTCGACCCCGCTCAGGCGGGGAAGCTCTTCAGCGCTCCGAGGACGATGTCGATGTCCTGGGCGGTGTGGTCGGCCGAAACCTGGAACCGGATCTCTTCGTCGCCCTTGGGGACGACGGGATAGGAGAGGCCGGTGGCCAGAATTCCTTCGCCGAAGAGGTGCTTGACCAGCGCCTGGGTCTTCGGAGTGTCGCGAATCACCAGAGGCGTCACCGGGTGCTCACCGCGAATCGTCTCGAAACCCAAGTCGATCAGGCCTTTCTCGAACTTCGCGGTCATGGCGCGGAGGTGGGTCAGAAGGTCGAGGCCTTCGGGAGAGTCGAGGATGTCGATGGCGACTTTGGCCGCCGCCGCTTCGGCGGGCGTAATGGGGTTCGAGTAGATGTACATCATCGACGTCTCACGCAGGAAGTTCACGAGATCCTGTGAGCCGGTGACGTAACCGCCGTTCACGCCGAAGGCCTTGCCCAGGGTGCCCACGAGAATGTCGACCGGCGCGCAGCCCGTGAATTCCTCGGTGCCGCGACCGGTTCTTCCGAAGGCGCCCACGCCGTGTGAATCATCGACAAGCAGGACGGCGTTCTCGGCAAAGAGCTGGTCAAACCGCCGTACCGCGGCATGAATCTCCGCCAGAGGCGCGTGGTCGCCGCGCATGCTGAAGATCCCGTCGGTGACGATGACCGCCCGTTTGGCGCCGATGTCCGCCGCCTTTTGAAGGGCCACTTCGAGCTCACTCACCTGATTGTGTTTGTAGACGAACTTCTCCTTGGGCCGGGCCAGCCGCATCGCGTTGATGATGCAGTTGTGATTGAGTTCGTCCGAGATGAGCGCGGTCTCGCTGGTGATCAAGGGAACGATGGTCGAAATGATCGCGGCGTAGGCGGAGGAAAAGATCATGGCCGCTTCACGGCCGTGAAAGGCCGCGAGCCGGGCTTCGAGGGCCACATGGGGTTCGTAGGCGCCGCTGATGAAGCGCACCGCGCCCGGCCCGCAGCCGAAACGCTGAACCGCCTCCTCCTCGGCCCGGACCACGCGTTCGCGCAGACCCATTCCGAGGTAGTTGTTGGAATTCATCTTGATGAAGGGCCGGCCCCCTTGTCCCTGCAGGAGGTAGCGCGGGCCATGGCCGTCGCGCGGCGTCACCACTCCCTCGATCACGACTTCGTGGCGCTTGGCGGAACCGCGACCGTCGATGATCGCGATCTCGGCCCTGAGGACTTGGGAGAGGCGGTTGATAGGCATGCGGGAAGGATATTCCGCCTTGCCCCTTGACCTCGCGTCTAGCTGATCTTCTCCCGGAGCTTGGTCAGCATGTCCTCGACCATCGCCTCGAGGCCATACTTCGGAGCGAAGCCCCACTCGGCCCGGGCCGCCGAACAGTCGAGCGAACTCGGCCACGAATCGGCGATGGCCTGGCGGACCGGATCCACCTCGTAGCGCATCTCGAAACCAGGAAGGTGCTTTCGGATCTCGGCCGCGAGCTCTTCGGGGGTGAAGTTCATGGCCGTCACGTTGAAGGAATTGCGGTGGACGAGCTTCGCCGGGTCGGCCTCCATCAAGGTCACCAGGGCGGCGAGGGCGTCCTTCATGTACATCATGTCGAGACGTGTCTGCGGGCTCAGGAAGCAGGTGTAGCGGCCGTAGCGGATGGCGTCGTAGAAGATCGCCACCGCGTAGTCGGTGGTGCCACCGCCCGGAGGCGCGGCGTAGGAGATGAGGCCCGGGAACCTCAGGCCGCGCGTATCCACGGCGAACCGGCGGTGGTAGTAGTCGCACAGAAGTTCGCCCGCCACCTTGGTCACGCCGTACATGGTGGTGGGGCGCTGAATGGTGTCCTGGGGAGTGTTGTCCTTGGGCGTGCCGGGACCGAAGGCGCCGATCGAGCTCGGGAAGAAGACCTTGCATTCGTGCTGGCGCGCCACTTCCAGAACCTTGTAGAGGCCGCCCATATTGAGTTCCCAGGCCACGTGAGGCTTCTCCTCGGAGGTGGCGGAGAGCAGGGCGGCCAGGTGATAGATGGTGCCGACATCGCTGTTGCGCACGATGTCCTGAATCTGCCGGGCGTTGGTCGAGTCCAGGAAATCGAAACGCTCGCCCGGTCGCAAAGTCTCGAGCGGAGGGAGGCGGATGTCCGAGGCGATCACCGCCTCCTTGCCGTAACGCGCCCTGAGGGCGACGACGAGTTCAGACCCGATTTGGCCGAGTGCGCCCGTTACCAGGATTCTTCGCATTTGCGGGGAAGATACCGTGTTTCGGAGCGGCCCGTTTGATCGGACCCTTGACCGGCGATCCAAGGGCGCCGGCCCGCTCGGGAGGTCAGGCGACCTTCTGATCCTCCCGCGCTTCGCCGCCTCGTTTGCCGGCCGCTTTTGGTGAGCCCGCCGCGGACAGACCCATGAGTTCGTCCTCCATCCAGAGGTGCTGGCCATCGAGGATGTGCTTCGCGACCGAGTACTTCCGGACATCGTCGTTGTTCCAAAGGGCCTTGAATGCGGCATCGACCCGCCGGCTCGCGCCCCGCGCGAACAGATCGGCCAACTCAACCGCTTCGCGCGCCTCCGGCCGTTTCGCGGCCACCAGGGCCTGAGCGCGGGCGCAGGCCGCGGCGATGGCGAACAGATCGTTGACGATGTCCACCAACCGGAACAGGAAAGCCTGCTTGTTCTGCAGGCGGGCCTGGTACAGCGCCATTCCGTGGAAGCTCGAGCGCGACAGCTTGCGCGAGCGCCGGTCCACGAATCGCACATGACGGGCCAGTCTTCCGAATTCCGAGAAGCGCGGCCAATGACCCCAGCCCATGAACCGGGTCGGGTACCACCAGGCGTAGAAGGCGCCGATACCGGGCAGGGCGGCGATCTTCTCGCCCAGGGTCGAGTTGGGCTTGACCAGGGCGCCGGCCACCTCGAGATGCTTGTCTACCGCCTCCCGGGCCATGAACAGATGCATGATCTCGCTCGAGCCTTCGAAGATCCGGTTGATCCGGAAGTCTCGCATCAGGCGTTCGACCGGGATGGGCGTCTCACCGCGGGCTTCGAGCGAACCTTCGGTCTCGTACCCGCGTCCGCCCCGAATCTGCATGAGGTCGTCCACGATCTCCCATCCGCGCGCCGAGTTCCATTCCTTGGCCGCGGCCGCTTCCAGGCGGATGTCGGTGCCGCCCCGATCGGACATCTGGGTGGCCATTTCGACCAGCGCTTCCATGGCGAAGCCGGTGGCCGCCATGTCCGCGATCTTGTGCCCGATGGCCTCGTGCCGGCCCACCGGGCGGCCCCACTGCACGCGCGAGGCGGCCCAGACCCGGACTGTCTCCAGCGCCGCCTTGGCCGTGCCCGCCGAGATGTTGGGGATGGAGAGCCGGCCGTCGGTGAGGGTGGTGAGGGCGATCTTCAGGCCGCGGCCCTCGCCGCCCACCAGGTTTTCCGCGGGGACGCGGACGTTGTCGAAGTGGATGACCGCATTGGAGAGTGCCTTGAGCCCCATGAAGCGGCAGCGGTTCTGGATCAAAACACCCTTCCACTCCGTCTCCACGACGAAGGCGGATATCTTGTGGGTTTTCGGATCGGCGGCCATCACCACCAGGAGCTTGGCCAGGGTCCCGTTGGTGGTCCAGAGCTTGGTGCCGTTGAGGATGTAGGCCGAGCCGTCCTCCGTTTTTTCGGCGGTGGTGGTGACTCGCGCGGGATCGGAACCCACGCCCAGTTCGGTCAGGGCGAAGGCGGAGATCTCACCTTTGGCACAGCGGGGAAGGTACTTCTTCTTCTGCTCGGGGGTCCCGAACAGCTTGACCGGCTGGGGCACGCCGATCGACTGATGAGCCGAAAGCAGAGCGCCGATGTTGCCGCAGTAGGTGCCGAGCAGTTTCATCACCCGGTTGTACTCGACATTGGTGAAGCCGAGGCCGCCGTACTCCTTCGGGATCTTCATGCCGAAAGCACCCAGCTTCCGCAGGCCTTCCAGAACGTGTTCGGGATACTCGCCGGTCCGGTCGATCTCCGCGGGATCGACCTCGTTCTTCAGGAAGGTCTTGAACTTCTCGTAGAACTCCTTGAACTCCGGACGCTGGTCGCCGGTGAGCGGATAGGGATGAATCAGATCCAGCCGGAAGTTGCCCAGGAAGAGTTCCTTCACGAAGCTCGGATGCTGCCACTGGGTTTCGCGGGCGGCCTCCGCGACGTTGCGAGCTTCAAGCTCGCTGACGTTCTTGCCGTCCTTCGCCTGAGTGCTTGTTTCGGTCACGGAAGTTCTCCTCTCGGGTCGGCGTTTTAATGAATTTCGCCTCATTAAAGATATATCACACCGCAGTGTTCGCGCTGAAGCCAGGCTTCCGTGTCCGGTGACGTCCGACACAGTCGCTTTCGCGACCGCCCAGGTCAGGCCGCCAGCACCCGTCGCAACATCGATTTCATCGACGATTCAAAGGAGACCCGGGGCACGGCCAGCGCCTTTCGCAGATCGGCGTTCTTGAACTCGCTTCGCGCCCGCGCCTTCATCCCGGCCACCACCGAGGCGGCGCCGCTCCCCAGACCCTGGAGCATCGAGGCGATGGCCCGCTGATACCCGCGCTGGCCCTGGATCTTCCGGCACCCCATTACCAGGGCCTCCAGGATCTCGCTGCGACCGACGTCGTCGAGTCGGGGATGGCGGGCCAGGCGCTCGCCCCAGTCGTCGAGAAATGGTGCGGTTTCGATGAGGAAATCGAACGACTGGCGCAGAGACCGGATGGGCCGGAGGGGATAGTTGCGATGGCCCTCGGGAGAAAGGGTGGCCTTGTAGATGCGGGCGGCCAGAGCAAAGCTCCCGTTCCAGGGCCGCACGTTCTCGTGGGCGAGCCGGCGGAGGTCGGTCCCGGCCTCGGTGTGAGCCGGCGATTGCGGCCAGAACGAAATCGACTGATCGATGTCGCCGGCGTTGTGGGTCATCACCGCGGCCATGCGCAGCGCGTCCAGCTCATCGCGCGCTTCGAGGAGAGCAGTGAGGCCCCGTGATTCCCGGCGGAGTTCGGCCCCGATGTGGGCCCGTAACCTCTCGGCCAGATCCTGCCGGCCCAGATGGATGGCCCGGCCCAGTCCCGCGACCAGCACGGAGAGTCGCTCCCCGTGGTGACCGGCGAAGACCCCGAGCTCCCCCACCCGCACCGTCCGCCGCGAGACCGACTCCACGTCCCAGGCACAGAAGGCCTCGGTGAGTTCGACCATCGGGTCCAGAAGTGAGGGATCCTTGATCAGGCGCCAGAGCAGGCCGCGGATCTTGGTGTCGACGTCGGTGGGGACGAAGGTGGCCACGGTGGCGTGATGGCAGGCCAGGCACAGGGCGAAGTAATCGAGGGTCCGATCGTTGACGAGAGCACGATCGGCCGCGCCTTCGAGCCGGTAGCCGGCCAGGACTTTGAGAAAACCAAACGGTCCCTTCGCCATCTCGAGCACGTCGGTGGGGACATCCCCCGCAGGTTCGGCCAGCCAGGGCGCCGTGTTGTGAACCTCGTTCAGGAGGGTCCGGGGCGCCACGAAACCGCGGATGGCCCGAGCACCTTGCGGTTCGACCTCCTCGCTCATGGAGACCCCACCATAAACCAGCGGCGCTTCGCAGGCTCGCGCGGGCAGAGTCAGACCGCGTGGCGGATATAGTGCCGGGACCCTTCACCGAATTACGGTCATGAAGTTCCCCCATCCCCTCTCCCTGCTCTTCGTGTGCGTCGCTCTGGCCGCGGCCCTCACCTGGGTCCTGCCCGCCGGACAGTACGACCGGCACAAGGACGAGGCCACCGGGCGCGATGTGGTGACCGACGGTTCCTATCACCGCACCGAGCCGAATCCGATCACGCCCTTCGAGGCGTTGGTGGCCCTTCCGAAAGCCATGGCCGATGCAGGATCGGTGATCTTCTTCGTGTTCCTGATTGGCGGCGCCTTCACCGTGGTCGACCACACCGGAGTGCTTCGATCCGTAGTGGATGTCCTGGTGCGCCGATCCTCGGGGCGGGGCCTGGTGGCCATTCCAATCGTGGCCCTGCTGTTCGCAACCCTGGGCGCGCTCGAGAACATGCAGGAGGAGATCATCGCCCTGGTTCCGGTGCTTCTCCTTCTGACCAGACGCCTTGGTCTCGATCCCCTGGTGGCGGTGGCCATGAGCGCCGGTTCGGCCGCGGTGGGCGCCTCCTTCTCTCCCCTGAACCCGTTTCAGGTCCTGATCGCGCAGAAACTCTCGCAGGTTCAGCCCGGCTCCGGCGCCTTCTTCCGGACCGTCTTTCTTCTGGCCGCAGTGGCCCTCTGGATCGCCATCACCATGCGCTTCGCGGTGAGGACACGGGCCAACAAAGCGGCTACTGACGAGGTCGCGGCGCCGGGCACGGCGCGACTCGATAGCCGCGGCTTCCTGATTCTCGCCTCCGTGCTCGTGTCGTTCGCGGTCTTCGTGGTCGGGATCATGAAGTACGGTTGGGATTTCGACCAGCTGTCGGCGCCTTTCGTCGCCATGGGCATCGTGGCCGGCCTGGTGGGGGGCCTCGGTGTGTCCGGCACGGCTCTGGCCTTCGCCGAGGGTTTCGCTTCCATGGCCTCCGCCGCCATGCTGATCGGAGTCGCGCGGGCCATCTCGGTCGTACTCGAGCAGGGTCAGGTGATCGATACCCTGGTGTACTCGATGGCGACGCCGCTCACCACGCTTCCGTCCTATGCCTCCGCCCTCGGCATGATGCTTCTGCATGTCGGCGTTCACATCCCGGTCCCAAGCGTCAGCGGGCAGGCTGTCCTCACCATGCCGGTTCTGATTCCGGTGGGCGATCTGGTCGCCGTCCCGCGCCAGGCGGTGATCCTGGCCTATCAGTACGGCGCCGGACTCACGGACATCGTCACCCCAACGAATGGCGGCATGATGGCAATCCTCGCCGCCGCGGGCGTGCCCTACGAAAAATGGATCCGCTTCGCCCTCCCCCTTTTCGGAGCCCTGCTCGTGCTGGGCGCCGTATCGGTCACCGCCGCCATCGCAACCGGTCTCTCGTAGCAATATCCGCATCGCCGCTCGCCTCGCCGCGATCCTGCCCGGCCATGGCGAGATCGCTCCCGGCCGAGCCGAGCCGGGATCTTTCGATTGGCCTGGACCCCGGCGCCTGCCCCGGACCCGATCCGGGGTCCGCCGGGGTGACAGTCGGGGACTTCTCGCCAGCCGTCACGGACGTAGGCAGTCCGTCCACAGCTCGCGATGACGGTTGGCTGGGGACAGAACTTCCGGGCCTTGTTGAGAAACCTGTTCAACACCGCCTCATTTTCAGGCGCCTTGACTTGAGGCCCAGACTCTTGGACGAGGATGGAGCGGGGCCGGGCGCTGAGGTGGGTCGCACGCGTCGGGGCGTCGAGAGCGAGTCACCGCGTTCCGTCTACGCCTTCGCGGTTCGCGAGGCGAGCAAGGAAGGCACGATTCCGAAGTTTTTCCGGCTCAGTCTGACGCGCGAGCCGTCCCCGGCGCGGCGATCCCTCATCAGCATCCGGCCCCGCGGGTGCCCACGATGACGCCTGCGATGGCGAGATTGCCCCAGTCCGGGACCGTACCTCGGGCCTTCGCGACGGTGGTTATCCGCTTCCGCTGCACGTTACGGACGTTCAGTCCGTGCGGAGCGCGCACCGAGGGCTGGCGCCGTCGACTACTTCACCAGGTGGTACTTCGTCTGCCGACTCAGGACCCAGCGCATCCTGCCGTCGGGGCCGAGGATGGCGTCCTCCTCCTGGGCCGACCGCATTTTCTGGCCACCCCACTCGGGAACCGCGGTGGTGGCTTGAAGTTCGACGGAGAACCACGTGCTAGGAAGCAGGAGCACATCGCCACGCCCCTGGACTCCCTCCTGATGGTCCCAAAGCCCGACCAGCGGGCCCGCGCCGTGGCCGAAATCGTTGATCGGATGCGAATACATCGTTCCCTCGATCCCTTCCTTCTTCATCTGCGCCAGCATCGAGGCGAGGACTTCGTTGCCGGTGCGGCCCGGACGCATTTTCTCGAACGCGATGTCCTGCATCCGATTCGAATTCGCGAGCGCCTTCTGCAGTCCGGCGGGGGCGTCCGTCTCGCCCTCCTTCAAAACGTAGCCCACGTGCTGGGTGTCGGTGGCGAGGCCCATGGCGTAGATCCCGAAGTCGACGTGAAGATGGTCGCCTTTCTGGATGACCTCGGCGTCCGGATGCGCGGTGGCCGCGAACTGGGTGGCCGTCTTTTCGGGCCTCTGCACCGAGACCGTGGGCGGAAACCACTCGCCCAGACCCTCGTCGTTCACGCTCTGGCGCAGCCACCATTCCACATCCTGCGAAGTGGTTTTGCCCGGGGTGATGACCTCGCTTGAAAAGGCGCGGGCGATGAGGGCGTGGACGATCTTCATCATGGCCACGTACTGCGGCTCCATCTCGGGCAGGCGCAAGGAGATGTATTCGAGGGGAAGGTTCTCCGCCCGTACCAGCTTCGAGGTCCACGGTCCGAGGGCCGATTCGAGCTGCTCCCGTTCCCCCGAGGAGAGGCCGTCTGAGAACGCGTGGGTGTGCGAGATGTCGATGGCGATGGTGTTGGGCTTGCGCTGCTCGATCACCTGGCGCAGGGTCTGCCACTGCGATTCGCCCATGATCTCCTTGCCCGCGTTCTCAGGATCGCGGTACAACTCGTAGAGGCCGCCGTTCGTGCCACCGCCCAGAGCCAGCCGCTCTACGCCCTGGTCGCCGCCCCGGTCGAAGAACACCAGGATGGTCCGCCGGCGAGCGTTCATGACCGAGGGCGAGATGAGCGAGCGGTAGACCGGATCCTCGTTGTACTCGCGATTGATGACCAGCCACATCGACACGCCGTGCCGGCGCATCAGAGTGGGCAGAACCCGTTCGAGCCGCAGCTTCA
This sequence comes from Acidobacteriota bacterium, assembly GCA_032127745.1. Taxonomy (GTDB): domain Bacteria; phylum Acidobacteriota; class Vicinamibacteria; order Fen-336; family JAGNNV01; genus JAGNNV01. Next base: position 35,135 of record JAQBHL010000171.1, read on the forward strand.
GCCAATCCTGCCGGATCGCGTCCTGTTCCCGCAGCGATGGGAGCTTTGGCGGCATCGTGGCCGGAGGAGCCGCGGCCGCGGGCGACACGCCGATCCCGAAAAGCGAGAGTGCGAGAACGGCTCTGCCGACCATCTTCATTCTTCTTTGCCTCATGGTTTCTGGATTGAATGCTCCCTGGTCCGACCGCCCTCGACTGCCGACCCAAGGGAAGAATAACCGGGCCTCTCGATCGCGGCTCGAA
>JAQBHL010000172.1:0-10202 GCA_032127745.1 Acidobacteriota bacterium
CCCCGCCCGCCGCGGCCCCGACCCCGCAGGCGGGCTGATCGTCCCCGTCACCGTCGGTGCCCGGAAGGGGTAGAACCTCCTTGAGTCCACGGGAAATCACCGAGGCGGCCGGGAATCCATTGGCGTTGGTGAAGGCGTCTCCGTCGGGTGTGTTCCCTGGCCCGGTGGACCAGCGCAGAAGGACCTGATTCAGGAAGACCCGGGACTTGAGGTAAAAGCGGTCTCCGGTGGTGGCCGGGCGAGTGTCGGTCAGAGGATTGCCGTTCGCGAATGTGCCCACGCCCGGTAACGTCGTGTAGGGGGTGCCGAATCCGTTCTCGGTGGCGATAAAGCTTCGCAGGAATTCATTTTCGCAATAGGTAGGGCAGGTCGTGCTTTTGTCGCTCGATTTGTAAAGGCACTTCGCCGGGCATACCTGGGCGGGATTCGCGTCGTCTTTCCAGTCGTAGTCGGTTGGCACCACCAGATTGGAGGGCGGTGTTGAAATGAGACCCGCGGGCCGGTTGAGCAGGTTGGGTTGAAATACCCGGGAGAAGAGGTCCCACAGGATCGGGCTCTCCACCACCGGACGGCCGGCGACGCTCTTCCCGGCATTGACCGAACTCACGCTGTTGAACGCATCGACGCTCACATAGATGAAGGGACCCTTGCTGACATCCACCGCGCCCCCCGCCTTGACACCGGTCAGGTTCAGTCGTTTCCGGTTGTTACCGGGGCCGTATTGGCCAATGCCGAAATTGGCCTTGCCGGCGGCGTTCTTGATCGCGGTGCGGATCGCGACCTTCACCTGATAGAGGCGGCTCAGGACATCGTCGCCCCCCACCCAGTAGCTTGTGTCCGTGGCCGCGCCGGTCGACGGCATGCCCATGGTCGACGACGTATCCACCACGAACAGAACGTTCGGCAGCTGTTGGAAGTCCAGGACATCCAGGGGATCGACGCCCTGGATCTGCCCCGACAGCTGAGACATGACCCGATCGCCCGACATCACCACGACCATCCCCGCCATCGCGAGCAGACCCAGGCGCGCCGCGACTCGGCGCGCCAGAAATCCCGCTCTCCCGACGAGCCCGTTCCCGAAGCTTGCTTGACTCATGATTGCCCCTTTATTCATCACTTGATACCCAGGTCTTTGACCGCCACGCCGAGGACGCCGGCGAGGCCTTCAGCCTTGATCTTGTCGCAGGCGCTGAAACCCGCGCCCTCCGGCCCGCCGCCCGCCTGCCCGGTGCGATTGGCGCACACATCGGAAAGACTCCTCGACACCGTGAGCTCCAAAACGCTGATGGCCCGGCCGGCGGAGAGACGGTTGACACCGTTCAGAGCCGGGGCCGAGCCTTCGGCGGTGAGAATCAGGGTGTCGTTGCTGGGATCGTCCTTCACCGTTCCGTCTTCCGCCCACATCAGGGCGCGACGCACCCAGAGGGTGACGCTTCCATTGAGGGTCTGCCCCAGCAGAGTGCCGGCGTTCTGATACTGCGCGGCGCCGCCGTCGTCCAGCACCGCTCCGTAACCCGCGCCGTTTCCATCCTTGTCGCAGGTGGAGCCGGACGTGACCGCTCCGTTTTCAAAGTTCCGGGTGGGGAAGCCCAACAGGTCGGGGCGAGCGTAGGCCGTGGTCGGCTTGACGCCCAGGCCCACTGCGGTGGGAGTCCAGTCGGGGACGGTTCGGACCGCGGGGAGGATCGTGTCCCAATCCATGGTCCGAAGAATGCTCTTTCCGGCCTCGATCCCCGCCTCCGCGTTGTAGCGCGCGGCCACGGCCCAGCGGTGGTTGGCCGCGATCTGGACCTCGGTTGAGGTGGTCGCGGCCAGGGTCATGCCCAGGAAGGTGAGCAGCATCAGGGCCAGAATGGCCAGGATCAGAGCGAAGCCCGACTCACTCCTGGCCTGTGGGCGGATTCTTGGATTCTCTAGAGCGATGGACATGTCGGCTCGCCTCCTCGATATGACGGTGACTTGGAAATCAAAACTTTTCATGGCAGAACCTATCGCCACTGCGTCACTGCTGGCTTCACAACAGGCTCCTGGGCGAGCGCCGCGAGGGCCGATCGGGGGCTGGTGGTGGTGACCAGCTGCCCGCGGAGAGCCGCACCGCCCACCCCCCCGGCGCCGGGGTTGGTCCCTCTCAGGTTCGCTCTCGCGGACAAGGAGATGCGGACCTCGCGAACCACATTGGCGTAGTTGGCCAGGATGAACGCCCCGGCGGCCGCAGGCGGCGGATTGTCCACCCAGCCCGCGTTGGTCCGATACTGCACCTGCAGGTCCTCGATCCAGCGCGCGACGAGCTGCCAACCGGCTCCTCCGCCGCCGCACCCAGTGGCGAGCAACGCGTCCGCATCGGCGCTCCTCCAAAGACTTGGAATGGGATTGCGGTTAATGTCGAGATCTGTCGCATCCAGCCGGATCTCATACCGGACCACGTTGACCGGGGTTATGGCCGCCGCGTTGTCGATGACCTTCCCCCCCCCGGGAAAGATTAGGTGTGCGTTGCCGCAGGACCCCTTGCCGTCGTCTTTCGCGCACCTCAACTCTCCCAGGCCGGTGTTGTCGGAGATATTCACCAGGCCGGGGATACCGTAACAACTGCTGGCAACAGACTGATGAAGGGTCAAATTTGCCCCCCCCGGTTGTTTGCAGACGGTGACGGGGGGGCAGCGGCCATCATTGCCGAAGATCTGCAGAAAGTCACTCGTCTGCGCCACCGCACCGCCGGCCTGGGTCAGAAGACGCGGCGTGGCCGGGCCTGCTCCGTCCAGACCGTTGGTGAAGGACTGCCACAGAGGCGGAAACCCCTGGCCGGCGTTGGCTATGTCCTCCTGGATGAGGGTCATGGCCAGACGGATGTTCTGCTGCCGCTCGCTGAGCAACGGCTCACGTTCGAAAGAAGACTGCCCCGCGGCCATCATCCCGTAGATGGCGCCGCTGATCACCAGGGTGATGGCCATCGCCACCACGAGTTCGAGGAGGCTGAAACCGAGTTGTCCTTGCCGAGATCGCTTCATGGTCGTCATTCCTCGCCTAGGGACAGCCCTGGCTCGCCGCGGTACAACTGCGGAAAGTGGTGAATTCCGCTCTCGCCTGACTCCCGACGAAGGGAGTGGTGCTGGCCGAAAGCACTCGAATGTAGAGAGTCTCCACGTCGACGGTGGTGATCACCCAGCGGGTTCGGATGGGCCCGGGACCGGGTATGGCCCGCAACGAGTTGAAATTACCCGGAACGACACAGCCGCCAACCTGGGTCTGGTCATCGCAGCCCGGAACGGTTCCGGCGTCCGCGGTCAGGCTGCCCCCCGCCTTCAGATTGTTGAACGGAATGGCCTTGAGGCGCTCCAGGGTCTCGGCCGCCTGAGCGGCCGCGGCCGTAGTGGCGTTCCCCAGAAAGTTCGACCGCGCCGACACCACGAGGAGATTGACCACCGCGACCAGGCCGACGGCCAGGATGACGATAGCGATGAGCGTTTCCACGAGGGTGAACCCGTCCTGGTGGCTCCGAGCAGAGGAGGAGGACGCCGTTCGCGACCGTCCGGATGTTTCAGGCCTTTGTTTCTTCATCGCACCACTCCTCTTCCCCCCGGGCCCACGGTTATGGTCCGGATGATTCCGCTGGAGGTCACGCTGATCACCATGTTGCCGGTGGCGGAGTTCACGTAGAGAGCCCCGCCGGGTTCGGGCGCGGCCAGGACCGGACAAGCCGCCGAAGTCACGCTCGGATCGACCGCACACGCAGCGCCCAGACGGCTGAACCGGATACCCCTCTTCGCCGTCGCTCCGGTGGCCGCGACGAAGGTCACGCCGGGGGGCAGGGTCAGGATCTCTCCGTTGGGGGGGCCGCTCACGGGGGCAGCCCGCGGCGGCGCGGGCTGCCTCAGAGTGAGGTTGGATCCGGCTCCCATCTGAACCGAGTCCTCAAGGATGAACTGGAACTGGTTCACCTGGGGATACCCGGGAATAAACGTGACTCCAAGATTCACGGACCTGGAAATGGCCCGAATTCGCGCCTCCTGGATGGCGCCAGCCACTTGCTGTGCGGCCCCGTTCACGCGATAGGAGCGCATGAAGGCGATAATCGAGGGAATCGAGACGGCGGCCATGATGGCGATGATGCCAATCACCACCAGCATTTCCACCAGGCTGAAGCCGTTAGCGAAGTGCTTTCGACGATTCATAGATGCGGTATCCATTGACGCTCCTCTTAGCAATTCAAGTGCCGACTGGGCGGTTTAACTTGTAACTATATACTTTACAATGAGATATCGGACAGATTGGGGACACTCGATAGCCTGGCGGCGTCCGTTTCCTGTCACCTTCGGTAGCATTCCGATCATCGAACGGCCGAAGAGAGGGGGAGTCGTGGCGAGGCGTTCGAGTCCCTGGGTTAGCCATTTGTACTATCGCCGGCTGCTTTCGGCCATCGGCAGACGGCCTGCGTCCCCGGCCCTGCCGGGCGTGGTCCCAGATCCAGCGTGCCCCGGTGAAGATCGAGGATCTTCAGAACCAGGGGAAGACCGAGCCCGAGCCCGCCCGCTTTTTCTGAGTGAAAGGGCCGGAGCGCCTTTTCGACGTCGCCGATTCCGGGCCCGCCGTCCTCGACCATGACGAAGGCATGCGTGGCATCGGCGCCGAACTTGACCACAATCGGGCTGCCTCCGGTCGAGGCCTGGGCGGCGTTGCGGACCACGTTCTCGATCGCGCGCTCAAGGAGATCTTCATCGCCGGTCACCACGGTGCGCGTTCCTTCGATGCCGATGCGGGCCTGGTGATTCGTGCGTTCCCGCTCCGCCACCCGCTCCACCAGACGAGCCAGATCAAACTCGACCATCTGAACCTTCTCCGTCCGGATGAAATCGAGAAAGCGATTCATGACGGTCTGGAGAGTGCGCACCTCGTCGGCGATAGCGGCGGCGGCGGCCCTGACCCCCTGGTCGCCCGCTTTTTCTCCGAATTTCGCCTGAGCGGCGATGGCTCCCATCGAATTCCGAACTTCGTGGACGATGCCCGCCGTCAAATCCCCGGCCCGAGCCATGGCCTCGCGGTCGCGCAGGACCGCGCTCAGACGAAGCTTCTCCCGATCGAAGGCCGCGAGACGCTCGTCTTCGCGAAGGCGAAGCCGGGACATCGCCTCTTCGTAGGCCCGAAGGGCCGACGGCCCTGAGTCTGTCCTTCGCGGCTCGGGGCCCAGGGCCGCGAGGGCAAAACCGATCAGAGCGCAGAGGAAGATGAGAGCGTGTTGCGCCAAGAGGGCCCGGTCGGTGGTCAGGCGGGTTTCATCCGCCGAAATCTCGGTCAGACGAAAAACGACCTGGCCCTGGCCGCCTTTGACCAGGCCGAGCACGCTCAACACCCGGTCCGCAATGCGAGAGACCACGACCAGTTCCCCGCTCTCCACCCGGCGACGATCCTCCGCACTCACCTCGAGGCCCGCCGCGTCTTCGACGCTGAGCTGATCGAAGGGCTCCAGCCAGGGGGCGGCCAGAGTCTCGCCTGGAGTGGCGCCGCGGTCCCGTACCCAATCGGCAACGCGGGGGGCCAGCAACATCGCCCGGGCGAGGGCGGTGCTCACGCGTTGGGCTTGATGCTCACCTATTCCTCTCAGCAGGATCGACATGGACACCAGTTCCGCCGCTCCCAGCAGCGCCGCGGCCAGCAGAATCGTGAAGCGAGAGGCGCGCATGGCTCAGAATCGGTAGAAGGACGCGTACCAGGCGAGAACGGCGTCGCCAAAGAAGAGGACGAAGATGGCGGAAGCGGCCAGGAACGTTCCGAAAGGAAGTTTGTACCGGCCGATGGATTCAGGCTCTTCCGGTGTTCCGCCTTCGAGAAGGGGGACGGGAACGGGGCTTTCCTCCGCCACGGGCGGAGATGCGAGGGCTTCCGAGTCGCCTCTGGCATCCGGGATGGGCGGGGGCCATGCAGGATCCGGGCTCTGCTCGGGAACCGGGGGCGGGGGCGCGGCCTCGGCGGTCTTCTCTTGCGCTTCCTGGTGAGAGCCGCGTTTTCTCGTGGCCTGGATCAGGCCATAGATCAGGCCTGACAGACTGCCGAGAAAGATCGTGAGCAACAGGCGCTGGCCTCCAAGAAACGCTCCCGTCATGGCCGCGAGCTTCCAATCTCCCTGACCGAGACCTTCGATGCCCCGGATCCTCGCATAGCCTTCGGCCACCACGAAGAACGCAACGTAGCCGAGGGTCGCGGCCAAGGCCGCTTCCTTCCAGCCGATGAGGGCGCCCGGCAAGAAGGCGCCCAGGATTCCGATGAGGATCCCGGGAAGGGTGATGACGTCGGGAAGAATCTGATGATCCCAGTCGATGAAAGCCAGGACCACGAGGGCCACGAAGAGAAGAAGGAGAAGAAGGGTGAAGGGCTGAAGCCCGAATCTGAAGACGATGAGCGCAAAGCCCGCTCCGTGAAGAGCCTCGACGGCCGGGTAGCGGAGGGAAATCGGCGCCTCGCAGATGGCACAGCGCCCTCGGAGCAGGACCCACGAGACCAGAGGGATGTTCTGCCAGGGCCGAATGGCGACGCCGCACCGGGGACACCGGGACGACGGAAAGACAATGGACTGTTCCAGGGGAAGGCGATAGATCACCACGTTCGCGAAGCTGCCCACGATGAGACCGAAAGGAAGGGCGGCCAGCGCGGCGAGAAGGTCGAGAGGAGGCCAATAGCCAAGCATGATCGGAAGAGCGAGCTTAGCCTCAGGTTGACCTTGGATCCGAGATACTCGAAGCTCTCGCGTGACAAATGATGAGCACGGCGGCAAAGATGCGGATCGCGCGAAGGGTGTACTTTCTGTTGCGTCTCATCCGCCGGCCCTTCGGAGGCCGGGATTCGGTTCTGGTACGGCGGGCCGGCGTGTCCTGGGATCTGGACCTTCGAGAAGGCATTGATCTGACCATCTATCTTCTGGGCGCCTTCGAACGTCCCACTCTGCGTGCTCTTGAATCCCTGGTGGAGCCTGGAGCCACCGTTCTCGACGTCGGCGCCAATGTCGGAGCACACACCCTTCACCTGGCACGTCTGGTCGGAGAGAAAGGCCGGGTCATCGCCTTCGAGCCGACGGACTTCGCCATCGCGAAACTGCGGGCCAACCTTCGGGCAAACCCGCACCTGGAGTCTCGGGTCGATGTCCAGCAGGTCTTTCTGGTCGCGCGCGAGGACGGCGCGATGGTCAAGACGCTGGGCTCGAGTTGGCCGGTCGACGGCACGACGCCAGACGACGTTCAGATGGGCAGCCGGGCCATGGGAGTTTCGGGCGCGGCGTCCTCGACCGTGGACGCGGTGATGGCCGCGGCTTCGGAGCCCGACGTTCGGTTGATCAAGATGGACGTCGACGGTCACGAGCTGGAGGTGCTGGAAGGCGCGCAGTCGCTGCTGCGGCGGCGGCGACCGATCATCGTGATGGAGCTGGCGCCCTATGTCTTCCGGCCGCCCGAAGGCTTCGACGAGATGGTGAATCTGCTCGCCCGGGCAGGCTATCGGTTCCGTCCGGTCGGCTCTTCCCGACAACTTCCCACCGAGCCCACCCGGCTTCGAGCCCTCATCGCCCGGGAAGCGTCGATCAATGTCGTGGCGTTCCCAGGCGTCGATCCCGGCGCCCTGGGCCGGAGCCCGGGCTTGGATCCTCACCGATGAACGAAAACGGGAACAGCGCCGGCACCGAACGCAGACCTATTCTTCTTCTCGCACTCCTCTGCGTGGCCGTGTCTGCCTTGTACATCCTGTCGATGCTGGTGGTCACGGATGGACACTTCGTCCCGCAGGTGTCCGACCTCTATCTCATTGCGCAGTACGCGAAGGGCTTCGCCGAGGGGCATCCGTTCCAGTACAACCCGGGCGAGGCTCCAACCACGGGCGCCACCAGTCTGCTTCACACGCTTTTCCTGGCCGCCGCGCATTTCATCGGGTTCCGCGGCGAGGGCCTCATAGCCTTCGCGATCTTCTCGGGAGGTTTCTTCTCGTTTCTGACCGCGCTCCAGGTCCACCGGGCAGGTCAAATTCTCTCCGGATCGGCGCGGATCGCGATGCTCGCCGTTGTTCTGGTGGTGTGTAACGGCCCCCTCGCCTGGTCGTTTCACTACGGCGCGGATATCGCGCTGGTTCTCTTTCTCTCCTCCTGGCTTTTCACCGCCTGGGTGGAGGGGGCGGGGTCTCGGGGAGGGGCGTCGACAAAGTTTGTATGGCCTGCCTGCCTGCTGGCCCTCACCCGCCCCGAAGCATCGGCTCTGGTGCTGGCCCTTGGGCTCTGGAGCGCGTGGGATGAGCGGCGCCGGACGAGGCCGTGGCTGGTCAGGGCCGGGTGGTTTTTGCCCGCTCTGACCGCCATTCTGGTGGCGCTTGGTCTTCGCGTTCTGACCGGTTCCGCCGCCCACACATCTTTCTCCCAGAAGCTCCTTTCCGCGAACTGGGGCGTATTCGGAGCCGCGGCTCTCTCCATCGACTACTGGACCGACATCCTGCGGGGCGTGCTTCTCGGCTTCTACCCTGGTTCTCAACGACTGGGGCTCGGCGGCGGAAACGCACCCTTCTTCGCACCTCCCTTTCTGCTGGTCTTCGTCTTTCTCGCGCTGCTCAGAAAGTCGCCGGAAATGAGGCGAGCCGGAGCCTTCCTGCTTGGAGCCCTGGCCACCGCTCTGCTGGTGACGCCCACCATCCATATCGGAGTTCACTCCAATCGGTATCTGTTGTTCGTGCTTCCGCCCCTTTTGATCCTGTTCAGCCTGGGCCTGGATCAAACCGCACGCCTGATCGAATCAGGGCTCTCGATACCGAGACCGCTCGTGTTCCGTGGCCTGAGCGTGCTCGCCCTGGTTTTCGCAGGCCTCAGCGTGGCGCGCTTTGCCCTGGTTTATGCCGAGACGGGGGCGTCGGTTTACCGGAAAGATGAGGCTCTGTTCGAGTTCATTCGGACTCGGCTGCCCGAGGACGCGGTTTTCCTGAACAACGGTTCCGCGATCGAGTACCGCACCGGGCGACGAAGCGTGAACCTGAGCGGGGTCGTGACCCCGGGCTTCGCGGAGATTCTTCCGGTCGAAACCGAAGCGGCCGCGTTCGAGCTGCTGAGCCGTCCGGCTTTCGGAACCCTGCCGCCGTATCTCATTGCCTACAACTCTTACATCGACGCGTCCCCGTCCTGGAACGCGCTCATTGGCGGGCCTCCGCTGTTCACGACCTCAAGTCTGGAAGGCTCCGAGCTCGCGGTGTACCCAACCCGGAGCGACCTCGTCGGGCGTCAAAGAACTCCTGTTCTCCCCCAGGTGGCCAGAGGCCTCGCCCCGGTTGATTCCCTGAACATCACCGACCCCATCGACGAACGAGAACATCACTACCGATGGCAATCAACGGTGGGCGTCCGAGCGCTTTTCGCGGTGCTGAAGCTGGGCGGATACCCGGGCGAGCCCGGCCGCCCGGGCATTGAAGTAGCCGACGGGGGTCGAGTCATCTTCGGCTTTGAAGAGATGGAGGTCCTGAGCCCAAAGCCCGGCGCGGATCTCCTGCTGGTGGTTCGCACCCATCCTGAACCAGCGGCGCGTGTCCGCCAGCCGTATGGGGAAAGCCGCATCGAGATAACCCTTCCCGTGAGCACGGTACGGTTCTCCACGCCTTCGGGAACAACCGGCTGGGTCAGGACAAGCCTGCACTCGGGCTGGAACGAAATCACCTACAGAATTCCCGCCGCGTTCCTTCAGACGCCCACCACCCACCTCCGGGTCGAGGGTAGCTATGCCGCGTACTTTTACTGGGTCTATCAGGAGGATGCGAAAGCCCCACTGGAGCAGAGTGCAAAGATACCGAGCCGCGATTGACTAGACTGCGGAACTCATGACGCCGATCTCTTTCTGTCCTCCCTTTCTTGGAGATGCCGAGGCCGAAGCGGCGGCGCGGGTGGTTCGCAGCGGATGGCTGGTCGGAGGGCGAGAGCAACTGGAGTTCGAAAGGAGATTTGCCGCCCTGTGCGGAAAAGCCGAAGGGGTGGCCACGTCCAGCTGGACCACCGGCGCGTTCCTGGTGCTGCATGCGTGGGGGCTTGGGCCGGGCGACGAAGTCATCGTTCCTTCGCTCACGTTCATTGCCAGCGTCAACGTGGTCCGGCATGCAGGCGCCACGCCGGTGTTCGCGGACGTAAACCCCCGCACCCTCAACCTGGATCCCGAAGACGCCCGACGACGGATAACCGCCAGGACCAAGGCGATCATCCCCGT
>JAQBHL010000173.1:0-7964 GCA_032127745.1 Acidobacteriota bacterium
CGGGTCGAGGTGGTCTACGAACCGCATCTGCTTCGCCAGCCGCGCTATGCCGCCGACCACAACGGAGTGGCGGTTCCAAGGTCTCCCGACCATGAGGCGCGATGGCGCGCGCTCCTCGCCAGAGCCGACATCCTTTTCGACTTCGACCACACGAATGACGCGGATCTTCCCGACCTGGCGCCCAGGGTGCGCTGGGTTCAGGCGTCGAGCGCAGGGATCGGGCAGTTCGTGACCGGGCGGCGATACCACGAGCGGATGAAGGGGACGATCTTCACCACCGCGAGCGGCGTTCACGCCGTCCCCCTGGCAGAGTTCTGCGCTCTGGCCATGCTGGCCTTCAGCCGCGGTCTGTTTCACATGCACGAACTCCAGGGGCGCAAGCACTGGGAACGCTTCGCGGGAACTGATCTCGTGGGCCGGACGGTGGTGATCTTCGGCCATGGCGCGATTGGCCGTGAGGTGGGACGCCTGGCCCGCGGCTTCGGCATGAAGGCGGTGGGGATCAAGCGTTCGGTGTCGAACGAGGATCCCTCGGCGCATCATGTCGATGAACTGCATCCCGCGACCGCGTTTCGCTCTTTGCTGCCGCGCGCGGAGTTCCTGATTCTGACCGCTCCGCACACGGGTGAGACGGAAGGCGTGCTCGGCCGGGACGAGTTGACAACGATGCCGCAAGGCGCGGTCCTGATCAATATCGGGCGCGGCGCTCTGGTGGATGAGCCCGCGTTGATCGAGGCGCTGCGGTCCGGACATCTCGGCGGGGCGGCGCTCGACGTCTTTGCCACGGAACCGCTCCCGCCCGAAAGCCCCCTGTGGACGATGCCCAACGTCCTGGTCAGCCCGCATTCGGCCAGCACTAGCGATCGCGAGAACGGCCGCCTCACGGACCTGTTCTGCGAGAACCTCGGGCGCTTCCTTCGGGGAGAAACCCTGCGGAACGTCCTCGACGTCGAGCGCCTCTACTAGATCTTCAGATAACTCCACTCCTTCGAGAAGGGCACCCGGCTCATACGGACCGAGCGGTCCTTGAGGACCAGCAGCCGATCCGAGGGATTGATGCCGATGCCGTTCGTCTCATCGTAGAGGCCCGGTTCGACGGAGAAGGTCATTCCTTCCTCGATCACGCTGTCGTCGCCGAGGGCGAGATGAGGGGGCTGGTGGCCTTCGTAGTTCTGGCCCTGGCCGTGCCCCGGACGGTGATAGATGAAGTCCTGCATGCCGTTCCTGATCTGGTGTTCGTGCACCTTCCACGCGATCTCCGAGCAGATAGCGCCCGGTTTCACGTTCTCGACCATGATTTCAACCGTCTCGGCCACCACCTGCCACATCTTGTCGTGGCCCGGGGTGGAGGGAAGGATGACGTAGTTCCGGTAGCACTCCCCGCCGTAGCCGCCGAGCAGGATGTCGCAGTTGACGTAGAGCGGCTGGCCGCGCTGCACCTTGGAATGGAAGAACTGATTCGGGTGCGGGTAGGCGGTCGCGACTCCGGTGCGGACGTAGTTGCCGGTGACATCGATTCCGACGGCGCTGTGCGGTTTGCCGTCGCGCTTCACGTCCGCCATCAGCAGGTTGATGCCGAACTGGGCCAGCGCCTGTCCGATCTCATAGTCGGTCGCGTTCGTGCCGTGCTCCAGAATGTAGTCGCGGGCGAAGGCGTGAATCCGGTCGAAGTAGCGATAGGCGCGCTGGGTGAGGGCGATCTCCTCGGGCGTCTTGGCGATCCGCATCTTCAAGGCGAGGTCGGAAATGTCAGCCACCTTCGCGTGGGGGAGAACGCGCGCGAACGTGGCCGCCCGCGCCGAGCTCAGTTCTCCCTCGAAACCGATGGTCTTCCCGTCGTAGCCGCGCTTCTTGAGTCCGGTGAGCATCCATTCCCACAGGTCCACCCGGTTCCCGCGCTTCAGCTGACCCTTGTTCGGGAAACCGCCCTCGGCGTGGGGGTAGCAGAAGTAGTACTCGTTCTCCGTGCACCACCAGGACTGGATGAGATCCCGGTCGATGCCCGGCGAGTACCAGTAGACGGTGTCGCCCGTCGACGGGCCGGCGTCGGTGGGAAACACCACCCAGGTCGAGCGCTCGCCGCTGCCACGGAAGCAGCCGGTGAAGTAGACGATGTTGTCATCGGTCCCGAAGACGACCGCCTCCACGCCCCTGGCCGCTGCCCGCGCTCTCATCGCGGCCGCCTGTTTCTTGTACCAGGCCAGGGGAAGGCGATCGACACCCTCCGGCGCAGGCTTGGGATGATGAGGGTTGTCGACCAGAAGTCTCTCCGACCCCGAAGGCCCGGGGTTCGGAGTCCGGGACTGGGCCAGCGCCTGGCTCGCCGCCGAGCTGGCGGCAATCCCCGCTCCGATGTTGCGGATGAAGTCGCGTCGTGATGCCATGGTGTCTCCTCGAACTCGCGCCTGGGATGTTATGCCCGGGGCCGCGGTCCGACCTTAAGATGCCACCCGCTCATGGGCAAGAAGAGGTCGGGCCGGAAGACAAGCGAGGGGATCCGAGAGGCCAGCGCTCGGCCTGGACCGGGCTCACCGAGCACGGGCGCACCCGAGTCGATGACGGGCTCCCCGCCGACAACCGGCCGGGGCTGGAGCGGGAGGAGGATGGCCGCCATCTTCGCCGCCCTGGCCCTGGCGGCCTTGGCCTCCGTAGTCCTGGCCCCTCGGATCGGTCTTCACAGGGCAGGGCCGGTTCGCCGGGATCCGGGTCTGAGCGTCCTTCTCATCACCGTCGATACGCTCCGCGCCGATGCGGTCGGGGCCTATGGAAACCGGACCGTGGCCACGCCATGGATGGACCGCCTCGCGCGCGAGGGCGTGCGCTTCGAGAAGGCGCACGCCCAGAACGTGGTGACCCTTCCCTCCCACGCGAACATCCTCTCCGGCCGCTACCCTTTCGACCACGGGATCCGGGATAACGCCGCCTTTCGATTTCCGGCCGAGCAGGAAACTCTGGCCACGATTCTTGCCCGGGCGGGATATCGCACCGGAGCCTTCGTGAGCGCATTTCCCCTGGACTCCCGCTTCGGCCTCGCCCGCGGATTCGAGGTCTACGACGATCGCCTCGGCGATCCGGAGAAGCGCGCGGGTTTCCTGATGCAGGAGCGTTCCGGACGAGCGACGGTGGCCGCGGCGAAGGCCTGGCTCACCGCTCAGGGCGGAGCGAAGACCTTCCTGTGGGTTCACCTCTACGAGCCCCACTTCCCGTACGCCCCGCCCGAACCCTTCGCGTCGCGATTCGCGGCCGACCGGTATCACGGTGAAGTGTCATACGCCGACTCGGTGCTCGAGCCCCTGCTGGAGCCGCTGCTCGCCCGGGGGAAGGACGGCCACACCCTGATCGTACTCACCAGCGATCACGGCGAGGGCCTGGGTGAACATGGGGAAGCGACGCACGGGATCTTTGCCTACGAAACCACTCTGCGAGTGCCCCTGATTGTTCACGCTCCATCGCTGCTCGAGCCCCGGGTGGTCGAGGAGCGGGTGCGCCACGTCGACATCCTGCCCTCGGTGCTCGACGCCCTCGGGCTCGAGGGGTCCGCGGATCTGCCGGGGCGAAGCCTCCTGCCCCTCGCCAATGGTCAGAAGGCGGCGCCCCCGCCCAACTACTTCGAAGCGATGTCGTCGGCGCTCAATCGGGGCTGGGCGCCTCTTTCGGGGCTCATCCAAGACCGCTACAAGCTGATCGATCTTCCCATCCCCGAACTCTTCGATCTCGATCAGGACCCGAACGAAACCCGGAACCTGGCCGCGATGGAGCCGCAGCGTTTCGACGAAATCCGGGCCGCCCTGTCCCGGGTGCGCGGTGCGGATCGCGGGCTGCGGAAGCAGGCGGAGACCGCGGAGACGAGGGAAAGGCTGCGGGCGCTTGGGTACATCGCGGCATCATCGACGCCCGCCTCGAATGGAAATCCCACCCCGGACGACGATCCCAAGCGACTGATCGGCCTGGACGCGGACCTCGAGGAGGTGGTGGGCCTCTACGAAGGAGGGGATCCCGGGTCCGCCCTGGTCAAGGCTCAGCAGGTCGTGGCTGCACGACCCGGCATGGCCCTTTCTCTTCAGTACCTCGGTTTTCTGCAGCGTGAGACCGGGGACATCGAAGCCGCGGTTTCTTCGCTGGAGCGGGCGGTCAGGGCCCAACCCGCCGATGAGAGCGTCGCCGCGCTGCTCGGGGCGTATCTCACCGAAGCGGGCCGGCCGGGACAGGCGGCCGATGTCCTGCGGGGTTTCGCGGAGCGCCCGGCCCCCGATCTGGAGGTTCTGATGGTGCGGGGGGGAGCCCTGGCCCAGGTTGGCCGGATCAAGGAGGCGGTCGCCACTTTCGAGAAGGCCATCACCCTGGACCCCACCAACGCGCAGGCCAGGTCGAATCTGGGAACGGTGTTCCTCATGACTCGCGACTATCCGCGCGCCTGGGCCTTGATGGAGGAGGCTCTCGTCCTGGATCCGGACGTGTCTCGCGCCCACAACGCCCTTGGGGTCATCGCCTTCGAAACCGGCCGTCCCGATGAAGCGATCGTCCACTGGAGCCGTTCCATCGAAATCAACCCGCGGGAATGGGACACCCTGTCGAACCTCTGCCGCGTTCTCATCGGGCAGGGCCGCCTCGCCGAGGCGCGCCCGTTCGTTGACCGCTTTCTCGCGGAAGCTCCTCCGAGGTTGTATGCGGCCGAGATGCGGCGGTTTCGAAGTGCGGTGGGACGCTAGCTGCGTTCAGCTTCTTGTACCTGCGGTCCAAAAAGCCACCGGCAATCCGACGCATTGGAGTGGTCCCCGCTCCGCGGTCAGGAGTCAAACCGCACAATCCTTGACTTTGGCACACTTTCTTTCCTGGCCCGGCGATTGCTACACTCAGCGCACAGTCGGTCAAAACACTATTGTCTTTCCGCCGTCGAGCGGTCAACTTTTGGAGGGTTGCGTATGAAGCGAATTCTAGGGCTGTTCCTCGTCTTGATTCTGGCCGCGCCGGGTGCGTGGGCGCAGATCACGGGCGGAGACATCCATGGCACGGTGACGGACAGCTCGGGGGCCGTGCTTCCCGGCGCCGCGATCACCATCACGAGCGACCGATCGGGCGCCCGCACCATCACCAGCGGTCCCCAGGGCGAGTTCCGGTTCCTCAACCTCGATCCCGGCCAGTACAACCTCGTGGTGGCTCTGAGTGGGTTCGGCAATGTCACCCGTAACCTCACCGTCAACGCGGGTTCGAACCTCAGCGTGAGCTTCGCCATGCGCCTGGCTTCGCTCTCTGAGGCAGTCGACGTGACCGCCGAAGCGCCGGTGATCGACATCAAGAAGGTCGGCACGTCCACCACCCTCACCAACGAGGAACTCTCGCAGACTCCGCAGTCCCGCGATCCCTGGGCCGTCCTCAAGACCGTCCCCGGCGTCATGGTCGACCGCGTCAGCATCGCCGGCAACGAAGCCGGCCAGCAGTCGGTGTTCTCGGCCAAGGGCGCCTCGCCCTCGGACTCCGTCTACACCTATGACGGCATCGTCATCACCGACTCCGCCTGCGGCGGTTGCTCGTCGATGTACTACGACTTCGACGCCTTCGATCAGATCAAGGTCGATACCGGCGGCAACGACCTGTCGGTCATGACCGGCGGCGTGGGTCTGAACTTCATCACCAAGCGCGGGACCAACACGTTCCACGCCACCGTCCGCGGATACTGGAGCGACAACAGCCTCCAGGGCAACAACGTTCCCGACAGCCTTAAGACCGATTCCCGCATCGCGGTGGACTCGAACCCGGATCGGAAAGCGGATCGCATCGACAACATCTTCGACTGGGGCGTCGACGTCAGCGGGCCGATCGTGAAGGACAAGCTCTGGTTCTGGGCCGCCTACAACAAGAACGACATCAAGCTCATCCGCATCGCCCAGACCGTGGACGAGACGCTCCTCCACAACACCAACGCCAAGCTGAACTGGCAGGCAAGTTCGAATGACATGGTGTCCGCGTCCTACTTCTACGGCAAGAAAGAGAAGTTTGGCCGGTCCCCTGGCTACGCCGGGACGGAGCCCGACTCGATCCTCTTCGACCAGGGCGACTTCGGTCCCGACTTCGGGCCGTTCTCCGGGCTGAAGGGCCTGTTCAAGATCGAAGACAACCACGTCTTCTCCCAGAACTTCTTCATGAACGCGAAATACGCCTACTTCGGATGGGGGTATGGGTTCGATCCGCGCGGAGGAATCGAGAGCTCCGGCGGCGTCGATACCACCACCGACACCGCGTATGGCTCGTCCCTGCAGTACCGGTCGCTCCGACCCTGGCATGTGGTGGACGTGAGCGGCAGCTACTTCAAGGAGGGCATGGGCGGCAATCATGAGTTGAGATTCGGATTCGGCTACCGCGCTAACCCCGTGCACTCGAGCACCCGTTACGCGGGCAACGGCTCCGTCGCCTTCAAGTACGGCGACGGCCCGGGCGAGTCGACGGCTATCCTCTACCGGGACCGCGTCGCCTACTTCAAGGGAACCAATACGGACTTCTACCTGGGCGACACGTTCACCAAGGGCCGGATGACCTTGAACGCCGGCCTGCGCTACGACATCCAGAGGGCGTCCAATGAGGCCAGCACCGCCTCCGCGCAGCGCCTCATTCCGGATATCTTCCCGGCCGTCACCGTCGATCCCAGCAACCTTCAGGGCCTGGAGTGGAAGAACATATCGCCGCGCGTGGCCCTGACCTATGCCCTCGATGAGGCGCGAAAGACCGTGGTTCGCGCGTCCTACGCGCAGTATGCCGGCCAGATGAACTCGTTCGAAACCACCAGCAATAACGCCGCCGGTACCTACTATCCTTATGTGGCCTACAACTGGCTCGACAAGAACGGCGACCACCTGGCCTCGCGCGATGAGCTGCTGATCAACGAGGGCATCCAGTATTCCAACGGAGTGGACCCCGATAACCTCGGAAGCAACGAGTCGCCCAACCTGATCGACCCCGACTACAAGGCCAACAAGGACAGCGAGTTCATTATCGGCCTCGATCGGGAACTGGCGGCGAACTTCGCGGTAGGTGCGGCCTACACCTACCGCAAGGGCGTCGATCTTCCGTCCTGGAATCCGCGCGTTGGTCTGACCGTGGCCGACTACACCGCGAACGCTCCGGTGACGGTGACGACGCCTCAGGGCAGCTTCATCGGCCAGTCGTTTTCGCCCGACTCGAGCAAGGTCACAGGGGCCAGGAACCTGACCAATCGGCCGGACTACTACCGGACCTACAACGGTATCGAGTTGTCCGCGACGAAGCGCCTCGCTGACAAGTGGATGATGCGAGCCGCGTTTGCCTACATGGACTGGACCGAGCATTTCGATGGTCCGAACGCATTCCAGAATCCCACGCGCACGCAGAACACCGCGGGCGGCACGTCGGGAGGACCGGGAGTCGATGGCGGCCAGGTGATCATCAAGTCGTATGGTTCGAAGACGGACACCTTCTACAACTCGAAGTGGCAGTTCACGGCCAGCGCCTTGTATCAACTCCCCCATGGCTTCGACCTTGGCGCGTCGATACTGGGCCGTCAGGGCTATCCGTTCGTCGCCATCATGCGGCTTCCGGCCGGAGACGACGGACGCCCGAACATCCTGGCCACGCCCGAAGTCGACACCAACCGGTTCGACAATCTGTGGGACCTGGACTTCCGTCTCGCCAAGAGGGTGAGCCTGGGAAGCAAGACCGCGCTGCGGCTCAGCGTGGATCTGTTCAACGTGCTCAACGCCGACACCGTTTTGCAGCGGGCTCGGACGGTGAATGCGTCGAGTGATGGCGGGATCAACGGCTCCTTCAACCGGGTGAATGAGTTGATCAACCCGCGGGTGGCGCGCATCGGCGTTCGTCTCGAGTTCTAATCGCCGGTCGTGAGCTCGTGAAGCCCCGGGGGGCGTTCCCCCGGGGCTTTTTTCTTTTGGGTAGAATCAGAATCGATGGCGCAGAAGAAGAAACGTGCGTCCGTC
>JAQBHL010000174.1:0-9882 GCA_032127745.1 Acidobacteriota bacterium
GGTCAGCGTTCCGCTTACGAGGAGTCGCTCATCGGCACCCCCGTCCACGACGTGAAGCAGCCGGTGGAAATCCTGCGCACCATCCATTCCTTCGATCCGTGCATCGCCTGCGCGGTGCACTTGTACGACGAGCACGGAAAGACGGTGAGCCGGGTGACCGTCCAGTAAGGAGGTTCTCATGCGCGGCAAGACCATGGAGCGCGTGTACGTCTGGCAGCTGCCGGTGCGGCTGTTCCACTGGATGAACGCCCTGTGTATCGTGATGTTGGGCGTCACCGGATTCCTGATCGGACGGCCCATCGCCTTCCAGAGTTCGGCCGAGCCGTGGTCCGGTTACTGGTTCGGGACGGTGCGGTTCATCCACTTCTCTGTCGCCTATCTGCTGATCTTCAACTTCCTGTTCCGGATCTACTGGGGTTTCGTGGGGAACAAGTACGCCACCTGGCGCAATTTCATCCCCCTGAAGGCGGCGCAGTGGAAGGAAATCCTGCGGGTGCTGAGGGTCGACATCATGCTGGGCAAGGCGGAGTCGCCCCTGGAGTCGGCAGGCCACAACTCCCTCGCTGGGCTGGTCTATTTCCTGTCCTTCCTCGTGTTTCTGGTCCAGGTGGCGACGGGGCTCGCTCTGTATTCAGCCATGAGCGAATTCGGGATGGGCCGGCTTTTCGCCTGGGTGATTCCACTCTTCGGCAGCGACCTTGCGGTCCGGCAGTGGCACCACCTGTTGATGTGGTTCTTCCCCGCTTTCATCATCACCCACGTCTATCTGGTCTTCTACCACGACTACGTGGAGGGCCGGGGCGGCACGTCGTCCATCGTGGGCGGCTGGAAATTCATTGAGCGCCCGGTCGAGCCCAAGCCGTTATCCGACCCAGGAGCGGCGAGCTAGGGACCGAGATGCTGGTTCTCGGCATCGGAAACCTCCTGATGGGGGATGAGGGAGTTGGCGTCCATGCCGTGCGCGCGCTCGAGCGCGAAGCCGTCCCCGCCGGCGTGCCCGTGCTGGACGGCGGCACCGGCGGTTTCCACCTGCTCGAGTTGTTCGATGAGCACCGTTACATGATCCTGATCGACGCGACCCTCGACGACGGCGTGCCCGGCACGGTGCGTGTGCTGCACCCGCGTTTCGCTTCCGATTTTCCCCGCTCGCTGAGCGCCCACGACATCGGCCTCCGCGACCTCGTCGAATCGGCGGCCCTCCTCGGCCCACTACCCACGATCGACCTCATCACCGTCTCGATTGCAAAGATGCAGCCGATGACCATCGACCTCTCGCCCGCCCTCGAAAAGGCGCTGCCCGAAGTCGTCCAGGTGGTCCACGACCTCCTGCGCGAGCGACTGGCCAACTAAGGACGCTTGCGAAGGCGCACTCCCCGCCGGCCTGGGCCCCGGCTTTCGCCGGGGTGACGAGAGGGGGGGCAACAGGCTCCCTCGCTGGCGCGGACCCGGGCTTTCGCCGGGGTGACGAGAGGGGTGCGAATCGCCAGCGGGGCTCGCGGGCAGGTCGTCGGGGAAGGCGAAGCGGCTGTGGCATTGACCGCACCGCCCCGGCCTTCGTCTTTGCCCGCACTGCCCCCGCCTCCGTCTTCCCGGCAGAAGCCGGGATCCAGACGCGCCGTTTTTGGTCCTGCGATCGGCCCGGGGATTCCTCGGCGTGGGCCCCGGCTTCCGCCGGGGTGACGAAAGGGGGATCGGCACAGGCTCGCCACCGCCTCCGTCATCCCGGCGAACGCCGGGATCCAGACGCGTCAATTCGGCTGCGACTGGAGCCAAGGAGGACGTCTTCGGTTATCGCACGAGAGAGTCGAACAGATCCGTCCAACCGGGGTTGCCCCCTTGGATGAGAGCCAGCTTCCAGGTCCTCCTCCATTCTTTGATCGCCTTCTCTCGGCGGATGGCGGATTCCATGGTCGGATGCAGTTCGAACCAGACCAGCCGGTCGACACGGTAGGTCTTCGTGAAGCCTTCGACCAAGTGACTCTTGTGCCGAATCGTGCGCTTGACCAGATCCGAGGTCACGCCGACATAGAGCGTTCCATTGCGCTGGCTTGCCAGCAGGTAGACAGCGGGCTGCATATCTCGACCCTATGTCGCGGAGTTGCGAGATCGGGTCCAGGAAGGCCGTGGCCGCCTAGAGAAGGAGACGCGCCGATCTTGAAGCTTGAGATCGGCCCGGGGACCCGCCGGCCTGGGCCCCGGCTTTCGCCGGGGTGACGAGAGGGGGGGGCAACAGGCTCCCTCGCTGGCGCGAACCGGGGCTTTCGCCGGGGTGACGAGAGGGGGGGCAACAGGCTCCCTCGCTGGCGCGGACCCGGGCTTTCGCCGGGGTGACGAGAGGGGTGCGAATCGCCAGCGGCGCCCGCGGGCAGTTCGTCGGGGAAGGCGAAGCGGCGGTGGCATTGACCGCACCGCCCCGGCCTTCGTCATTGCCCGCACTGCCCCCGCCTCCGTCATCCCGGCGAAAGCCGGGATCCAGACGCTTCGATTCTGGAAAGACCTAGCAGATCCGCGGGAGCTGTTCGCCGGAAAGCATGTCCACGATGCGGCGCGCGCCAATGCGGGTGTGCAGGATCAGGCGGCCGCTTGGCTCCTCTCGCACCTGGCCGATGATGGCGGCGTGCTCGCCCAGCGGATGCCGCCGCCAGGCCGCGAGCACCGCCTCCGCGTGGGAGGGCGCCACGATGGCCAGGCATTTTCCTTCGTTGGCGACATAGAGAGGATCGAAGCCAAGCAACTCGCAAGCCCCCTGCACGGCCTCATTCAAGGGAATAGCGCGCTCCTCCAGCTCGATGGATACTTTGGCCGCGGTCGCGATCTCGTTGAGCGCGCTCGCCACCCCGCCCCGGGTCGGATCGCGCAGCACATGCAGGTGCGAGCCCGCCGCGTCGATCGCGAGGGCCACGAGCTCATGCAGCGACGCCGAGTCGCTCACCATCTCGGTCTCGAACTGCAGTCCCTGCCGCACCGACATGATGGCGATCCCGTGCACCGCGATCTCGCCGTTCAACAGAACCAGATCGCCGGGCCGCGCCCGTCGCGGGTCGATCTCGACCCCCTCCGGTACGATGCCGATGCCCGCGGTGTTGATGAAGATCGAATCGCCCTTGCCCCGGTCGACCACCTTCGTGTCGCCCGTGACCACGGTGACGCCGGCCTCCTTCGCCGCCCGGCCCATGGAGGCCACGATCCGGCGCAGGTCATGCAGGGGCAGGCCTTCCTCGAGGATGAAGCCCGCGGACAGATGCAACGGCCGCGCCCCGCACATGGCGAGATCGTTGACCGTGCCGTGCACGGCCAGCGAGCCGATGTCGCCGCCCGGGAAGAAGATGGGATTGATGACGTAGGAGTCGGTGCTGAAGGCCACCCGGCCCGGAGGGAGGGAGAGGATGGCGCCGTCATGGAGCGCCTCGAGGGCGGAGTTGCGCAGCGCGGGCACGAACACCGTCTCAATGAGCCTCTGGGTCATACGGCCGCCGCCGCCATGGGCCATCTGCACCGTGTCCGCTCGCTCGGTGGGGACCGGGCACGACCACTGGGAGGGATCGGGATGCTTCGGGTCGTTCACGCCGACCTCCGATAGGCGTGGTAGGCGGCGCAGGCGCCCTCCGCCGACACCATGGGCGCGCCCAGGGGATGCTCGGGCGTGCATACCTTCGAGAAGGCCTCGCACTCGGAGGGCCGCTTGTGTCCGAGCAGAATCTGACCGGCAATGCATTCGCGCGGCTCTTCGGTGCGGATGTGCGAGCTGTCGAACCGGCGCGCGGCGTCCAAGGCCTGAAACTCGGGATTCAGGGTGAGTCCGCTCCTGGGAATGACCCCGATCCCGCGCCAGGCACGGTCGCACACCCCGAACACTCGCCGGACGAGCGCGCGTGCGTGCGGGTTGCCCTCGCGGCTGGCCGAGCGCTTGTATGCGTTCTCCACCGTGGCTTCGCCCCGCTCCAGCGCCTGCACGCAGGCCAGGATCCCGGTCATGAGGTCCACGGGTTCGAAGCCCGTGACCACGATGGGGACGCCGTACTTCGCGGCCAGGGGCACGTAGTCCTCGCTGCCCTCCACCGTGCACACGTGGCCCGCGGCCAGGAAGCCCTGGATCCGGCAGTCGGGCGCTCCCAGAATGGCGTCGATGGCGGGCGGCACCAGCACGTGCGAACACAGGACGGAGAAGTTCCTGAGGCCCAGTTCGTGGGCGCGCCACACCGCCATGGCGTTGGCGGGAGCGGTGGTTTCGAACCCGACCGCGAAGAAGACGACCTCACGGCTGGGGTTCTTTTGGGCGAGAGCCACCGCATCGAGGGGGCTGTAGACGATCCGGACGTCGCCGCCTTCGGACTTCACCTGAAGCAGGCTCTTCTTCGACCCTGGCACCCGAAGCATGTCCCCGAACGACGTGAATATCACCTCCGGTCGGGCCGCGATCGAAACCGCCTGGTCGATCAGCTCCAACGGGGTTACGCAGACCGGACACCCCGGGCCGTGGACGAGGGTCAGTTTTTCCGGGAGAACCTGATCGAGGCCGAACTTGAGGATGGAGTGGGTCTGGCCGCCGCAGATTTCCATGAGCGTCCAGGGTTTCGTCTGCACGGAGGCGATGGCTCTGGCGGCGCGCTGCACCGCTTCGCCGTCGCGGAACTCGTCAACGAACCGCATCGGGGCCGACCCTCGGAACTGCGTCGGCGTCGGCGTCGGCTTCCGACAGCTCGGCGAGGTCGCCCATCTGCCGCAGGATTTCGAAGGTCCTGGCCGCCTCTTCCTCATCCACCTGGCTGATCGCGAAGCCGGCGTGAACGATCACGTAGTCGCCCACGTGGATATCGGGGAGAAACGAGAGGCAGACCTCCTTCTGGATCCCGCCGAAGCGGACCCGGCCCATCTGCATGCCCACCTCGTGGCGGGTGATGTCCACCACCTTTCCCGGGACACCGAGACACATCAGGCCATCTCCTCTCGGGCCGCGGCCGGCATTCGGTGCTGGAGCCACGAGAACCACTCGTCCATGCCATCGCCGGTGGTCGCGGAAAGCTCGAAAATGGGCGCCTTTGGGTTCAGCCCGGTGATGAGACGTCGAGCCTCCACGAGGTCGAAGTCCACGTAGGGCAGCAGATCCATCTTCGAGATCACCACCACGGTGGCGTTCCGGAACGCCAGGGGATACTTGGCCGGTTTGTCATGACCCTCGGCCACGCTGAGGATGGTCAACCGCTCGTGCTCACCCAGCTTGAACTCGGTGGGGCAGATGAGGTTGCCCACGTTTTCGATAAAGAGCAGACCGCCCTGAGGGACATCGAGTCGATGGAGGGCGAGGTGCACCTGCTCGGCATCGAGATGGCAGGATCGCCCGGTTTCGATCTGAACCACGCTCACCCCGGTGCGGGCTATGCGCTGGGCGTCGAGGTCGGTTTTCTGGTCGCCTTCGATCACCGCGCAGGCGACCGAGCGGGCTCGCAGCGCGGTCAAGGTTTTTTCGAGCAGAGTGGTCTTGCCGGCTCCCGGGGAGCTGATGAAGTTGAAGGCGCGGGTGTGCTTTCGGTTGAGCAGGGCGCGGTTGTGGGTCGCGTGGCGGTCGTTCTCGGCCAGGAGCGCCTGCTCGACCTGGATGAGACGGCTGGAGCCCCCAGATGCGGGAGCGTGGTCGGCGAGCGCAGCCCCAGCCGCCGCCGTCCGATGTTTGTGCGCCGAAGCCGAGACGTCGTGCCGCCGGGGGTGAGCGTGATCTTCTCCCTGCGGGTGGTGGTGGGCCACACGCGGGATTTCGTTCGTTCCGCATCCACAGGTTCCACACATATCGATCACCTCGTTCAGGTCACCTCCAGCGAGCGCAGCTTCATCTCCCGGCCGCCTTCGAGCCCGAGCGGCCATTCGCCGCATTGGGGACACGGACTCAGGAAGTCGCTCACCTCGCTGGTCGATGAGCAGACATGGCAGTGGCCGGTCGCAGGCTGGATTTCGACGTCCAGTCCGGCGCCTTCGCAGACCGTCCCCCGGGCCACGGCCGGGAAGCAGAACAGAAGCGCATCCATTTCCACGCCGCTGAGCGCTCCCAGTACGACATCGAGCTTGACCACGTGCGTAGCCCCGTTTCGCACCGCCTCATCGACGGCGGCCTTTACCAGAGAACAGGCGATCGAGAGCTCGTGCATAGTGGCCTGAATCCCGTTTACGCCCCCGCCCAAGCGACGTCTATGGTCCGTTTGCACCATAGCGGGCCGGCCGGCTTCCGGGGTCGACGACCCATCTTTCAATCCCGGGCGGCCGCGGCGTTTGCCCTCGCCTCGCTGCGGTGAGATGCTCCGGTCATGACCTACGACGAGGGTCTGGCCGAGCGGATTCGCGGCCCTGTTGGTCGAGCCATCAGGTCTTGAAGAGGATGCCGATCTGGCCCATTGGCTCGGCCACGGCGTCGAGTACGCGCTCTCCCATCCCCCGAAAAACGCCCTTGAAGCCCGGCCGCCGAAGAAGTCCCGGAAGATCAAGCCCCCGAAGGGCAGGTCGACCAAAGGAAAGCCGCCGAAGGGCAGGACGCCGAAACGCAAACCAGCGAGGAAAAAGGGGGCGCCGCCGCGGCTCAGCCGAAAACGCTGAATCGCGGGCGAGGCGGACCCCATGCCTGCTTCACCAGATCTTGCAGACCTTCTCTCGCACCATCGGCTGCCCGGCCGGGCATGAAAACGCCTGAGCGAACTCGGGCAGGTTGGCCACGATTCCGTTGATCCGATACTTCCCGGGCGAATGCGGATCGGTGGCCGCACTCACCCGCAGATTCTCCGGGCGGTCGTTCTCGCAGGCCCACTGGCCGAAGCCGATGAAGAAACGCTGTTCCGGGGTGAAGCCGTCGACGGGCTGAAGATTCTCACCCGACGCCGCCACCGCCTTCTGCCAGGCGAGATAGGCGATCAGCGTGCCCCCCAGGTCGGCCACATCCTCACCCGAGGTCAGCTGGCTCTGGATCTTGATGTCGTCCACCACCACGTACTCGGCGTACTGGTCCTGTACGCATTTCAGCCGCTCCTCGAACGCCGTGGCGTCTTCCTTCGTCCACCAGTCCTTCAGATTGCCCTGGGCGTCGAACTGCCGGCCCTCGTCGTCGAAGCCATGGGTCAGCTCATGGCCGATGGTGGAGCCGGTGTTGCCGTAGTTGGGGGCGTCGTCCATCTTCGGGTCGTAAAGAGGCGGCTGCAGGACGCCGGCGGGGAAGTTGATGTCGTTCATCTGCGGATCGTAGTACGCGTTCACGGTGGGCGGAGTCATGCCCCACTCCTGCCGGTCCACCGGTTTGCCGATCTTGGCCAGGCTGCGCTTCGACTCGAACACGGTGGCCCGGCGCAGGTTGCCCATGAAGTCATGCCGGTTCACGGTGAGCGCCGAATAGTCGCGCCAGCGGTCGGGATAGCCCACCTTGTTGACGATGGTCCCGAGCTTCTCCATGGCTTTCTTCTTAGTTTCGGCACTCATCCAGTCGAGCTTTCCGATCTCGTCGGCCATGGCCTCCTCCACGTACTTCGTCATCTCGATCGTCTTGGCCTTGGTCTCGGCGGCGAACGTCCTGGCCACGAACACCTGGCCGAGTGCTTCGCCCAGGTTGCGGTCGACGAGGCCCACGCACTTCTTCCAGCGCGGCAGATCCTGGGCCACCCCGCGCAGGGTCTTGCGATAGAAGTCGAAGTTCGCGTCCACGAAGGCCTGGGACAGGTAGGGTGCGCGCGCGTGGGCCACGTGCCAGCGCAGGTAGGTCTTCCATTTAGGCAGACTTTCGGCGGCGATCAGGCGGTCGAGTTCCTTGAAGAATTCGGGCTCGGTCACGTTCACCGAGGCCACTCCGGCCGCCCCCTGCTCGTGCAGATATACGTCCCAGTCGAAGTGGGGCGTCGCCGCCTTCAACTCGGCGCGGGTCAGGACATGAAACAGCTTGTAGGGATCGCGCTTCTCCACCTGGGTGAGAGAGGCCCTGGCCAGCGAGGTTTCGAGATTCAGGACGTCGGCCGCGTCCGTGGCCGCCTTCGCTCGGGGCACGCCCAGAAGCTCGAAGAGCTTCTGCACATGGGCTACGTACTTCGCGCGCAGCTCAATGCTCTTGTCGTCGGTCTTGGTGTAGTAGTCACGATCGGGAAGACCCAGCCCGCCCGCGGTCGCGAAAGCGATGACCCGGGTGGAGTCGGCGAAGTCCTGGTTCGCTCCGAATCCGAAGGCCAGACCCCCGCCCGCCATGGCCAGATGCGTCTTCCCGAGATAGGAGGCGAGGGTCGAGGTGGAGGAGAGATTCCGGATGACTTCGAGTTCCGGCTGAAGCGGCGTGCGGCCCGCGCGATCGACGGTCGCGGTGTCCATGCACGCGCCGTAGAAGTCTCCGATCTTCGCCTCTGACGCGGTGCGCGACGGAGAAGGCTGGCTCGCATCCTCGAGAAGGCCGTGCAGGAACTGGTAGTTCTCGTCGTTGAGCTTGCCGTAGACGCTCCAGCTCGCCTGATCGGAGGGGATGGGATTGTTCTTCATCCACCCGCCGCAGACGTACTGGTAGAAGTCCGTGCAGGCCTCGGCGGTCTTGTCCATCGAGGGTATGTCCAGGCTCGGCGTGTAGGGCTGGAGCGCGGCCGCGGGCATCGCCTGGCTTGCCGGGCGCTCCTCCGAGACCAGCGGTCCGCCGAGGGCCGCGAGGGCCGCAAACAAAATCACAACGCGCATGAATTCCTCCTGTTTGGGTGGCCCGCAGTCTAGTTCCCGCACCCCCGCGCGCCGGTCGGTTTCGCGAAACCGTTCGGCCAGCGTGCGGACGAACTCGCCTCGCCGATGCGGGCTTCGATGCTAGGGCCCGTTCCGGACTCATGTAGGAAGGCGTTCCCATGGAGGCGTCTTTCGGAGACGCCGCCTTGAGCAGCGCGGGCCGGCCATCGGCGGGCCGCTTCACCTTCGGTCTCCACGAAGATCCGGGCCTTCGCCTTCTCCGCCTCTTCGTGTGGGACCGGGAGGGTCTGGGCCGGGTTCTCGACATTCTGAGTGTCGGCTCTGAGGACGGGTTGGTCGGGAGGCGCCGGCGGAGTGTGGACGGAGGCGCGGTTGTGATCTACTTTCGGCTCCATGCGTCCCACCGACCTCCGCGGCATCCTCCGGTACGTGCCCCAGTTCAGGGAGAAGATCTTCGTGGTCGCGCTCGACGGGGCGATCGTCGAGGACGAGAACTTCCCCAACCTGTTGATGGACGTGGCGGTTCTGTGGTCCCTGAATGTCCGCATCGTTCTGGTTCATGGAGCGGCGGCGCAGATTCTGGCCCTGGCGAAGGCGACCGGCGCCAAACCCTCCGATCTCGAAGGGTCGGGAGTGACGGACGCGGAGACGCTGCAACTCGCCCTCACCGCCGCCAATCGTCTCACCCACGAACTGCTCGAGGGTTTGAGCGCCGCCGATCTGCGGGGGGCCAGCACCAACGCGGTCATCGCCCATCCCCTGGGAATCCTGCGCGGCGTCGATCACCTGTTCACGGGCCGGGTGGAACGGGTCGATATGGAATTCATTCAGAAGCTCATGGCGAGCGGCGTCGTGCCGGTGATCCCGCCCCTGGGCATGGATGGAGACGGGCACTCCTACCGCCTCAATTCCGACTCCGTGGCCTTCGAGGTGGCGAAGGCCCTGGGTGCGGTGAAGCTGATTTTCGTCACCTCCGCCGAAGGTCTCACCGTCAACGGCTCCCTGGCCCGGCAGGTGTCGGTGGACGAACTGGACAAGGCGGTTCAGGAGAGGGCCGTGGTTCCCGGGGATTTGTCGAAGGCGCGCCATGCCGTGGCCGCCTGTCACGCGGGAGTGCCGCGCGTGCATGTCATCAGCGGCCGCGTGGACGAGGGCCTGCTGGCCGAGATCTTCTCCAACGAGGGCATCGGCACCCTGGTCTAC
>JAQBHL010000175.1:0-30420 GCA_032127745.1 Acidobacteriota bacterium
CATCGGGTATCAGAACACCTCAAAGGTGGTTCTGCAGAACCGGCCCAACGTGAAAGCCGTCATGCTGGACACGCAGGTGTACTCGAACACCGGAGGGCAGAATTCCGACTCCACGCCGATGCTGGGCGGCAGCGACATGAACGTGTTTGGCGCCGCCACTCAGGGCAAGAGCGTCGAGAAGAAGACGGTGGCGGAGACGTTTCTCGCCGGCCACGGGTCTCCGTTCATCGGCCAGGTATCGGTCGCGAACGCGCCCAAGCTGTACCGAGCCATCCTCGATGGGATCGAGTACCGCGGCACCGCATTCCTGCAGTGCTTCACCAGCTGTCAGCCCGAGCATGGCGTCGCGGACGACCTCTCACTCACCCAGGCGCAGCGCGTGCGCGATTCGCGCGGCGCTCCGGAGTTCATCTTCAATCCCCGCCTGGGCGAGAGCTACCAGGAAGCGATCGACCTCAAGGGCAACCCCTCGACGGACCTGGATTGGTACGAAGCGAAGTTCAAGGGCGCCAACGAGCCGTACCGGTATACCGTCGCCCACTGGTGCGCCACCGAGGCGCGCTTCCGCAATCACCTGAAGAAGATCCGCAAGGAAGACGCGGAAAAGCTCGTCCCGCTGGAGAACATGCTGGTCCGCATCACCCAGCAGGACGCCGTCTATCGCCGGCACCTGCGGCCGGAGCACCGCGCCTACGTGCCGGACTTCGGGGTCTACATCAGAGTGCAGGGGTCGAAGGGCGATGTCGAATACCGCGCGATCTCGCGCCAGCTCGTGCTCTTCTGCGTCGAGCGGCGCAAAGCGTGGCGGATGCTGCAGAGCAAGGCCGGGATCGAGAACCGCGAGTACCAGGCCCAGCGCGCCATCCTGGCCGAAGTTGAGGCCGGCACAATCACCAAGGACGACCTGTTCGCGAATGCCGAGGCGCTGATGCAGGCGCGGATGAGCAAGCCCGCGGCCCACGCCGTTCCCACCGCGCCGGCCGCGCCACTGGCGGCGAGGGCCTGACCTGGCGTTGGCTCGAGATAAGGCGGCCGTCCGTCCGTCGCCACCCCGCGCCCGGAAAGGTCCTTTGTCCAACCGCCGATTGATCCTGGCCAGCTCCTCGCCTCGCCGGGCCAGGATTCTGGAGTCGCTGGGCCTGAGGTTCGAAATCCACCCCGCCGATGTGGATGAATCGATCTTTCCGGGCGAATCGCCGGAAGCCGCGGTGAGGCGCCTGGCCAGACGCAAGGCGGCGGCTCTGCACCACCCGAACGCCTGGGTGATCGCCGCCGATACCGTGGTGGTCCTGAAGTCCAGGGTTCTGGGAAAGCCGGCGAACCGCGCCGAGGCGCGCTCGATGCTGCGGGACCTCTCGGGCCGCACCCATACCGTGGTCACGGGGGTGGCGGTGGCCTGGGGCGCGAAGGTGGCGAGCGCGGTGGACCGGACGGAGGTTCGATTCCGCCGGATGAGCGAGCGTGAGATCGCGGGATACGTGCGCACCGGCGAACCTCTGGACAAGGCCGGGGCCTATCACGTGGAGGGCGGGGGCGCCGCCTTCATCGAGTGGATCAAGGGTTCGCCCTCGAACGTGGCCGGTCTTTCGATCACCACCGCGCGGCGGCTCCTCAAGCGCGCCGGAGCGGCCTAGAAAGAGGGCGGGCTTCAGCGTCCCACGGAAAGGCGCGCGGCCAGCGGCGCGGGCAGACCCGCGTTCAGGATGTTCTCCTGGGTGGTGGCGATGTCGTAGCGCACCCGGTGGATCCTCAGCAGCCGGGTCTCGCTGTTGTAGGTGGCGAACGATGCGAGGGGACACCGGTCCCGGGGCTGGCCGACGCTGCCCGGGTTGATCAGGTACCGCTTGTTCGGATCGAGCTGCAGTCGGAACTCCGGCGGGGCCGCCACCAGCATGTCGACTTCGGCGCCATCCCAGGAGAAGACCACCGGGAAGTGGGAGTGCCCGATGAAGCAGATGGGAAAGTCGGTTCCGCGAAAGACCCGCAGGGCATCGAGATCGCTGAAGATGTAGGCGTCTTCGTCCAGGGGCGACCCATGGGCGATGGCGAAGGCGCCGTCCACCATGACCGGCCCCTGGGGCAGGCGGCTCAGATACCGCCGGTTCGCCCGGGTCAGCTTTCGGGCGGTCCACTCGGCGGCGATACGGGCGTAGCGTGAGAACTTGGCCAGCCTCTCATCGCCCTCGACACCCGAGCAGACCTTGTCGTGGTTGCCCCGGATCGCGATCAAGGGCTTGATGGCACGCAGGCGATCGACGGTCTGGTTCACCTCGGCCGCGTAGCCCACGATGTCTCCCAGGCAGACCGCCTTGTCCCAGCGCTTGCGCCGGGTTGAGTTCATGACCGCGGCGAAGGCCTCTCGGTTCGCATGAATGTCCGAGAGGATCAGATAGCGCATGGATGAACCAGGGTCAGGGGTGGGGGAGGAGACGAAGGATGTGGTTCACCACGTCATCGGGCGACCGATGGGTGGTGTCGACGGTTGCGTGAGCGCGAGAGTACTTGTCTTTTCGATCCGCATAAAGGTCCGCGGCTCCGGTTTCGCCCCGGTCGAGGAGAGGCCGCCCGCTCAGGAGGGTCGCTCGGCGGAAGGCCTCCTCGAAATCGCAACCGAGATGGACGGTGAACGAACGGGCCAGAAGATCGTCGGCGCAGCCCGATTGAGCGAACGCGCCGCCGCCGGTGGCGATCACGCATCGCTCCGCCTCGAGAAGTTCGGAGATGGCTCGTCTCTCCAGTTCGCGAAACGCCGCCTCCCCCTGCCGGGAGAAGATATCGGCCACCCTGGCGCGGGCGCGCCTCTCGATCTCGTCGTCGCTGTCCGCGAACCGATAACCGGTCCGGGCGGCCAGAAGACGCCCGACCGTCGATTTGCCGGAGCCCATGAAGCCGACCAGGGAAATCCGGGTGGGAAGACTCAACGCCGGGCGCCCCGTTCGAGTTCGTCGAAGAACCCGGGCAGGGAGATCGATACCACCTCGGCTCCGGAAATCTGGGTGTCACCCCTGGCTCCGAGCGCCGCGATGGAGAGGGCCATGGCGATCCGGTGGTCGCCGTGGCTCGAAACCGCGGCGCCGCGCAGGCGCCCCCCCCCTCGAATGGCGAAGCCGTCTTCAAGCTCCTGGATGTCCGCTCCCATCAGTTGGAGCCCCTCGACCATCGACGCGATCCGATCGGACTCCTTCACTCGCAGTTCCTGGGCGCCTCGGACTTCGAATCGCCCCCGCGCGAACGCGCCCGCGACGGCCAGAATCGGCAGTTCGTCCACGATCGCGGCCACGTCTATGGGCGATACCTCGATCCCTCGCAGCTCCGACGCGCGGGCCACGATCCGGCCCGAAGGCTCGGTCCCGGAGGTGGACGTGATCTCGGTTTCGAGCCTCGCTCCCATCTCCCTCAGGATGTCCAGGTAGCGAACGCGGTGGGGGTTCAAAAGGACGCCCTCGATCACCACCTCGGAGTCGGGCAGCAGCAGGCCGGCCACGATGAAGGGCGCCGCGCTCGAAGGGTCCCCGGGAATGGAGACGTGGGTGGCCTTGAGTTTCTGGGGCCCGTCGATTCTGATTTCTTTCCCTCGAACCTCCAGCGCCCCTCCGAACGAGCGGATCATCCGCTCCGTGTGGTCTCGGGTGGCCACCGGCTCGTGAACGATGGTCGTGCCCTCGGCGCCCAGGGCGGCCAGAAGAATCGCGCCCTTGATCTGCGCGCTCGCGGCCTCAGGGGTCACCGAGGCGCCCCGAAGAGGAGCGCCGGATACAGTGAGAGGAGGCCGGCCAAGAGTGGTCTCGATCCGCGCTCCCATCAGACGGAGGGGCCGGGCCACGCGCTCCATGGGGCGCCGGTTCAACGATTCATCTCCGCTCAGCTCGGCTTCGATGGTCGAGCCGGCGAGCACGCCCATCAGCAGCCGAAGGGTGGTTCCCGAGTTCCCGCAGTCCAGCACCGACGCGGGTGCTTGGAGCGTCGCCGTCCCGTGAACCCGCAGGTATGGGAATTCCGGATCGGATTCGAAGCGCACCCCGACCGATTCGAGGCAGCGTCTCGTGGTGACGCAGTCGCCGCCCGTGGAAGCGCCCTCGATGGTGGTGACGCCCTCGGCCAGGGCTCCGAACAGGAGCGCGCGGTGAGTGATGGACTTGTCACCCGGCATCTCGAAGGCGCCCTCGAAGGATCGCGCGGCCCTGATATTCATGAAGTCTCAAGATTAGTTCGTTTCCCCAAAAGACTTCGCTCCTCCTGGGATGCCTTCGAGGTTTCTCCACCTCCAAGATCGCAATATCCCCTCGGTGTGGCATATCCTCGGCCGCTAGCCATGGCGGCCCGACCTAAAACCGTCTGTATCGATTTCGAGAGTCGTCTGGAGATCCTCGAAGCGGTCCAGGCGTTCGTCGATCGGCTCGCCGCGGTGGGCGGGCTCGATGAGGACGGTGTTCACGATCTTTCGGTGTCGGTGCGCGAATGCGTGGTCAACGCGCTGAAACACGGCAACAAGCTGGATCCGGCGAAGCGGGTGAGCGTGGCCTTCGGCCTCGGAGCCGGCGCTATCGAAGTGTGGATTCAGGACGAGGGCCTTGGATTCAACCCCGATTCCGTCCCGGACGCCACCGCGCCCGAGAACCTGCTGAACGCCGCCGGCCGCGGCCTCTTCTTCATGCGCGCCTTCATGTCCGAGGTGGAGTACATCTTTCCGCCCGAAGGCGGCACCGTGGTCCGGCTGGTGAAAACCATCGAGAAGGCCGAAGAGTAGCTCCCCGCCCCGGCCCATCGCGGCCCGGTCTACCGGTCCGGCGCGGGTGAGGCTTTGGGGATGGCCGCGGTCTCCATGAGGGTCTGAGCCTCTTTCACGAAGGGCGAGTCGGGATATTCATCGAGGAGTCGGGCCAGCACCGGGGCCGCCTCCGCGAAACGACCCGAAAAGGCGAGGCACTGCCCCAGCCGCAGCAGGGTTTCATCCGTTTGCTCGAAATCCGGGTACCTCTTGATGATGTCCTCGTAGCGGGGGATGGCCGCCCGGCAGGCCCGACGGGACTTCTGATAGAACCAGGCCACCACGAACTCGGAGCGCGCCAGGGACCCGCGGCAGACCTTGATCCGCTCCCGGGCCGTCTGGGCCAGGGGAGAATCGGGGTACCGGTCGAGGAAGAGCAGGTAGTCATCGAGGGCCTGAAGCACCTGCGTCTGATCGCGGTCGGGGGAGTTTCGCTGGTTGAAGTAGCTCTCCCCGATCTGGAACTGGGCGTAGTCCCCCCGGGGATGGGAGGGGAAGACGTTGAGAAACTCCCGGTACTGCCCGGCCGCCAGGGTCATGCTCGCCGGACCTCCTTCGGCGTAGTAGGCGTCCCCCAGACCGATCCTGGCCTGGGGGACGAGCGGGCTCTGGGGAAATCCATCGACGATGCGCCGGAAGTGCTGGCGGGCCACATCCCACTGCTTGCTCTTGAGAGCCTTCTGGCCGGCCTCCCAGATCACCTGATCGGAGTTACTGGCGATGGTGGCGAGGTCGACTTCGTGGCGACCGCACCCCCAGGTGAGGGCCACGAGGGCCAAGGCAGCGCCGGTCCGGCTTCTACTCATGAACAAATCCATTCCCATTCCGCTTTCAGTCCGGTGGCCAGCGGGGTCTTCGGAACGAATCCGAGATCGCGCGCGGCCAGAGTCGTGTCGGCCAGAGTATCCCGCATGTCGCCCTTTTGACCCGCCTGCCGGTCGATTCGGACCTCCCGGCCGGTCACGTCGGCGATGGCTTCCAGCACCTTGAGGACGGAGATGCGTTGCCCTCCCCCCACGTTATAGACGAGTCCCGGCCGGCCCTGGACGAGCGAAGCCTGGAGAACCTCGACCAGGTCGTCGATGAAAGTGAAATCGCGCGTCTGCTCGCCGTCGCCGTACAAGGAGATGGGCTGAGAGTCGCGCACCGCCTTCAGGAATCGATGGAAGGCCATGTCGGGGCGCTGACGGGGCCCGTAGACGGTGAAGAAGCGCAGGCTGGTCACCGAAAGGCCGTCGGCCTTCCCGTAGAGATGGACCAGATGCTCGGCCGCGAGCTTGGTGACGCCGTAGGGCGAAACCGGAGCGAGGGCCATCGACTCGCGGAGGGGAAGTTCCAGCACGTCGCCGTAGACGGACGACGACGACGCGTAGACCAGGCGGGGGACCCGGGCCTTCACCGCCGCCTCCAGCAGGCGCTGAGTGCCAAGGACGTTGTGCTCCACGTAGCCCCCGAAGTCGACGCCCCAGGAGGCCCGTACCCCGGCTTGCGCGGCCAGGTGAAAGATCGCGGAGGCGCCTTCAAGGAGCGACTCCATATCCGCCGACTTCTCGATCAGGGTCTCGTGGAGGACGAATCGCTTCGAAGCCCTGGCCTTCGCGATGTTCCGCTCTTTGATCTCCCGGGGATAAAAAGGGACATAGCCATCGATGCCCACCACGTCGTGGCCTGCTTCGATCAGTCCGTCGCACAGATGCGAGCCGATGAAACCACAGGCGCCGGTGACCACGACCTTCATTTCAGCAACCTCAGGATCTCCTCGGGGAAGCGTCGGGGCCGGCCGGAGGCGTCGACCGCGGCGTGTTCGGTTCGGGCCCGGGTCAGGGTCCGGGAGTCGTTCTCGATGTGCAGCTCGTACTCGAACAGGAGTCTCACCCCGGTGATCCTGGCCAGGGTGGTCCGGATCTCCACCGCGTCGTCGTAGGCCACGGGGCGCAGGAACTCCGCCGAGGTGGAGACGACGGGCAGGTGGACGTCCCGGGCCATGAGGTCGACATAGGTCATGCCGCGTTCGCGGAGCAGGTTGGTTCGCCCCACCTCGAACCAGGCGAAGTAGGCTCCGTGATAGGCGTAGCCGAACTTGTCGGTCTCGGCGAAGCGAACGCGGAGGTTCGACCGCGAGGTCAGTCCGCTCATGAACCCTCCGAGACCTCGAACACCACCGCGGTCCCCGGATGGAGCCGGTAGCCCGCGAGGGGGCTTTGGGAAAGGATCGTTCCCCGCTGGAGTCCGGGGTAGCTGCGGTAGTGGATCTGCGGAGGGACGAAGCCATGGCCCTCGAAGGCCGTGGCGATGTCTCCGATGCTCTTTCCGATGAGATCGGGCATGACGTAGTCGCGCAAGGACCCGTTCCTCGCGATGACCAGGAGGACGCCTTCCCCGAGGTTCTCCACCACCCCCGCGTCCGGCACCTGGAGGAGAACGGTGTCCTCGGCGGCCGCGGAGGGCGCTTCGATGATTCGTCGGATCGGCACTCCCATGCTTTCCAGGCGGAGGCGCGCGCTGCGCAGCGCCTGGCCCTGAACGTCGGGCACCGTGGTCTTCCGCGGGCCCATGCTCAACACCACCCGGAGCGTGCGGCTCTCCTTGATCAAAGTGCCGGGGAGAGGATCCTGTTCGATCACCCGGCCCGCCCCCACCCGGGGATGATTCTTGCGACCGCTCACCTTGATTCGCAGCCGGCGCAGGGCCGCGTCGTTGGTGGCCGCGGCCAGAGTCCGTCCACTGAGGTTCGGCACCGGGATGGTCTGCGAATTCCGCACGATGCGCAGAGTGAGAGCGGCCGAAATGAGGCCGCAGCTCAAAGCGGCGACGAGAACCAGAAGCTTGCGGATCATGGCGAAAGGAGGAGGAGCCCCGGAGTTTAGTCGTTGGCGCCGATCGAGCCCCGCGAACTCCCCTCGATGGATCCGCCGAGCACGGTTCCGACTCGAAGCTTGGCCCCGTTTCCGAAGTCGAAAGCGGAGACCGGTCCGCGACTCTCCGGCTGCACCCGCTGGAGCCTCAGGACCGAACCCTCCCCGCACGCCACGTCCAGACCATCCCGCGAGACCCCGAGGATGAGGCCTCGAGGGCTCTCGGCCTCCGGCTCCCCGGAAAGGGCCACCGCGGAGAGGATCCGGATCGAGCGGCCCTCGTGGCGGAACTGCGCTCCCGGCCAGGGCGAAAAGCCGCGCACCCGGTTTACGATGCTCCGAGCGGGGCGGGTGAAGTCGACGGCCCCGTCGGATTTCCTGATCAATGGGGCCCGGGTGGCGGCGGCTTCATCCTGGGGCTTCCCTTCGACCGATCCGCTGGCCAGGCCGGCCAGGGTGTCGACAAGGAGGGAGGCCCCGAGCGCCGCCAGTCGCGGTTCCAGGGTGGCCGTGGTGTCCTCGGGCTCGATCACGCACGCCTTCTGGAGCAGGACGGGTCCGGTATCCATCCCGCGATCGAGCTGCATGGTGGTGACGCCGGTCTCGATCTCCCCGTTGGCAATGGCCCATTGAATGGGGGCGGCGCCCCGGTACCTGGGAAGAAGGGAGGCATGCACGTTGACCGCTCCGCGGGCCGCGCAGTCCAGAATGTTTTCCCTCAGGATCTGGCCGTAGGCCACCACCACGAGGACCTCGGCTCCACGCTCGATGACCCGATCCGGTTCCAGCCGAAGCTTCTCGGGCTGGAAGACCTCGAGGCCCAGTCGCTCCGCCGCGATCCTGACCTGGGTCTTTTGCAGGTTGAGACCCCGCCCCTTCGGGCGGTCCGGCTGGCTGACGACCAGGGCAATCTCATGACCCGCGGCGTGGACGGCCTCGAGGCTGGGCACCGCGAACTCGCCCGTGCCCATGAAGACGGTCTTCAAGGCTCCTGGTCGTCCCAGTCGTTCGCTTTCGCGCGCTTTCGCAGTTTCCGGATCATGAGGTCGCGTTTGAGGGGGGTCAACCGGTCGACGAACAGCTTTCCCTCGACATGGTCGATCTCGTGGCAGAAGGCCCGGGCGAGCAGACCCTCGCCTTCATGGACACGTTCGGTCCCGTCGCGGCCAAGGCCCCTTACCCGCACGAAGGTTGGCCGAAGGGGAGAGCCCGCATAGCCCGGCACCGAAAGGCAGCCTTCTTCCTCCTTGATCTCGCCCTCGCGGGAGACGAACTCGGGATTGATGAGTTCGATCAGCTGCTGGGGATCCTCGCCCACCGACAGATCCACGATGATGACCCGCAGGGGCACGCCGATCTGCGGAGCGGCGAGGCCGATTCCGGGGGCGGCGATCATGGTCTGATGCATGTCGTCGAGAAGGGTTCGAATCTCGTCGGTGACCGCGGGAACGATCGCGGAGGGCGCGTGGAGTACGCTTTCGCCCCACTTGACGATGGGCCTGATAGCCAAGGTCTGGTCCTTTCGTGTTTCTGGTGGGTCTGAGACGAAGCCGTTGGCGTCGCTAGCGATCTTGATTCTCGCCCGAACCGAACGTCGATGCCCGCAGGTCGCGAGTTCCCTTGAAGTGGGCGAGGACTTCGGCGCGGGAATCGCCGCCGTAGGTCTCCAGGAGGGCCTGGGCCAGGACGATGCGCACCATGGCCTCACCGACCACGGCCGCGGCGGGCACGACGCAGGTGTCGCTCCGTTCGATGGCGGCCGGGGAGGGTTCGAGGGTCTTGAGATCCACAGAGGGAAGGCGATTCATGAGCGTGGGAATCGGTTTGACGATGGCCCGGACCCGGATTTCCTCTCCGTTGGAAACGCCTCCCTCTATGCCTCCGGCGTTGTTCGAGGGCCGGGTGAAGCCCGAGGAGGGCGAGAACCCGATCTGGTCGTGAAAGGCACTTCCCCGGCGGCGGCCGGCGTCGAAGCCTGCGCCCAAAGCCACGGCCTTCACCGATGGCACCGACATCAGAGCCTGGGCGAGCAGGCCGTCCAGCCGCAGCGTCCACTGGGCGAAGCTGCCGATACCGGGCGGCAGGCCCCTCACCGCCATCTCGATCTCGCCGCCCACCGTGTCGCCATCCCTCTTCGCCGCGTCGATGGACGCGCGCATCTTACCGGCCACCGCTTCGTCCGCGCAGCCCACGTCGGAGAGCGAGGCGGCCGCCATCTGGTCGAAGGAAACGTCCCCGTCCATGGCCGCGCCTTCGATGCGGGCGACGTGAGATCGAACCTCCACGCCAAAGACATCGAGAAGGGACTGAACCAGCATTCCCGCGGCGACCCGGGCCGCGGTGTCGCGGGCGCTCGACCGCTCGATGATGTTGCGGAGATCCCTGGTCATGTACTTGAGCGCCCCCGCGAGGTCGGCATGGCCGGGCCGGGGCGACGTTCGCTCGCGTTTCGAGATCGCGGCGGCCCGATCCGCTTCGGGCACCACATCGGGCGACATCACGTCGGCCCAGTTGGCGTGATCCTTGTTCCGCACCACCAGAGTCACGGGATAGCCGAGGCTCAGGCCGTGCCGGATGCCGGAGAGGATCTCGACCTCGTCCTGCTCGATCTTCATCCGCCCGCCGCGGCCATACCCTCGCTGGCGGCGCGCCAGTTCCGCGTTGATCCTCTCCTTCCTGATCTCCAGGCCCGCGGGCAGGCCCTCCACCAGGCACAGCACGGCCGGGCCATGGGATTCGCCGGCGGTCAGAACACGCATCGAACCGAGAATCTATCAGCCTGCGCGGTCTCAGCGCCTGAGGGTCATGCGAAGAGGATTTCGCAACCGACGGGAGAGGCCCGGCGGGGAAACAGAACTCCTCGGTCCATCCCGATGTCGGTTGGGTTGTCTTTCGCCCTTGGCCGGCATCAGGTCGTCGAAAACGGGTGAGATGGCCAGATCCCGGGACCAAAGGGGCTTCTCGGATCCACCGGCTCATACCGCCCGGCCGCGGTTACCGAGGCCGTTGTGACGCCGGCCAAAGCGTCACAGGCCAATTAATGAATCATTCTTCAGGAACGTCAGCATGGGTCCACATTGAAAGGCTCTTCCAACATGCTTCTCCCGCCCAACTCCGCTCTATCCTCCGATCCGGTGCTGCATACGCTTCGCTCTCTCGTGGCCCGAGGACGCCACGCGGAGGCGGATCGGCTCGCTGAGGCGCAGAAGCGGCGCTGTTGCGCGGGACAGGGGGGGCTGTTCCTGGGGCTGCGCGCCGAGATCGCCCTGGGCCTCGGTGGCTTCGCCAAAGCTCTCAACTGGGCCAGCGAGGCGATGAAGCGCCTCAGCCCGGCCGATGAGATCTCCCGGTCGATCGAAGACTCGAGGATCAGGGCTCTTCTGGGCCTCGGTCGATTTCGCGAGGCGCTAAGCGTGGTTGAGTCCAGCCTGGCGTCGCGCGACTCCGGCAGCGCCGACCTCAGCATGTTCCGGGCTCAGGCAGCGCTTCACTCCGGCCGGCTCCCCGAGGCCAAAAAGGCCGCCGACCTTGCCTGTGCCCTCGCCCTGGCCGCGGGAGAGCGCGCACAGCTGATCGAAGCTCTTCTGTTGAGAGCGCGCACGTCCAGGGAAACCGGCGACACGGAGGCCGCCCGCCGCGACCTCGATCGGGCCCAGGGACTCTCCCGCGGTCTGCGGGACGCGAGCGTTCTTCCCACCGTGCTCTCCGATCGCGCGGACCTCATGGCCCACTCCGGGGATTGGGCGGAGGCGGGGCGGAACGCGGGCCAATCCGCGCGTCTGTTCGCGCGGACCCTCTCGCCCCATGAGCATCTGAGCGCGGGCCGGCGGACCGGTCTTGTGGGCCTGGCCCAGGACGAGCCGGGGGTCGCTCTCCTCTGTATCGAAAGAGCGGCGTATTTGGCGCGGCGCGGGTATGGCACCGTCGCATGTCGGGCGGAGATCGACCTCCTGCTCGCCGACGCCCAGCTGGCCGGGAAGGATCCCGAAGGCGCCCTGGAGCGAGCCACCGCCGCCCTGTCGTTCTTCCAGGATTCCCAGGACCCCGGTGGTCTGGCCCGCGCGCACGTCCGACGGTCGCTCGCCGCTCTCGCGGGGTCCTACGGGACCCTGGCCTTGCGGGAGGCCCGGAGGGCGTGCTCGATCAGGGACGCCGGGCCGGTGGCGGAAGGGCTCGCCGATCTGGCTCTGGGTCGGGTCCTTCTCCCAAAGGATCCTTCCGCCGCCGCCGCCGCCTTTGGCCGAGCGTCGCAGAACCTCAGCCTGTACCCGCCCCTGCAATCCGTGGCCCACCTCGGCGTGGCGCTGTCGCGCGGCGCGTCTCCCCAAGGCGATACCGTCGGTGAACATCTCAAGGCGATCGAGGCCTTCGGGGATAGGCGGATCATGGGCATCGTTCGCGCGGACCTGAAGGAGAACTTCGGTGTCGAGCCGGCCTCGGCCCTGGCGAATCGGGCCGTCGCCTGCATCGTCAAGGACCCTTATGGGTTGGACGATGGGTTGGACGTAGAGGACTCCGGTCCCGAGTTCCTGCCCGGCCTCGTGGGAGCGTCGCCTGCGGTCCGCCTCCTGGGCGAGGAGATTCGAAAAATCGCGCCCTCGGACCTCCCGGTTTCGATCTACGGTGAAACCGGCACGGGCAAGGAGAAGATCGCCGAAGCCGTCCATCACTTCTCCTCGCGGTCGCGCCAGGCCCTGGTACCTTTCAATGCCGCCAGTCTCTCGGACGAACTCTTCGAAAGCCAGCTCTTCGGTCACGTCCGCGGATCGTTCACGGGAGCTCACGAGGATCGGTCCGGGCTGGTCGAGGCCGCCCGGGGCGGCACCCTGTTCATCGATGAGATCGCCGATCTCTCGTCCCGGGCGCAGGTGGGACTGCTTCGTTTCATAGAGCAGGGCACGTACCGGAGGCTGGGAGACACGCGGGAAAGACGGGCGGACGTGAGGATCGTGGTCGCGGCGAACCGGCGGCTCGAGGATCTGGTGGCCACGGGTCACTTTCGGCAGGACCTCCTCGAGCGGATCAAGGGATTCTGCGTGAGTGTGCCGCCGCTTCGCGATCGGGGACGGGACATCATCCGTCTGGCCCGGTGTTTCCTCGCCCGGGCCAGTGGCGGGACCAGGCGGCTGTCCGCGCATTCCGAGGCGGAACTGCGGGAGCATGCCTGGCCCGGCAATGTCCGCGAACTGCAGATGGAGATGCGCCGCGCCGTAGTTCTCACCGACTCGCCGGTGGTGGAGTGGAGAAGACCGAAAGCGGCTCCGGACCGCGCCGCCGCGGCGACGGCTCTCCCCGGGTCCGCTGAAGCGTCGGCATCCCTCCAGGAAGTGGTGGGTGGATTCGAACGCAGGCACCTGAAGTCCGTCCTCTCCCAGTGCGCCGCGCGGGTCGAGGCGGCCAGGATCCTCGGCATTTCGAGGCAGGCTCTGCACCAGAAGATCGTGCGCTACGGCCTCTAACCGGCCGAACCCTCTGCGTCTCCGGCGCGTTGACCTGACGCCCTTTCTCGCCCCGGGACTCTCCGGCAGCTATCCTCCGCCTCCATGGCCGAGAAGCTGACCACGTGGCAGAGCCTGAAGCTCGCGGTCCGCTCCAAGCGCCTCGCGGTGGTGACGCTGCTCATGTTCTCGTCCGGCCTGCCCCTCGGCCTGGTCTGGATCGCCATCCCGGTGTGGCTGAAGGACATCGGGGTGGACATTCGCGTGATCGGACTCCTGACCCTCTTTCAGGCCCCGTGGAGCTTCAAGTTCCTGTGGTCGCCGCTCATGGACCGGTACGAATTGCCTTTTCTCGGGAGGCGCCGCGGCTACATTCTGATGGCCCAGATCGGTCTCTTCCTGACCGGCCTGGCCCTGACCTTCGTGTCCGACCATCCGGAGCGATTTGCGGTGATCGCCTCGCTGTGTCTCGCCATCGCCCTCATCGCGGCGACCCAGGACATCGCGATCGACGCCTACACCGTCGAAGTCCTGCACGAGGACGAGCAGGGGCTGGCGGTGGGCGCCCGCACCGCCATGTATCGGGTGGCCATGAATCTTTCCGGAGGGCTCGCGATATCCCTGGCGGGCGAATTCGGCTGGACCGCGGTGAACCTGCTCCTGGCCGTATGTTATCTGCCCTGCCTTCTGATCACGCTGTGGGCCGAGGACCCGGAGGTGAAGCAGGTGGCGCCCACCACCCTTCGAGCCGCGGTGTGGGAGCCCTTTCTGGGCCTGCTGGCCCGGCCGCGGGCCATCGAGATTCTGGCTTTCGTGGTCCTGTTCAAACTCGCGGACGCCTTCGCCCAGTCCCTTCAGCGACCCTTCTTCCGGGAGATCGGCTTCGACCTCTGGGACGTCGGCATCGTCTCATCGACCATCGGAACCCTGGGAATCATGATCGGCACCTTCGCCGGTGGAATCATGTCCACGTCCCTTGGACTCGGTCGCGCGCTTTGGATCACCGGCCTCCTCCAGGCTCTTTCGAACCTCGGCTACGCCTGGGTGTCGGAGTCGGGGCCGGTTTCATGGATTCTCTACACCGCGACGACCTTCGAATATATGTCGAGCGGTCTCGGCACCGGCGCGTTCGGTGTCCTGCTGCTTCGCCTCACCGAAAAGCGATTCTCGGCCACCCAGTTTGCCCTGCTCTCCAGCCTCTTCGCCTTGCCCCGCATCTTCGCGGGCCCCCCCTCGGGCCTTCTGGCTGACACCCTGGGCTGGACGAACTTCTTCGTGCTCACCGTGGCGATGGCCATTCCCGGAATGGTCATGCTGTCCCGCTTCGTGCCCTGGAGTCAGCGGGAGCTCAGATTCGAGGTTCCGGACGTGGAGAACACGCCGCTCATGGACGGAGGGGCGTTGATGCGCCTTGCCGGAGTGTTCGGCTCGCTCTCATCCATGGTGGCGATCGCCATTCTGGGGGCGCTTGAAGCCGCGAAGATCTATCGCAAGGACGCCACTTTCCCCTGGACCGCCGAAATCCTGAAGGTCGTGAGCCCGCGCACCATCGGCGACGGCCTGTCCCTGCTGTCGGCCATCGCCGCCGGACTGGTTCTGGGCGTGACCCTCGCCGCTATCTGGCTGACCCGGGCGCGAGGCCGCGCTCGAGGGTAAGCCGGTCGAGGATGGCCCCTGCCTCCTTCCTCCACGGGCACCCCCATGGTCAGGTCGGTGAGCGACTCAGACATCTCGAAATCAGCGATGGCCCCTTCATTCACCAACACCCGCAGAACCCGTGGCGCCGGGCGCGGGGGCCGGACCACGAACTGGCCCCGGCCGCCGTCCTCGAGGGGCAGGAGAACCCGCCCCGCGTCGGCGGCATAGACTGGCGCGGCGCTTCGCGCTCAACCAGGTCGCGCGCCCATCGGCCGCGACCGAGTTCCCGGAGGAAATCCATGTCCCCTTTTCTCGAGTCGGCCCGGATGCCCCTGCTGCCCCTCGCCATCGGCGCGCTGCTTCTCGCCGCTGAGGCCAAAGCCCAGAGCCCGCCCCCCGGGTTTCATGCGGAGGTCAGCTACCCCGCCGGCCTGGGGGCCGGGCCTTTCGACGGCCGCGTGCTCCTCCTCCTCTCCAGGGACGACCGGGCCGAGCCGCGGTTTCAGATTTCGGATACCTCGCTCGATTCGCAGCAGGTCTTCGGCGTCGATGTCCTCGAGTGGAAGCCCGGCCAGAAGGCGACCTTCACGGCCGACGTTCTCGGCTACCCGGTTGAGTTTCTGAAGCAGGTGCCGGCCGGGACCTACAACGTCCAGGCCCTCCTCCATAAGTACGAGACGTTCCATCGCGCGGACGGTCAGGTGGTGAAACTGCCCATGGACCGCGGCGAGGGACAGCAGTGGAACCGCGCGCCCGGCAATTTCTATTCGACCCCGCGCCAGATCGCCATCGATCCCGCGAAAGGGGGGGTGGTGTCCATCACCCTCGACCAGGTGATCCCCGAGATTCCCCGGCCCGCGGATACGAAGTACATCAAGCACGTCCGCATTCGCAGCCAGAAGCTCTCGAAGTTCTGGGGCCGCGACATGTTCCTGGGCGCGAACGTCCTCCTGCCCGAGGGATTCGATGCGCACCCGGACGCGCGCTTTCCGCTGGCCATCAATCACGGCCATTTCCCCTACACGCTCGAAGGCTTCCGAGAGACGCCGCCCGATCCGGACCTCAAGCCCGACTACTCGGACCGGTTCCATCTCGAGGGCTACAACCGGATCCAGCAGGAACTGGCCTACCAGTTCTACAAAGACTGGACCGGCCCCGGCTATCCCCGCATGCTCATCATGGAGATCCAGCATGCCACCCCGTACTACGACGACTCCTACGCGGTGAACACCCCGAACCAGGGCCCCTACGGCGACGCCATCAACGAGGAACTGATTCCCTACGTGGAGAAGATGTTCCGGGGCCTCGGCACACCGTGGTCGCGCTTCATGTACGGCGGTTCGACCGGGGGCTGGGAGTCGCTGGCCGCGCAGATCTTCTACCCCGACTTCTACAACGGGTGCTTCGCGGCCTGTCCCGATCCCATCGACTTCCGCGCCTTCACCTCGATCAACATCTACGAGGACGAGAACGCCTACGTGGCCAGGGGGCCTTGGAAGGAAGTTCCCCGGCCCGCTCATCGCGACTATCTCGGCCACATCTCCGCCACCGTCGAGCAGATGAACCGTCTCGAGCGGGTACTCGGTTCGAACGCTCGGTCCGGGGGCCAGTGGGACATCTGGACCGCGACCTATTCGCCGGTTGGCCCAGACGGCTATCCCCAGCCGATCTGGGACCGCGACACGGGCAAGATCGACCGGAAGGTGGCCGAGTTCTGGCGCGAGAACTACGACCTCACCCACATCATGCAGCGCGACTGGGAGAAGGGTCTGGGGAAGAAACTCGAAGGCAAGATCAACCTCTATGTGGGCGACATGGACAACTACTACCTGAACAACGCGGTGTATCTGACCGAGAAGTTCCTGAAGTCGACCACCAACCCGCCTTTTGGAGGCGAAGTCGACTACGGCGATCGCGACGAGCATTGCTGGAACGGCGATCACACCCGCCCGAATGCGTACTCACGCCTCCGCTATCACCAGATGTTCGCGCCCAAGATCGTC
Source organism: Acidobacteriota bacterium (assembly GCA_032127745.1). GTDB lineage: Bacteria > Acidobacteriota > Vicinamibacteria > Fen-336 > JAGNNV01 > JAGNNV01. The sequence continues at coordinate 16,703 of JAQBHL010000175.1, forward strand.
GACCGCATCCTGAAGACGGCGCCCCCGGGCGCCGACCTGACCAGCTGGCGCTATTGAGCGCTTGTCCCCTCGATACGGGCCGGCGGGCTATCGTTGAAGGCGCCACCCTCGGGTGGAACCCTGCTGCCCTGCTGAATCCCTACTGTGAATGGAGCACCTTCCATGACTGACTTCGACCGCGCTGAACACCTGAAGATTCTGGCCGGCACGCCCGCCCGGCTCAAGGCCGCGCTCAAAGGGGTGTCGAAGAGGCTGCTGCTCTGGACGCCTGGCCCCGGCAAATGGTCCATGCTCGAGATCGTGGCGCACATGCGCGACATGGAACGGGACGCCTACCTCGCCCGCTACCGCCGGATTCTGGCCGAGGACAACCCGACCCTGCCCGACCTCGACGGCGATGTCATCGCCCTGGGCGACGAATATCGGAGCCTGAAGCTCTCCGATCTGGTGCGCGACTTCGCCCGGCTGCGCAAGGAATGCCTGAAACTGCTGAAGTCGGTCAAGAGCGCGCAATGGGAGCGCATCGGCACCCACGAAACCGCCGGCCCGCTGGCTATGACCGATCTGCTCCGGCGGCAGGCCATCGGAAACGACGAGGCCCATCTTGGTCAGATCGAAGGCATCAAGAAGAGAGCGGCGGCGTTTGAGGCGCTCGAAGCCGGTCCGAAGAAGCTGGGCGAACTCACCCGGAAGCTCGATGACGCCGTGCTTCGCCGGAAGCCCGCGCCCGAGAAGTGGTCGGCCATGGAAGTGGCCTGCCATCTGCGCGACGTGGAGCGCCTGTGGGCCGACCGGATGGTCAAGGCCGCCTTCTCGGAAAGACCGGCCTTGTACATGCTCGATGTCGACTCGCTGGCCTTGAAGAACAGCTACAACACCCAGGACCTGAGCGCGACGATCAGGGAATTCGTCCGTCTGCGGGAAGACAACCTGCGCCTCCTGCGAGCGCTCCCCGCTTCGCAGTGGAAGAGGGTGGGGATCCACCCCAAGCGCGGCGAGATCAGCATCGAGCGCATCGTCGAGATCATGGTCGGACACGACCAGGGACACTTCGGGCAGATCACCGCGGCGGTGTCCGCCGGGTAGCCCCTTCTTCCTCGAGGCGCACCCCTCCTGACCGTTCGATGGGTTCGGAGCCGGTAAGCCACGCCCTCGACGGCCTCCTCGCGCCGGAGACAGCGAATCCCATGACCTCCAAGCCGCTTCCACGCAATCCGCTGATCCAGACCGCGTTGATCCGCGGTCTGTCGAAGCTCGTCTTCGCGCTCACCGGCTGGAAGGCCGTCGGAGCGCCGCCGCCCGGCATTTCGAAGTACGTGATGATCTGCGCGCCCCACACGTCCTACTGGGACGGCTTCTGGATGCTGGGCTGCGCGTCCCTGCTGCGCCTGGATCTTCGGTTCCTCGGCAAGCACACCATGTTCAAAGGGCCGCTCGGCTGGTTGATGAAAGGCATGGGTGCGGTGCCGGTGATCCGATCGGAACGCCGCAACACGGTTCAGCAGGCCGCTCAGTGGTTTGGGTCCAGCGACGCCTTCCTGCTCGGGGTGGCCCCCGAGGGAACCCGGAAGCTCACCCCGGGATGGAAGACCGGCTTCTATTGGATCGCCATGGAGGCGAAGGTCCCCATCGCCTGCGCCTTCATCGACTATGGGACGAGGACCGGCGGCTTTACCGGCGACGTCATCCATCCGACCGGTGACATCGACCGGGATTTCGCGTTGTTCCTCAAGGCTTACGCGAAGATCATCCCCAAGTTTCCCGAGACGATGAGCCCGATTCAGCCCCTTTCGCCCCCGGTCCGGGGTGAGGAGCCATCCACGAACGACTCGCCCCAACCGGCCTCGAAATAGCGGAAGGCACCCCTGACTAACGGGTGGTGGCGGAGCTGGCCCGCGGCTCCTTCAGCATGTCCAGCCAGTCGCCCTTCCAGCCCTCGATGGTCTTCCCGGTTACGCGTTCCGACGAGCCGGCGATATCCGCCGACTGAACCAGGGTCTTGACCTGACCGAGGCTGGAGTGGTCGACCATGAACTTCACCAGAGAGTGGGCGAGGATGTAGAGAGGTTCGGCGACTTCGCGACGCTTCTCGAAGATGTCTTTCGGTTCCTCGAACGCGCCCACATAGGGAAGGGCGGCGCGCCCCGGATCGGAGTTCAGCGTCCGTCGGGCCAACCGGTCGATGTTCCGGTTGCCGCCCCAGCTGAAGACGTAGCCGTCGTATCCGCCGATGTGCTCGGCCACGTAGCTCTGGACATACGAGGCGAAGCCTTCGGACAGCCATAGACACTCCGCGCTCATCGGCACGAGGACATGGGTGGTCTCGTGAAGATAGGGGGCCGCGTCACCGCGCACGCGCTCGGCCGGGAGCATGATGGTCCGCCGAAAGGTGCGGGAAATCGACAGTCGGTCCCGCACCACGAAGGTGACGGGCGGCGCCATCGCCGTCCCCGGCCCGGGGGGATTCAGCAATCCGTCGATGTGGGCGACACCCTGATCGGCCAGCCGGGCGAATCGACCCATCTCCTCGGTCGAGAACGATCCGGAGGGGAAGAGCACGATTGCGTGAGCCAGCGTGTAGCGCGCTCGGTTGCCGTTCATCTCCTGCGCGCCGACGCCTCCGCCCATAAGCGCGCCCATGGCGAGAAAGGGGGCGGCTCTTACCAGAGGAGTCATCAAGGGAGGGGAATGGGCAGGTAAATCCTGGATTGGTCGCTAGGGGCCGGCCAAAGGACGCAGTCTACATTTGGTCAGTTCCTCGATGACGGACAGAACGCGGTCCACCCCGAGGGACTCCAGGGCGCCGCTCGCCGATCTTGCCGTGGCGACCCGCGGTCCGTCGGGCCGAAAGACCACGTCGCTGGTGGGGCCAAAGATGGCCACTGTGGGGGCGCCCACGGCCGCGGCCAGATGGGAAACCCCGGAGTCATTTCCCACGAAAACCCTGGCCTGGGAGAGTGTCGCCGCGAGCGCCCCGAGCGATGGGCGGTCCAGAACCTCGAACTCGGAGCCCGGGCTCGGGATACCGCCTTCGGCCGGGCCAAGGATCCAGACGACGCGGTGGCCCCCCTGTCGCAGTTCGCGGCTCAGGTCCACGAATCGCTCCAATGGCCAGTTCTTGGCCGGAGAGCCGCTCCCCGGATGGATGAGCGTGGCGCCCTGGGCCATGGATTCGTCGGGGCTGGCAAAGAGCGAGGGCAGCGTTCCTTGGAATACCGCCCCGCTCCCGATGGCCGCCTCCGCCCATTGGAGCGCGATCGAGACATCATCGCGCCATGGCTCCGGCTGGATGCGCGCGACCCGGCGCGCCGCAGATTCCGCGGCCCGGGCGAGGCCATCGGATTTCGAGATCACCAGCCCGAGGTCGAAGCCGCACACTTCGTTCCGCCATTCCCCGGTAAACGCGGACGCGAAGGAGGGGCTCTCGGAATCCAGGACGCCGTCGATCCAGGGGTCGGCCTGCAGCAACGAGGCGTGGCGGGCCGGAGCGAAAAGGGTGGACCGCAGACCGGCGCGCGACAGCGAGTAGGTCAAGCGCCTGGTGAGAAGCACGTCGCCCAACGCCCCGATCCGGATCACCAGGGCGCGTTTCGCGGCTTGCGGGGTGCTCTCAGGTGATGCAGGCACGGGTGCTCATTTGCGAGAGAATACGTCCCTCATGATTCCCAAGACCCGACTTTTCACCCCCGGCCCCACCCCCCTGTCTCCCGCGGTCCTTCAGGCCATGGGAAAGAGCATCCCTCATCACCGCACCGACGAGTTTCGCGCCATCTTCAAGGGCGCGCGCGAAGGACTCCAGCGTTTCCTCAAGACCTCGCAGGACGTTTTGATCCTCTCCTGCTCGGGCAGCGGCGGCATGGAGGCAGCCCTGGTGAACACCCTGTCGACCGGCGACACCATGCTCGCCTTGGTGGCCGGCAATTTCGGCGAACGCTGGGCCAATATCGGCCGGGCGCACGGGATGGACGTTCAGGTCCTGGAAGCCGAATGGGGCACCGCGGTCAAGCCCGAGGCGGTGAAGGCGGCGCTCGACGCCAATCCGAAGATTCGCGCCGTGTTCGTGCAGCACAATGAATCATCGACGGGGGTGAAGCACGACATCCAGGCCCTGGCCTCGGTGGTGAAGGACCGGGCCGACGTCCTTCTGGTGGTCGACGCCATCTCGGGTGCGGGAGCCATGCCCCTCCATACCGAGGAGTGGGGCGTGGACGTGGTCATCGTGGGCTCGCAGAAGTCGCTGGCTCTTCCTCCCGGCATGGCTTTCGTGGCCGTGAACGAAAAGGCCTGGCAGAGGATTCAGACTTCCAAGGCTCCGCGGTTCTATTTCGACCTCCTGCGGGAGCGAAAGAACCAGGCGAACTTCGAATCGGCCTTCACCCCGCCCATCTCCCTGGTGGTGGCGCTGGATGCGGCCATCCGGGAACTCGACACCATCGGCGGCGTCGACGCCCTGGTGAAGAACGCGGCCACCCTCGCGGCCATGACCCGCGGCGCCGCCCACGCGCTGGGTCTTCCTCTCCTCGCCCCAGTCGACCATGGAGATGCGCTCTCCGCCCTCAGGCCGCCTCCGGGAATTGAAGCGGGGAAGATCTCCAAGATTCTCAAGACCGAGTTCAGGAGCGAGGTGGCCGGCGGCCAGGGCAAGCTCAAGGGCCAGATCTTCCGCGTGGCTCACCTGGGCTACTACGACGTGACCGACATCCTCGGCCTCATCGGCACCCTGGAGATCGCGCTTCATCGCGTTGGCCACAAGTTCAGCCCCGGCGCGGGCATCGCGGCCGCGAACGCCGAGTACCTCAAGAAAGCCTGAGCCAGCGAAACCATGAGCTACAACATTCTCGTTCTCGAGGGCATGACCGAACGGGGCAAGGCCGTGCTCGACGCCGAAGGCTGGACCCTCGACCAGAAGAAGGCGATGCCGCCGGCCGACCTGGCGAAAATCATCGGCGAGTACGACGCGGTCACCATTCGCAGCGGCACCAAGGTGACCGCCGAGGTCATCGCGGCCGCGAAGAAGCTGCGGGTGATCGGCCGTCCGGGAGTGGGGGTCGACAACGTCGACGTGGACGCGGCCACGCGCGCCGGCATCTTCGTCATGAACTCGCCCGGGGGCAACCTGGTGTCCACCGCCGAGCTGACCATGGCCCTGGTCCTCGCCACCTCGCGCAACATCGGCGCCGCCGATGCGTCGCTCAAGGCCGGGGTCTGGGATCGCAAGGCCTTCGCCGGAGGATCCGAGATCTCGGGCAAGCGGATCGGCGTGGTCGGCTTCGGTCGCATCGGCCGGGGAGTGGCGGCCCGCTGCAAGGCCTTCGGGATGGAGGTCTGGGCCTTCGATCCGTTCGTGTCGGCGGAAGTGGCGGAGCGGGTGGGGGTCAAAGCGGTTCCCCTGGACGAGCTCCTCCAGAACTGCGACTACATCACCCTGCACACCGTGATGACGCCCGATACGAAGCACATCCTGGGCAAGGAGGCGTTTGCGAAAATCAAGCCCGGGGTGCGAATCATCAACGCGGCGCGGGGCGAACTGATCGATGAAGACGCCCTGTTCGAGGCGCTCGAGAGCGGCCGAGTGGCGGGCTGCGGCCTCGACGTGCATGCCAAGGAGCCGCCCATCGACTGGAAGATCGCCAAGCACCCGAGGGTGGTGGCCACTCCGCACATCGGCGCTCAGACCGTCGAAGCCCAGGATCGAGTGGGCACGGATATCGCCTATCAGGTCCGTGACTTCCTCAAGGACGGTGTGATCCAGCAGGCGGTGAACTTCTTCCAGCTCTCCGGGGAGGCCTACGATCAGATCAAGCCGGCCATCGACCTGGGGGAGCGTCTGGCTCTCTTCGCGGGTCAGGTGGTGCCGGGCAAGGTGGAGAAGGTCGAGGTAGGCCTATTCGGGGCCTTCAAGGACCTCTCGGCCGAGCCGATCATCCAGGCCACCGTGGCGGGGGCGCTCAAGGCGGGCGATCCGACGGTCACCTTCGTGAATGCGACGGCCCGGGCCGAGGCCATGGGGGTTGAAGTGTCTCAGACCGCGGTCTCCTCACCCGTCAGCTTCTCGAACCTGATGAGCGTGCGCCTCAAGACCTCGACCGGCGAACTCGCGGTCACGGGCACGCTCTTCGGCCGGACCCAGCTTCGGCTGGTCGAGATCGATGGCATCGAAGTAGACGCCGTCCTCCAGGGCCATCTGCTCGTGATCCGAAACGACGATACCCCCGGCGTGGTCGGGCGGATCGGCACGAAGCTCGGCCAGCATTCGATCAACATCGCCCGAATGAACGTGGGCACGAAGCCCGGCAGCGGGCGTGCGATCATGTTGATCGAGGTCGAGGCTGACGGGGGCCCCGAGGCGATTCTGGCCTCGCTGACGACGATCGAGGGCGTGCGCGAAGCCAGGTCGATCACCCTCTAGGAACCTGGCCGCGAGGCGGCGACCGATGGGCCCGGCGAGCGCGGCTCCGGGGAGCCGACCCCGGCCCCCCGTGAGTCCTGGGTTGGCGCAAAGCCCCCGGGAGCTCCCGCGCGACCGGTTCTTTGCCTCACCCCGACGACCAGAATGGGTCATTTGCACCACTCCCCGACTCCCCACGCTCAGCTAAAATCCCCGCTGCGACCAAAACGCCAACCCAGGCCTTGGCCCGTCTTTCCCGGCCGCCCATATTCGCCGCCCATATTCAAGGAAGAACAGCAACCCATGTCCACCGGCTCCAAGATCACCATCCAGAACGGCGTTTTGAACGTGCCCGACGATCCCATCATTCCCTTCGTCGAGGGGGACGGTACGGGTCGGGATATCTGGCGCGCCTCCGTCCGGGTCTTCGATGCCGCGGTCACGAAGTGCTACGGGGGCAAGCGCCGGATTGTCTGGCATGAGGTCCTGGCGGGCGAGAAGGCGTTCAATGCCACCAAGGAGTGGATGCCGGCCCAGACCCTTGCCGCCTTCCGCGAGTATCTCGTGGGTATCAAGGGACCGCTTACCACGCCGGTGGGCGGGGGCATCCGGTCTCTCAACGTCGCCCTTCGTCAACAACTCGATCTCTACACCTGCCTGCGACCGGTCAAGTACTTCAAGGGCGTCCCCACACCGGTGAAGAAGCCCCAGGATGTCGACATGGTGATCTTCCGCGAGAACACCGAAGACATCTACGCGGGCATCGAATGGGCCGAAGGGACCGCGGAAGCGAAGAAGGTCGTGGCCTGGCTTCAGACTGAAATGAAAGTGAAGAAGATCCGCTTCCCCGAGACTTCGGGGGTGGGCATCAAGGTGATCTCGCGCGAGGGCACCGAGCGTCTGGTCCGGGCCGCCATCAGGCACGCGATTCAGTTCAAACGCCAGAGCGTCACCCTGGTCCACAAGGGCAACATCATGAAATTCACCGAGGGCGCCTTCCGGGACTGGGGCTATGCGGTGGCCACGCGCGAATTTCGCGCCGAGGTGGTGACCCAGCGCGAGTCGTGGATTCTCGGCAACGCCGAGACCACCAAGGGGCTGTCGGCCCAGGACAACGCGAAGATGATCGAGCCCGGGTACGACATGATGGTGGCGGCCCAGCAGGCCGAACTGGTGAAGGAGGTCGAGACCGCTCTGGCCCTTCAGCCCACCCACGGCCGCGGCCAGTGGAAGAAGAAGATCCTGATCAGGGATTCGATTGCGGACATCACCCTTCAGCAGGTGCTGACGCGCCCGAAGGAGTTCGAGGTGATCGCCACCCCGAACCTGAATGGCGACTATCTCTCCGACGCGCTGGCCGCCCAGGTGGGCGGCATCGGCATCGCTCCGGGCGGGAACATCAACTACGAGACCGGCCACGCCATCTTCGAGGCCACCCACGGCACCGCGCCCAAGTATGCGGATCTCGACAAGGTGAACCCGGGATCGGTCATCCTGTCCGGCTGCATGATGCTGCGCTACCTGGGCTGGGTGGAGGCGGCGGACGCCATCGAGGCCGGGATCGAGAAGTCCATCGACCAGAAGCGGGTGACCTACGATTTCGCCCGCATGATGGAGAACCCGACCGAAGTGAAGACGTCCGGCTTCGCCGACGCCATCATTTCCAACCTTTAGAAAGAGGTCCAATCGCCATGAGCAAGACTCCCGTTCGCATTGCCGTTACCGGAGCTGCCGGCCAGATCGGCTACAGTCTCCTCTTCCGTATCGCCGCCGGCGACATGCTGGGCAAGGATCAGCCGGTCATCCTTCAACTGCTCGAAGTCACCCCGGCCCTCAACGCCCTCAAGGGCGTGGCCATGGAGCTCGACGATTGCGCGTTTCCGTTGCTCGCCGGGACCGTGCAGACCGATGACGCGAAGGTGGCGTTCCAGGACGCCGACATCGCGTTGCTCGTGGGCGCTCGCCCCCGCAGCAAGGGGATGGAGCGAGGGGACCTGCTCGCCGCCAATGCGGCGATCTTTACCGTCCAGGGCAAAGCGCTGGATGCGGCGGCCAAGCGCTCGGTCAAGGTCCTGGTGGTCGGCAATCCGGCCAACACGAATGCCTACATCGCCATGAAGTCGGCGCCCGGCCTGTCGCCATCGTGCTTCACCGCGATGCTGCGCCTCGATCACAATCGCGCTCTCTCCCAGCTGGCCGCGAAAACCGGCAAGCCGGTGGCCTCGATCAAGAGGATGGTGGTCTGGGGCAATCACTCGGCTACCCAGTATCCGGATTACCGGTTCGCCACCATCGACGGGGCTTCGGTAAAGGACACCATCGGCGACGAGGCCTGGAACAAGGAGACCTTCGTCCCCACGGTGGCAAGGCGCGGGGCCGCGATCATCGAGGCGCGGGGCTTGTCTTCGGCGGCCTCGGCCGCGAACGCGGCCATCGATCACGTTCACGACTGGGTGCTCGGATCGAACGACGAGTGGGTGACCATGGGCGTGCCCTCGGACGGCAGCTACGAGATTCCTTCCGGCACGGTGTACGGTTTCCCTTGCACCACCAGGGACGGGAAGATTTCCATCGTGCCCGGACTCGAGATCGACGCCTTCTCACGCGAGCGAATGACGCTCACGCTCCGGGAACTGAACGAGGAGACTGAGGGGGTCAAGCACCTGCTCGGGTAGGCACTCCGGGGCCGCGCCTATCTGATCGCGTACGCCCGCCCTTCGCCCTCCACTTGCAGGAGACGGATGCGGTCGCCGAACTTCGCCAGGTCGCGCTCCTTTTCCGCCCAGCGGTCCGGCTGGTACATCTCCGTGTGGACCACCACGTAGTTCACTCCCAGGCGTTCCAGTTCCGAAAGGCCGGCTTCGGTGGGGAATTCATGGAGCTGTGCGAACAGCTTCAGGTGGGTCGGCGGAACCAGGCTGCTGTACCCGTTCACCATCTTCTGCCAATGCGCGGCCCCGTGGATCATGAATTCCGAATGGAATCGGGCCTGGCGAATTGAGTTGTCGGGATTGGGAATGGGTAGTTCCACCAACCGAAACGGCTGGGGCCGGGCGGCCAGCCAGACATCGATGGGCGGAGTGACGATGGGATCGCGCGGCGCCTCCCAGGCCACCGGCACGCATTCGAGGGCAGCCAGCACGATCAGCGCCCAGGCCGCGGCCGGGCGGCGGATACGGTCGAGGCCGAGAGCGGCCAGAGTCGAGAGAGCGGTGAGGGTGAGGAGAAAGAAGCGGGAAGGGACGCGAATCAGGTCGAAGCCCGCGATCGTCGCGTAGCCAAGCCGATAGAGGCCAAAGGAGGGTCCGAGCGACAGCCAGAACGTGAGCGCGGCGAGAGACAGCATGAAGATGGAGCCGGTGGTGCGGGCCTCGCGTCGGCGGGCCAGGCTCAGGGAAGCGAGCAGGGCGAGCCCGACGAGCACGAAGCCGGGAAAGAGGGAGGCGTTGGCCGGCTCCAGTCCGGGTATCGCCGATCGGACCTTCGCCGTGATGAAGGTCTGAATCCGGGTGGGGGAGTCGAGCCACGCGCCCGCGGTGGGTGCGTAGCCAAGCGCGTCCTCGATCGTCCGGGTCAAACCGACCTGTCCGCGGATCTCGTAGTAGGGGAAAACGAAAGGCAGGTTGACGAGGAGGAGCAGGAGTCCGGTGAAACCGCAGTCGCGAAGGGCGCGCTTCGGATCGAGGCGTCTCGAGATGAGCGCCCCGCCGAAGAGCAGAGCCAGAGCCAGGGCGAGAAAAAGACCCCCATGGCCGCTGGTGGTTGCCTGCGCGGTGAAGAGTCCGATCGCCATCAGCAGGTCCCCCCGTTTGCCTTCGCGCAGATAGCGGAGGGCGAAGGCGAGAGCCCAGGGGACGAAGTGAAGAGTGGCGAGATGGGCCTGGGTGAGCCGGGCGAGACGCGGTCCCGCGAAGCCTCCCACGATGCCGGCGAGAAGGGCGGCGCGCCGGGTGGCTCCGCACTCTCGGGCCAGCCGATCCGAGCCGAGGGCACCGAGAAACGTGGCCAGCAGAAGGACGAAGTTCAGGATCAGGTCGAGGTTCGCGGTCAGGAGCGACAGCGGGAGGGCCAGCAGGGCCGCGCCGATGAGGTGCTCCGAATAGGCGAGGGCCCGCGTCTTTGGAAAGAAGATGTTCGCGTCGAAGATGTGGAGCGGGTCGGTCTTCAGGGCGTGAAGGTCCCAGCCCAGGGTCCAGCGATAGAGGCGGGTGTCCGGGCCCTCGGTAAAACTCCTGGAACCAGGGTCCAGGCTGACCGGCGCGGTGAAGGCGAACAGTAGCAGGGCATAGACCGCCAGTCGAACCGGCCACGGCGGCCCGCAAGCCGAAGGGCTGGTCACACCAACCGCCGCGCGAGAGGGATGGAGCTGCCCCCGAGGGGCCGGTTCTCGCCTTCCCAGCCGCCGGCCGCATATCTTCCCGAATCAACGGAGCGATGCTGAGAGCATCGCCAGGCCGAAGAGGAGCCGGGCCGCCCACTCCATTCAGGCGACACCCCTCGCCCTCCGCACGCTTGGGTTCCGCGACGGCGAACGCAGCCGCCCCGGGCCATGGTGGGCGCGGACCGGCCCGGATTAGTCGCCGGAGACTCGGTCCGGTCGCTTTCCAATCGTCGCCTTCACGAAGTCGCGATTCATGAGCGCGATGTTATCGAGCGAGATGCCCTTCGGGCAGGCGGCTTCGCACTCGCCGTGGTTGGTGCAGGCGCCGAAGTCCTCCGCGTCCATGGCCGCCACCATCTTGCGGACCCGCTCCATCCGCTCCGGCTGTCCCTGGGGAAGGAGGGCCAGGTGAGCCACTTTGGCCGAGGTGAAGAGCATGGCCGAGGCGTTGGGACAGGCGGCGACGCAGGCGCCGCAGCCGATACAGGCGGCGGCGTCCATGGCGCGGTCGGCGTTCTCCTTGGGGACCGGGATGGCGTTGCCGTCGGGCGCGTTGCCGGTCCCTACGGAGACGAAGCCGCCATTCTGGATGATCCGGTCGAGGGCGCCGCGGTCGACGGCCAGGTCCCTGATCACCGGGAAGGCCTTGGCGCGCCAGGGCTCGATGGTGATCTCATCGCCGTCCTTGAATTGGCGCATGTGGAGCTGGCAGGCGGTGGTGTTCTTCTGAGGCCCGTGGGGGCGGCCGTTGATCACCATGCTGCACGCGCCGCAGATCCCTTCGCGGCAGTCGTGGTCGAAGGCGATGGGATCCTGACCCTTGCCCATGAGCTCTTCGTTGAGCACGTCGAGCATTTCGAGGAACGACATGTCCTTCGAGACTTCGTTCGCGTCATAGGTCACGAAGCGGCCCGCCGACGCGCCGTTCTTCTGGCGCCAGACGTTCAGCTTCAGCTTCACTTGTAGCTCCGGGTTTGAAGATGGACGTACTCGAAATTCAAGGGTTCGATGTTGCGCTTCGGGACCTGGTCGTCGGCCACGTGTTCCCAGGCGGCCACGTGAGCGAAGTTCGCGTCGTCCCGCCTGGCCTCGCCGTCGTCCTGGAACTCTTCGCGGAAGTGGCCGCCGCACGACTCGCGCCGCTCCAGGGCGTCGCGGCACATCAATTCGCCGAGTTCGAGGAAGTCGGCCACCCGCCCCGCTTTCTCCAGGGACTGGTTCATCTCCTCCGCGGTTCCGAGGACCTTGAGGTCCTTGTGGAATTCCTCCCGGAGCACGGGGATGAGCTCGAGCGCCTTTTTGAGCCCGGCCTCGGTGCGAGCCATGCCGCAGTATTCCCACATGATTCTGCCCAGTTCCTTGTGGAAGGAATCGACTGTCCGCTTTCCCTTGAGATCGAGGAAACGCTGGTTGCGCGCCGCCACCGCGGCCTCCGCCTTCTTGAACTCAGGGTGATCGGTCGAAACCTTCGCGGGCTTGGCGCCGGCGACGTAGTTTCCGATGGTGTAGGGCAGGATGAAGTAGCCGTCGGCCAGACCCTGCATCAGGGCGGAAGCGCCGAGGCGATTCGCGCCATGGTCGGAGAAGTTGGCCTCGCCGATGACATGAAGTCCGGGGATGGTGCTCTGAAGGTTGTAGTCCACCCAGAGGCCGCCCATGGTGTAGTGGATGGCCGGATAGATCCGCATCGGAACCTTGTAGGGGTTCTCGCCGGTGATGCGTTCGTACATCTCGAAGAGGTTGCCGTACTTCTCCGCGACCTTGCCTTCGGAGAGGCGCTCGATCGCGTCCGAGAAGTCGAGGTACACCCCGAAGCCGGTTTCACCGACTCCGCGGCCCTCATCACAAACCTGCTTGGCCGCGCGGGAGGAGATATCGCGCGGGGCCAGATTGCCGAAACTCGGATACTTTCGCTCGAGGTAGTAGTCCCGTTCGGCCTCGGGAATCTGGCCGGGCGGCCGCTTGTCGCCCTTCTGGAGGGGCACCCACACGCGTCCGTCGTTGCGCAATGACTCGGACATCAGGGTGAGCTTGCTCTGGTGGTCGCCGCTCACCGGGATGCAGGTGGGGTGGATCTGGGTGTAGCAGGGGTTCGCGAAAGCAGCGCCCTTCTTGTAGGCGCGCCAGATGGCGGTGGTGTTGCAGCCCTTGGCGTTGGTCGAGAGATAGAAGACGTTGCCGTAGCCGCCGGTGGCGAGAACCACCGCGTCGGCCGACCACGATTCGATCTTGCCCGTGACCATGTCCCTTGTGACGATGCCGCGCGCGACTCCATCGATGACCACCAGTTCCAGCATTTCGTGACGGGAGTACGCCTTCACCGTGCCCGCCGCGATCTGCCGCTCGAGGGCCTGGTAGGCGCCGATCAGAAGCTGCTGGCCGGTCTGGCCCCGGGCGTAGAAGGTGCGCGAGACCTGGGCGCCTCCAAACGATCGGTTGGAGAGGAGGCCGCCGTACTCGCGAGCGAAGGGCACGCCCTGGGCCACGCACTGGTCGATGATCTTGACCGAGATCTCGGCCAGCCGATGCACGTTCGACTCGCGCGAGCGGAAATCGCCGCCCTTGACCGTGTCGTAGAAGAGGCGGAAGACGCTGTCCCCGTCGTTCTGGTAGTTCTTGGCCGCGTTGATGCCGCCCTGGGCGGCGATGGAGTGGGCGCGTCGCGGGGAGTCCTGATAGCAGAAGGACAAGACGTTGTACCCGAGCTCGCCCATCGAAGCGGCGGCCGAAGCGCCGGCCAGACCGGTCCCGACCACGATGACCGTGTGCTTGCGCTTGTTGGCGGGATTGACCAGCTTCATATCGAAGCGGTGGCTTTCCCATTTCTTGTCGATGGGTCCCGATGGGGATTTCGATTCCAGATTCATTGGACTGGACCCATCGTGAGGCGGGGGGCCGCAGGAGCAGACGGGCGGGAGTGCTCAGCCCCCCGCACCCCCGGGCGCGCCG
>JAQBHL010000176.1:0-9250 GCA_032127745.1 Acidobacteriota bacterium
CGAATTCGCCCTTTTGTCGAAGCAGATCGGCCGGGACGCCGCTCTCGGTCACTCGGAGTCGGCGCTGCCATTCCTCGGCGACCGAGCGCTGTTGATCGAGCTGGGATTGAAGCGAGGAAGCCTGGGCCGCCGCTGCCCCAAGGACTTCGGCGTGACGGGCCTCCACGACCGAGCGCTGTTGATCGAGCTCGGATTGAAGCGAGGAAGCCTGGGCCGCCGCTGCCCCAAGGGCTTCGGCGTGACGGGCCTCGACGACCGAGCGCTGTTGATCGAGCTGGGATTGAAGCGAGGAGGCGTGGGCCGCCGCTGCCCCAAGGGCCTCGGCGTGACGGGCCTCGGCCTCGGCGAGCCGAGCGCGCCACCGGTCGTCATCGGCGGAAGCGGGAGCGGCCTTCGGGCTTTCCCGCCGACGGGGCGAATCGCCCGGGGCGGGCGGAGGAGACCTCTTCATACCCCCGGGCGCCGTCGCGCTCTCCACCAGACTCGCCAGGGCCGGCTCGTCGTGCGCGAGGCCGCGTGGCCAGGCTTCGAAGACGTAGTCTTTCGCCTCGGGGCCGGGAAGGCACAGCCGCTGAACCCGCGCGGCCCTCGCGCGGTCGTCGGTCAGGAGAGCGGCCACATGAGCCCCGGCGAAAGACCGTTCCGCATCCAGATCCACGATCGTGAACGTGGCCGGAGAATTGCCCCAGCGCGCGAGGGCGGACAGGCTGCCCACGGACAACTCGATGGTCGGAATTCCGAAGGCAGCGCACTTGGATAACCAGTCGGTCGGCGAGAGCTTTCCACCGCGATGCGTGATCACACCCCAGACCTGCTCGGGGCTCAGACCCTCCGTTCGCCGGAGGTCCTCAAGTACCTGGTCGATGTCCGAGGGGCCCACGTTGATCGCGGACGCGCCGGTGATGAGGCCAATGTTCGAAATGAAGGCGGGGGCGTTCTCGGGCACGAGCAAGCGCTTCGGCCTCCCTTTTCCGGTGAGCAGGGTCGAGAGCAACGCCACGCTGGGAGAGGGCATCCAGAGGCAATACTCGCGGTCGAGAAACGAGGCGAACCGTAAGGCGGAGGGAAGGAGCGTGAGATCAGTCAATGGCGAGCCTGGGCGGGCCTCACGAAGATCCGGACCGGAGGTTCGGACGAGTCGTGTGGGAGTTGGACTTGAACGATCGCGTCGGGTCGAGCATACCTGCGGTCCCGGGACTTTGGCGCCTCCGCTCAACGATGGGGACCGTCCTCATGATCAAGTGGGGAACACCCCGCCGGCGAGCCAAATAGTCGCGCGAACTCCGCGGCGGCATGGCCCCGCGAGTTCGTTAGGCCTCGTCGGGGGGGTGCCTAGGAAAGCTCGATCTCGAGCCCGCCCATGACCTTGGCCACCAGGTTGTAAAGCGCCGCCATGATCAGTCCACCAATGAAACCAAGGCATCCGTAGACAATCGGCAGGATGATCACGGCGCCCACCCCGAACAGCATGGCCACCACGCCGCCCGAATCCCGACTCGCGCCGCCCAGGGCGGCGCCCATCAAAGAGAACAGACTCAGGACGCCCCCAAGGAAGAGGCCCAGGAAAGCGTAGAGAACCGCCAGCATTTTCGCGAGGGAGAGGACGCCGATGCGACTGATGATCTGCTGGGCCACGAGCACCTCCTGAAGATTATTCCCGCCTACGATAGCCGAGTCACGGGCTGTGGGCGACAGCCGCCCGGGCCATCGCATCCGCGAGGTGTCCTATGATCAGGCGAGGGGCGGCCGATCTGTGGCCCCGCAAACCCGCGGGAACGCGGACGCCTGAACGGAGCCGGCCACCAGGATGTGACCTGAGCAGCCAGATGAAGACCATCGACGAGGATCCGGGGAAACCGGCGGACGAACGGTCGCGCCCGGATCTCCTCACCCTCCTGGAACGATCCGCGGCGACCGCTCTGTCGCTGCTTCAGGGCGACACCACTTTGGAGAACCTCCGCGACACCTTGCGGAAGGAGGCCTCTTCGTGCCTCGCCAGTCGGGTGTCAAAGCTCGCCGGCCAGGTCCAGAGCTGGAGCACCGAGGAGAACGACGCGCGGGCCACCGCCCTGATCGAAGCCCTGGCCCGGCCGGAGGGAAAGCTACTGCCCTTCGCGCAGTTCGCCCTTCAGATCGAGACCCAGATGGCCGGCTTCGTGATCACCGCCCATCCCACTTTCGCGCTGTCCGAAAAAGCGCAGACCGCTATTCACGCCATGCTGAGGGAGCGGATGAGTGGGACGGACCCGGCCACCGACCCGGAAGAGGGCGGCGCCTCTTTCCGGATTCACGCGCAGCGTTCACCGACCCTGGATGAGGAACTGGCCCAATCCGAGGTGGCGGTGCGGCACATTCGCCTGGCCATCCGGCGGATCCACGCTATCAGCCTCCGTGTGGCCCGGCGGCTGTATCCGGATGAATGGCGGTCGCTCATGCCGAACTTTCTGACCGTGGCCAGCTGGGTCGGCTTCGATCTGGATGGCCGGACGGACATCGGGTGGTCGAAGAGCCTGCTCTTCCGTTATCGCACCGCGCTCTCCGGCATCTCCATGCTGGATGAGTTCCGGCGCGACATCGGCGAGGGCGGAAAGGCTGCGGCGGGTGCCTGCCTCTCCGAGATCGCCCTTGGGCTCGAGGTCTTCCGGGATTGCTTCACTCTGGGCATGGAAGCTCTCGATCTCGGCGAGAAACCGGAGGATCTGGGCCGGCTCAACCGCCTGGCCATGACCAGGCGCGCCGACAAGGAGGCGGCGATGCTTCGCATCGACCAGGCCCTCCTCGATCTGATGGCCATGGATCTCGACGAAGAGGTTCTTTTTCGGATCAGCATGTTCCGGGCGGAGTGGAGATCCCTCGGGCTTGGACTGTCCCACATTCACTTCCGGCTGAACGCGGTGCAGTTGCACAACGCCATCCGTCCGCAGATCGGACTGGATCGCTCTCCGGACCGGAGCGCCTCGCGACGTCATTACCTGGCCGCGATTTCCGAATTGCTGGACGGGGTCAAGCCGGTCAATGTGCACTACGGGACTCTGGCCCGGGAGCAGACCACGGCCAAAAGACTGTTCATGCTGGCCGCCCAGTTCGAAAAGCATTTCGACGGGCGCACTCCGATTCGGGTCCTGGTGGCGGAGTCCGATACGCCCTTCACCCTCCTGACCGCGCTCTACTACGCCCGGCTTTTCGGGGTCGACAAGCACGTGGAGATCTCGCCCCTGTTCGAAACCGCGGTGGGTCTGCAGCGGGGCGATCGGGTCATCGCGGAACTGGTGGACAACCCGCACTTCCGGGCCTACGTGCAGGCGCAGGGGCGGTTCTGCGTGCAACTGGGATTCTCGGATTCGGGCCGCTACATCGGCCAGCCCGCGGCGACCCTGGCCATTGAAAGGTTCAAGCTGCGCCTGATCCGCCTCTGGAAAGCGCGCGATCTGGGACACGTTCAATTGCTGTTCTTCGACACACACGGCGAATCCGTGGGCCGGGGGGCGCACCCTCGAAGTCTGGTCGACCGCTTCTTGTATGTGCACCCCGAGCGCGTGCGGGCCATGCTTTCCGGACTGCCGGCGCCCCACAAGCACGAGGTGAGTTTCCAGGGCGGTGATGGCTTCTTGTGGTTCGTGAGTCCCGCCTCCGCCCAGGCCGCGCTGACCGACTTTCTCGCCGTCCGCATCGGCGAAACCGGGACCAAGCCGGATGCCCTGTACGAGGACAGCGGCTGGTCCCTCGATTTCTTTCTCACCCTCAAGGAGTATCAGGATCACATGCTGGCCCATCCCGGCTACGTGCGCCTCCTGGATTCCATGGCCGGGAATTTCCTCTACCCCACCGGTTCACGCGCGGTGAAGCGGCAGGGCGGACGCAGCAAGGCGGCTCGGCTTGAGGCGGTCGGGCAGATGCGCGCCATTCCTCACAATGCCATGTTGCAGGGTCTGGGATATCTCGCGAATTCCGTGGCCGGTCTGGGAACCGCCATCGACCAGTCTCCCGACCGCTTCGCCGAGATGCTGGCCGGATCGGAGCGGCTCCGTCGGATCGTGTCGCTGGTGATGGGCGGGCGCGCGCGCTCCGATATCGCGACCCTGGACGCCTATGTGAGCTTGCTGACCCCAGGGTACTGGCTGGATTTTTCGGGTCGTCTCACCGATGAGGCGATGCGCGACCGGGCCCGCCGTCTGTCCGTGGTGCTGGAGGATCTGTTCGACCACTCCTCGATCACCGCGCTGGTGCGCACGCTGCGCCGCGACGCCGCCCTTCTGGAGGACGCCCTTTCGCGTCCGGATCTCGCCGCAAACCTGGAGGAGGAGAGGGTGGGCGTCTCGCCTCTTCACGCCGTGCGCCTGGCCCTGGTCCAGTTCGTCTTCCTGAAGGCCATGGAGGTGCCCCGTTTCTCCTCCCGGCTGGACATCTCGCTCGACGACCTGGTGGAGCGATTGTTGCGGCTGGAGATCAAGGAGGCCATCGGCGAACTCAGGACCATCTTCCCCGTGGCCGCCCAGCAGATCGACGATGCCTCTTACGAGGAGGACGCCACCTATCGGTCCGCCACCGCGGGGTATGGAGAGGAACACACGCACACCTTTGACCCCATCGAGGCGGCGCACGGCTTGATCCTGGAGCTCTCCGGCCTGATCGCTCTGAGAGTGGGAGCGTTCGGGTAGGCATCCGTCCGGCTTTCCGCTTTCGGAATCTTCTTCATCTATCCGGGTGAGTGGCTTAGCAGCCTGTGGTGAAAGCGTTCACTCCGATCCTGGAAATCCCTGGTCCTGATTCCGGCCCTGCCCTCGAGACTTCAATCCCGATTCGGCGAAGAACAGTGCCACCGCGCTCAGGACTTCGGCCTCGCGCAGGATCCTTCGATGGCCATGGCCCCGCGTGGTCAGGAGTCTCGCTCCCGGCCACAGTTCCGAATACGTCTTGCCATCCCTCCACGGCACATCCACGTCCTCCTCGTCGTGAATCACGAGAAGCGGCGCCTTCATCCGGGGAGCGATGAGGCTGCCCCGGAGTTCGGCCATGGTGGCGCCCAGCCGGCGCTCGATCGAATGCTGCATCCTTTCGCTCAAGGGGCCGGAAAGGCCGAGCCATTGCCCGAACATTCGGGGATAGTGATCGAAGTCCTCGGTGGGAGCCAGATAGACGACCCGGCCCACCGCCAGGGGCTCGCGGAGCGCCACCGTGGTGCCGGAGGCGCCAAACGAGTGGGCCACGATTCCCGCCACTCCGCCGAGGTGCTTCACCATCGAGCCCACCGATTCGGCGATCTCGAGAAGATTCGTCTGCCCGCCGGGAGACGCGCCGTGAGCGGGAAGATCGATGGTGATGGATTGGAAACCCTGCTCCGCGATGGTGAGAGCCAGGCCGCCGAGTTGCGATCCCCGTCCTTCCCAGCCGTGGACGAGAAGCACCGGCGGGCCGGAGGCGCCCCAACGATGACCTTTCAGTCGAAAGCCGCCGGCCGGGAAGACCTCGGGACGGGCCTGCTCGAGCCATGAGCGTTCTCTTTCCGGGACCCGCGCGGGGCGAGGGCTCATGAAGATCCGGGCCGCCACCCGGGCGCCCAGGGCGGGCGAGAGCCGGTCGACGCCGCGGACCACCGCTCCCATCATGGCCATGGATTTCGTGGCCATGGATTTCGTGCCGCCACCGGCCGGAACGCTATTCGACCGATGGATCGTCCTCTTCATCGTTCTCTTTCATCGTTCTCTTCATCGGCGTCGGGGGTGGATCCGCGGCGGGCCGGGGCCTTTTGGGACCGGACTAGTTCGGATGATGGATGAGTTCGCGCGCGTCCTTGGAGCCAATCACATTCTCGACCGCCGCTTCACCGAACTCCACCCACCGGGAGGTTCCGACTTTCAGGAAGAACTTCAACTTGACCGATGTGAAGGTCGGATGGGTGAACGCGTTTTCGGGTTCTCCCTCCAGGGTGTAGCGGGCGTCGGAACTCATGGTCACTTTCACCCGGGCCCCCGGGGCCAGATCCTTGCGCCCTTCGGTCAGCCTGGAGAATCCCGATCCCCATGGATCCTGGACCCCCTCTCGATAGAAAGCGGCGGTGGCGTCCACGACCAGCAGGGTCTCATCCGAGATGTTTTCCACCGTGAAGCGCACCGCGGGGGCCAGGAAACTCTTCTCCGTGCGGGAGGGATCGAGGACCCAGTAGGTTTCGACATCGCTGACCCGCAGGAGGGCCTTCGGATCGGGGGGGGTGCAGGAAGCGCCGGCCAGGGTCAACGTGAGGGAGGCCCAAAGAAACGGGCCGAAGGGCGCCCGACCGGAACGCCTCCCGCTTCGTCGAATGCGCTGAAGATGTGTCATGGCGTTGTTTGTTACCATACCGGTTCTCTGCAGATTGCGCGTAGCGTGAGGACGGCCGGGGCCCCGATCCGGGGATGTCTCCGCAAGGGCCACTCTGCAAAAACTCTCGAGAAGGGGATGCTCACGCATGATTGAAGTCACGGATCTGAAAAAGAGCTACGGACGCTTTGACGCTGTTTCCGGAGTCTCGTTCACCGTGGGTCAGGGAGAAATTCTGGGCTTCCTGGGCCCCAACGGCGCGGGCAAAACCACCACCATGCGCATTCTCACCGGCTACCTGCCCGCCACCTCCGGCCGGGTCACGGTGGCCGGTCACGATGTCTTCAAATCGCCCCTGGAGGCAAAGCGAAGGGTCGGCTACCTGCCCGAACTCCCCCCCGTCTATCCCGACCTCGACGTGACGTCCTTCCTCGACTTCTGCGCCCGCATCAAGGGCGTCCCCGCCGCCCATCGAAAGGCCCGGATCGACCGGGCCATCGAGAAGACACGCCTCGGCGAGGTGCGCACCAAGATCATCGGACGACTGTCCAAGGGCTTCCGCCAGCGGGTGGGCATCGCCCAGGCCATCCTGGCCGACCCGCCGGTCCTGATTCTCGACGAACCCACCGCCGGCCTCGATCCCCAGCAGATCATCGAGACCCGGGAACTGATCAAGAGCCTCGGAGGGGATCACACCATCATCCTCTCCACCCACATCCTGCCCGAGGTCTCGATGACGTGCCAGCGCGTGGTCATCATCAGCAAGGGCCGGGTGGTGGCCGAGGACACTCCCCAGAACCTCACCGCCCGGCTCTCGAGCCAGGGGGCCATCCGGGTAGAGGTCCGGGCCGACACCCGCCTGGCCTTCGACGCACTGCGTGGGGTCGAGGGAATCGTGACCGTCAATCCCCGGAGTAGCAGCCCGGGCCAAAGCGTTCTCGAGCTGGAGCCGGAGGCGGGCGTCGATATCCGCGCCGCGACGGCTCGGGCCATCATCCGAGCCAATATCGATCTGCTGTCCCTCACTCAGGTCTCCTTGAGCCTGGAGGACGTCTTCCTCGAACTGACGACCCAGGACGCGGAAATGATCTCGGAGGCGGCTCCAGCCCAAAGCTTCACCCCCGGCGCGGCCAGCGAGCCCCAGCCCCCCCGCGCCGCGGAACTGCCCGCCGTCGAACCGATCGAACCCGAGGAGACCCATTGATGTCGACGTTCACCAACATTGGCGCCATCGTCCGGAAGGAGTGGCAGCACTACTTCGGATCGCCCATCGCCTACGCCGCTCTGTTCACCTGGAACGTCCTGTTCGCGGTTTTTTTTCAGTTTGCCCTGACCTACTTCCTGGAAGCTTCCATGAACCCCGGCGGCGGCATGGGCGGCCCACCCAAACCAAACATCAATGAGTGGATCTTCAGACCCACGCTGATGAACATGGCCGTGGTCGCCCTGTTCATCGCCCCCATGCTGACCATGCGGCTGTTCGCGGAAGAGCAGCGGCAGGGGACCTGGGAACTCCTCGCCACCTCGCCGATCACCGACTGGCAGATCGTCCTGGGCAAGTTTTTCGGGGCGGTGAGCGTGTACGCGCTCATGATCGCCACCTCGTTGCTGAACTTCGCAGTCGTGTTCTACTTCGCGGAACCGCGCCCCGAGTGGAAGCCGGTGCTCACCGGCGCTCTGGCTCTGCTCCTGATGGGCTCATGCTTCATCGCCCTCGGCGGTTTTCTTTCGACCCTGACCCGAAACCAGATCGTGGCCGGAATTCTCTCCTTCTGCCTCTTCCTCGCCATCTGGACCTTGTCCTGGCTCGACAATCCGATGTCTTCCGATCCGGTCAAGGTCCTCGCCTACCTGGGGGTCACCAATCACATGGACGACATGGTGAAGGGCGTGCTCGATACCAAGGACCTCGTCTTCTACCTCTCTTTCATAGGCTTCGGACTGTTCCTCACCCAACAGTCGGTCGAGAGCCGAAGGTGGAGGGAGTAGCCAGATGAAAGCCACCGACTTCGTCTCCGTCTGCGGATTCCTCGTCCTGATCGTCAATACCTGGTTCGCGCGGACCGGCCGCGCCCTGCCCGAGGGCCTCAAGTCCGAATGGTTCACCGCGGCCGGCCTGGCCCTGATCCTGATCGGCCTGGCCGCGCGCATCCCCGACGCCATGAGATCGCTGGGCGCTCGCCGGCTGAAGCACGGATCGAACAGCCTCGTGTACGTGATCCTGGTGGCCGCAATCCTGGGCGGCCTCAACTGGCTGGCCAACCGCTATCCCCAGCGTCTCGACGTCTCGAAGGAGCAGCGCTTCTCGCTCTCCGAACAGACCCGGAAGATTCTCGGAGCGCTCCAGAGCGACGTCACCCTGACCTACGTGCAACGAAACGCCATCTCGGCCCCCACCGCCCGGGACGTGCTGCGCGAGTACCAGGGCGCATCGCCTCGGGTCAAGCTCGAATACGTGGATCCCCTGAAGGAACCCGCCAAGACCAGGGCCCTCGACGTGACTCAGCTCCCCACCATCGTGGTGACTCTGGGAGAGCGACGCGAAAAGATCACCCAGGACGGCGAAGAGGACATCACCAACGCCATCCTCAAACTCACCCGCGACGTGAAGAAGACCATCTGCTTCGCGGCCGGTGAAGGGGAGCGCGACATCGATGACCCGTCCGAACATGGCTATTCGGGAGTCAAGAACGCCATGACCCAGAGTCAGTACGAGGTCAAGAAGGTGGTCCTGCTCCAGGCGCAGGGAGTCCCGGAGGATTGCACCGTGCTGGTGGTGGCGGGTCCCGAGAACGACCTTCTTCCCGAGGCCGCCGGGTATGTGAAGACCTTTGTGAAGGCGGGCGGCAAGGCCATGCTCCTCGCCGATCCCATCGAGAAGAGGCCCTCTCCCAACTACGAGAGCATCTTCACCGAATTCGGGGTGACCCCCGACGCCGACGTGATCGTGGAT
>JAQBHL010000177.1:0-16150 GCA_032127745.1 Acidobacteriota bacterium
GGAATAGGTGTCGCCGTCGCGCGGGTGGTTGTCCCTGGCCACGCCCATCAGACCGAGGCCCACCAGACCCTCGGCCGAGGTCTTGGTCATAGGGTTGACATCTTCCGGCACCACGTGGCCATCGAATTTGCCGCCGAGGGCGATCGCCCGCCTCGCGGCCTGGGCATAGCTGAGCCCCCTGCCTCGATTGCCGCGCCGATGGACGCGCTCACCGCCGAGTTCGTAGTCGTCGGGCGAGCCGCCCAGATCCTTCGCCGCGATCTCTTGAAGCTTCCGTTTGGCGTCCTGGGCGCCGGCGTAATTGGCGCGGGTCATGGCATGCGTGGTCTGGCTGCCCACCGACATGCAGCTCCAGGGCACGTGCTTGCCGGTGTTGCCCCAGATGACCTCGACCTTCTCCCACGGCATGACCAGGATGTCGGCGGCCACCCGGGCGAGATCCTGCATGGAGTGGGTGCCGAGGTTCCCGACCCCGGACTGCACATACAGCTTCCCGTCCGGGCGGAGGGTCATGATGCTGTCGTAGCCCACCGACCCGGACCCGTGCGGACCCACCGCCACCCCGATGCCCCGCACTTTCGAACCGCGACGCTGGCCGCTGCGCGCCTTGCGCTCGTCCCATTTGAAGAGCTCGGCCCCGCGGTCGAGGGCTTCCTTCACGAAGGCACTGGTGATATATCGCCGCCCGCCGTCCGGCTGGGGCGGTCCGTAGTTGGCCTTGCCCGCGGGCGAGTTGAGCCGACGGAGCGCCACCTGGTCGATGCCCAGCTCCTTCGCGGCCTTGGTCAGTATCGGCTCCATGATGCCGTTCGCCTGCATCGGTCCGGGCGAACGCTGCTGAGTGCGGGGCGGCGTGTTAGTGAGAACGTTGACCGCGCGCACGCGCATGGCCGCGGGCTGGTAGATGAGGGAGGCCGCGTTGCTGGCGGAGCGAAAGTCGCCCATGGGCCCGTACGCTCCCGAATCCTGGACGATGAAAAGGTCGAGGGCGGTGATGCGCCCGTCCTTCGCAAAGCCCACCCGGGCACGGCCGGTCATGTTGGTGCGGGCACGGCCGATGTAGCTCTCCTCTTCGCGGCTGATCCGCATCATCACCGGGGCATTGGCCTTCTTCGAGAGCAGGGCCGGGATGGCCATGGAGACGGCGCCGCTGCCCTTGCTTCCAAAACCTCCGCCCGTGTACTCGCAGATGAGCACGACGTCCTTGGGCTCTATCCCCACCCAGCGAGCGATATTGGCCACGGTGCGCGCCAGGCTCTGGGTCGAGGCATGCAGAAAGAGCTTTCCGTTTTGCCAGTAGGCCATGGCGCTGCGCGTTTCCATGGGGTGATGCCCGGTCGAATTCACCACGAAGGTCTCGTCGAGGACGAGGGCCGCGCCTGCAAACCCGGCATCGAGGTCGCCGAAGGCCCACTCCTCAACGTGCTTCCCCTTGGGAAGATGGCCCGATTCAGCCGCGGCGAAGTCATCCTTCGTCCACTTGAGCGTCTCCCGGGTGTTGGGGGGAGGCGGACCTCCGGCCGTGCGCGCGCCCGGCGCACTCCAGACGTTGCCGTCGAGCCGGGCGCTCGGCGTGCCGGGGCGAAGGCTTTCAAGAGGGTCTACGGTGAAGGGCAGGGGTTCGAGATCGAGCTGGATCCGCTCCACCGCCTCGGCCGCCGTCGCTTCGTCGACCGCGGCCACGGCCAGGATGGGCTCGCCCGCGTAGAACGGCTCGTTGGTGAGCGCCTTTTCGTCCCCGTTCTGATCCGGCACATCGTCGGCGGTGAGAATCGCCTTCACCCCCGGCAGGGCCAGGGCGGCGGTCGCATCGATGTGCCGCACCCGCGCGTGCGGCATGGGGCTCAGGAGGAGCTTCGCGAAGAGCATGCCCTCGGCCCGGAAGTCCTCGGCGTACTTCGCCCGGCCGGTGACCTTGGCCTCGTGGTCGAGGGGAGTGTAGTTGGCCCCGACGAGCTTGCGGGCCGCCACTAGGCCATCCCCCGCATCCGCTCCGCGCCCTTCATCAGGGCGGTGAGGATCTTGTCGTAGTCCTGACACCGGCACAGATTCCCCGACACCCCGTGGGCCAGTTCCGCCCGGGTGGGATTCGGGTTCTGCTTCAGGAAACCGACCGCCGCCATCACGAAGCCCGGCATGCAGAAAGCGCACTGAAATCCCTGCTCGTCCACCACCCCGCGTTGCACCGGGTGCAGTTCCCCGCCCGGGCTGGCCAGGCCCTCGATGGTGACGACCTTGCGCGCGCGCACGGTGTGGGTGAGGACGGAGCAGGAGTAATGCGGAACATCATCGAGGAGAACCGTGCAGGCCCCGCACTCGGCCCGGTCGCACCCGAGCTTGGTGCCGGTGAGGCCGAGCTTGTAGCGCAGGGTCATGGCCAGGGTTTCCTGCTTCATGACGTCCACCCGGCGGGCCTGTCCGTTGACGGTGAGGGTGATGAGCCGCTCGACCGACCCTGCGGCTGACTGACCGAGGACCGCCCCGGGCGCCCGGAAGAGATAGGCGGCCGACGACGCGGCCGCGCCGGCCGCGATTACGCCCTTGATGAAATTGCGTCGGTTGAGTGGGTCCATGTGGCATGCCCTGCAAGTCCTGCTTGCGATGCGGATCTTGCGATTGCGCCGACTGTAGACGCGGGAGCGGGGGCTGTCAACGCGCCGGCCGGTCGCGGGACGCCGGGCGCCGCCGAGATCGCTTCAGTCCCCCGGGGAGGCTTCGCGCTGGCCAGGCTGCGCGCTCCACGGTGGAACGATGGGTCCTTGTTGAGAAGCTTGTTCAGGAATGCTTCATTTCAGGCTTTTGGTCTACGCTCCTGGAAGAGGATGGAGCCTGGTCCCATGGGTGAGCGAGGTGAGGTTTCTCGCTCTGGCGACGGACATCGTCCGTGAGCCTTTCGCGATGACGGTGCGGGTTTCGGGCTAGTACTTCACTCTCACGCGGTAGGTGAGGACGGTCTCACCGCCGGCGGGCACCTCTACCTGCCACTGCGACTCGAAGGCGGTGGTCTTCCGGTTTGGGAGCGAGGTTTCGAGCATGGTCCAGTCCCCGCCCAGCGGCTCGACCACGCGCACCGTAACCGGCGTGTCCTTCTGGTTGCGGATCCTGATCTCGTGGGCGGATACGAAAACCGTCCCCGGCAGGTTGGACAGATGCCTGAAATCGGTCTGCCGCCGCTCGGCCACGATGTCGAAGGCGTTGCCGAGTTCGAGCTTGACCTCCTCGTTGCGCGGGGTGTGATCGATATTGTCTTCGCCGATCAGCTGCGGCGAGCCCGATCGATCCTTCTTGAACACGCGGATGATGCCTTTGGGCATGGGCTGGCCGAGTCCGGGCGTGGCTTCCGTATTCTTGAAGCCGATGAAGACCGCAACCTTCTCCCTGGTCGGCGGCCCCGCCCAGACGGACTGGAAATATTGCGTTCCGCCGTTCAAGACGTAGTCCTTGGTGATGCCGATGCCCTCGGCCTGAAGGAGCTGGATCTGTTTGGTCTGCGCATTCTTGATCGTGGACGGCCGATCGAGCGTGTACAGGTGATACTCGAAGAGGGATTCCTCCTGGAAGGGAATGGCCGAGGCCGCCATCGGCGTGTCGCGGCGCAGGTCATCCTTGAACTCCCGGCGAGGGGGAGGCTGAGCCTTGTGCACATCGCCCGCCACCAGTTTCAGCTTCGCGTCGCTGTAGGACGCGCCGGAATTGTTGTTGATGGTCACCCATCCCTGGAGCCCGGCCAGCTCCTCGGTGGGATCGAGAGACAGCACGTAGTCGGCGCTCCATTGCATGCCCCCGGTGATGTACGAGGCCTCGATCTTCCGCTTCCCCGCCCGGGACGCTTCTATTTGCCACACCAGGGTCGGCTTGGCGATCAGGTTGTCGGGGACGTTTGGAAAGACCATGCGCGAGTAGGGCGGGTTCACCACGATCTTGCCGTCGATTTCCCACACCGTGCCGGCGTTGTTCGACAGCAGCTTCGCCTCGACCGACTCCTCCACGGTCGAGTTGTTCGCCATCTTCTGCTGCACCAGGGTGATGGTCTGACCCACGAACTTATCGAGGAGCTTGGCGGGCGAGAGCAGGTCGTATTCGTAGTTCTGTTCGAGGACCCGGAACGGCGCGCCCTCGATGGCGGCCACCCGGACGGTGGGAGCCTGGATCTGCTGGGCCACGTCCATGAAGCGGATTTCGCTCACCCCGGCCGCGAGGTCGAGATCCCGCTCCTCGCGGATCAGGCCTCGACCGTCGTTGTACACCGTGACCGCGACGGAGGTCCGGTTGTCGCCGCTGGAGGTGACCTGGCCGGCGAATCCGGCCTGGGTAATGGCGAGAAGAACGGCGGTGGCTTTCCTGCTCATGGCGTCCTCAGTACTTCACGCGAACGCGGTAGGTGAGGACGGTTTCGCCACCGGCCGGCACGGGCACCTGCCACTGCGACTCGAAGGCGGCCGTCTTTTCATTGGGAAGCGAGGTCTCGATCATCGTCCACTCGCCGCCCATCGGCTCGACCACGCGAACCGTGACCGGGGTGTCCTTCTGATTACGAATCTTGATCTGGTGGGCCGACTCGTACACCGCTCCGGGGAGGTTGTTCAGATGCCGGAAAGCGGTCTGGCGGCGTTCGGCCACGATGTCGAAGGCGTTGCCCAGCTCCAGCTTGACCTCCTCGTTGCGCGGGGTGTGGTCGATGTTGTCTTCGCCGATCAGCTGAGGCGAGCCCGAACGGTCCTTCTTGAAGACCCGGACGATCCCCTTCGGCATGGGCTGCCCGAGGCCCGGAGTCGCTTCGGTGTTCTTGAACCCGATGAAGACCGCGACCTTCTCCTTGGAGGGCGGGCCGGACCAGACCGACTGGAAATACCGCACGCCCCCGTTCAGGACGTAGTCCTTGGTAATGCGGATACCCTCGGCCTGGAGGAGCTGGATCTGCTTGGTCTGGGCGTTCTTGATCGTCGAAGGGCGGTCGAGGGTATAGAGGTGATATTCGAAGAGGCTCTCCTCGGCGAAATTCTCCTTGGACATGGCCATCTCGGCCACCATGCGGGCGCGACCGACGGCCTGGGGCTGAAACTGCTGGGCCTTGTGGACATCGCCCGCCACCAGCTTCAACTTCGCGTCGTTGTAGGACGCTCCGGAGTTGTTGTTGATGGTCACCCAACCCTGAAGCCCGGCAAGCTCTTCGGTGGGATCGAGCGAGAGCACGTAGTCAGCGCTCCACTGCATCCCGCCGGTAATGTACGAGGCCTCGATCTTCCGTTTCCCCGCCCGGGCCGCCTCGATCTGCCACACCAGGGTCGGCTTGGCGATCAAGTTGTCCGGAACGTTGGGAAAGATCATGCGCGAGTAGGGCGGATTCACCACGATCTTGCCGTCGATCTCCCAGACCGTACCCGCGTTGTTCGACAGCAGCTTGGCCTCGAACGACTCCTCCACCGTGGAGTTGTTCATCATCTTCTGCCCGACCAGGGTGATGGTCTGCCCCACGAACTTGTCGAGGAGCTTGGCGGGCGAGAGCAGATCGTATTCGTAGTTCTGTTCGAGCACATTGAACGGCCCGCCCTGGATGGGCGCCACCCGGACGGTCGGGGCCTGGATCTGCTGGGCCACATCCATGAACCAGACTTCGTTCACCCCGGCGGCGAGGTCGATGTTCCTTTCCTCGCGGACCAGGCCGCGGCCGTCGTTGTAGACCGTCACCGCGACCGAAGTCCGGTTGTCGCCGGATGACGTGATTTGCCCGGCCAAAGTGGCCTGGGACAGAGCGAGAACGACGGCGGTGGCTTTCTTATTCATGGATTTCCTTCCTTTTTGGGACAGTTTCTGCCTGGTTTCATGGGCAAGACGCGCAACCCTGGTCGATTCTTGCAGATCGGGCTCGGAAGTCGGTGCCGCGCCCAACATGCCGCATCAGGTCCCTTGGAATGAAGGAACGATGTCTGAGCCGACGCCCTCCAACCGGTACGATCCTCACTCCTCACCTAATGGATACCCACGCGCCTGAGCCGTTGGCGAAACCGTGGGCGGGCCCGGGGCCTCGGGGCCCCGGGCAGATCCGAACACGAACACGCCTGAACCCGACGCCGATGCCGCTCCGGTCGCGGCACACGTGCCGACCCTGACTCAGGGCGAATAGGCGCGCAGCCACTCGCGCAGCGCGGGCTCGGCGAGCGGACGAGAGATATGGAAGCCCTGCAGCAGGTCGCAGCCTTTCGCCCGCAGGCCGTCGGCCACCTCCTGGCTCTCGACGCCCTCGGCCACGATGGTGCGGCCAAGCTGGTGACCGAGATCGATGATGGACCGGACGATCGCGGCATCGTGCTCGTCGCTGAGCAAGCCGGCGGTGAAGACGCGGTCCACCTTCAGCTCGGTGAACGGCAGGTGCTTGAGGTGCATCAACGACGAGTGACCGGTCCCGAAATCGTCGACCGAGAGCCCCACGCCCGTCTCGCGCAGCGCGCGACAGACCTCGGCGGTCAGGGCGGCGTCGCCAAACACGCCGCTCTCGGTAATCTCCAGGGTGAGCGTTTCGGCCGGCAGGCCATACCGGGCGAGTGCCTGCGCCACCGCGGCCGGCAGTTCCCGGTCGCGCACATTGCGTGGAGCGAGGTTGATCGCGACCCCGAGCGTGAACCCCGCCTCGCGCCAGGCGGCGCAATCGCGAAGTGCCTTGTCCATCACGAAACGCGTGATCCGGTCCAGCAGCTCGGAGGACTCGATCAGGGGCAGGAAATCGTGGGGCGGCAGCAGCACGCCATTGTCGCGGCGCCATCGCAGCAGCGCCTCGACCCGCACGACCCCACCGTCCAACATCGCGACCTGCGGCTGGTAATGCAAAACCATATGGCGGTCGTCGATGCCGGCGCGCAGCTCGGCGATCAGCTGCATCCGCGCCGGCGACTGCTGATCCATGGCCGACTGGTAGCAGCGCACGCCGGCTCGCGCGGACTTGGCCTCGTACATCGCGGCGTCGGCGCGACGCAGCAGGGTGGCGGGGTCAGCGCCATGCGCCGGGCAATGGACGATGCCGATGCTGGCCCCGACCACGATCGGTTCCTCTTCCACCACGATCGCCTGGCCGAGCGCCCCCAGCAGGCTGGCCGCGACCCGCTCGGCGTCGCCGGCACTGCTCACGCCGTGGATCAGCACCGCGAACTCGTCGCCGCCGATGCGCGCGATGGTGTCGCTGTCGCGCAGCTGGGCGCGCAGGCGGGTGCCGACCCTGGCCAGCACCACATCGCCGACGTGGTGGCCGTAGGTGTCGTTGACCTCCTTGAAGCCGTCGAGGTCGAGCACCAGGAGCGAGAAACCCTCGTGCTGGCGCTGCATGTTGAGGATCGCCTGCTCCAGGCGGTCGAGGAGCAGCACCCGGTTCGGCAGCCCCGTGAGGGCGTCGTGCAGCGCCTGATGGCGAGCCTGCTCGGTGGCGAGCTCGAGTTCCTCGGTGCGCTGCCGCACCCGATTTTCGAGCCGCTCGTTGGCCTCGCGCAGATCTGCCTCGAGCCGTTTGCGCTGGAAGAATTCCGGCACCACCGGGGCGGGGTGGCCATCACCGCCCTTGCCGGCCGGGCGCGGCGAGAACCGCAGGAGGTGGGTCTCGATCCGCGAGGGCGGCGCCATGATGAAACGGCAATGCTCGCCGCCCGCGGCACAGCACTCGACCTCGACCGCCACCAGCCTCAGCCCGAAGCTCTCCTCGCACCAGCCGGAGGAGTAGCCCGCGTTCATCACACACACCGGCACTTCGCTCTTCCTGCCCTTGGCCATCCACGAGTGCGACTCGAACGAGAAAGGGTGGTCATAGATGAGGAAGTAGTCCTCGTCGGGCGACGGCCGCGACTCGGGCGAGATGTCGACGAAGGCCATGCCCGAGAACGCGAAGTGGATCGGACCGGCCGAGAGCCGCTCGATCGGGTCGGAGACGCCCATCTTGGCCTGGAAGGCCCTGGCGTCGGCTCGACCGAGGGCGTGGGCAAGATCAAACAGCAGGTTGTGGGCGACGCTTCGGGCCTCGGCTTCGCCCTGGTCCTGGTAGAGCTTCGTCACCAGTTCGATGAACTCGACCGAGAGCGAGGCCGCGCGCAGCAGAACGTAGCGCTCGCCCGCGATGGAGATGGTGGCGGTGTCCGGGTTCACCACCCTCTCAGCGAAGTAACGCTGCACGTACTCCTGGGCCCGCAGGAACGGCGCCTCGAACAGCGCCGGGACCTTGACCGTGGTGAGTCGTCCACCGTCCGTGCCGCTCATGAAACCTCCTGTTCGAGGTCAGTCTATGCCCAACCGGCGGGCCCGACTCCGAACAGGACTCCGACTCCGTTTCCTGTCCCGTACCCGAAACCGATCCCAGACTTCTCAGAACACGGGATCGGAAGCGCGGTTCCCGCCGCGGCGGTCTCCGCCGCCTGCAGTTGTGCCTGAGTGAGTGACGCCACACTCCAAGATGGCGTGAGTCCAGGTCGCCGAAGGAGTGCTCAGGATTTCAAAGACAATCGACATCGCTGATCCGGCGGAGCGGTTGTGAGAGAGTCCCTTTGATGGCTCGAAGCACTCCACTCTCGCGGCGCGCGCCGCCGGCCCTGCGCGGGATTGTTGTTGCCCTGGTCCTGAGCCATGGGGCCGCCGCGCAGCCGGCCCAGCCCTGTCGGCCGGGCGACAGTCTTCTGTCTCTCGGGAAGGCGGCATTCTTCAGATCGATCGAGCGCGGCGCCTTCGCGATCGGCGAGCGAACGCTCGAGGATCTGACCGACGGACTGGGCAGCGCGAACGCCGCGAAGCCGGCGAGCAGCGCGAAACGCCCCCGCGCGACGGTCCCGGCCGGGGCTCGCGCGGCGGTTCTTACGCCGACATCGGATGCGGCCCTGATCGGTACGCTTCTGGCCTACGTCGAGAGTCCGTCCTCCGAAGCCGCCGACGGAGCCTTTCAGACCTTCCTTGAAGCGGCAACGAAGATCCTGTTCGAAACTCCTCCCGAGACCTTGGGGGCCGGCCGCGTGGGTCTCGTCCTCGAGGACCGCCAGTTCTCCAATCGGAGCTCGACGTTCACGGTTCAGGACATGATCAGCGAGGGAAAGCGACTGAACCTGCAGTATTCGCTTTTCGGAGACGGCCCGGATCTGCGGATGGAAAGAGTCGACAAGATGCTCGGCGCGACTCCTTTCTTCAAGGCGCCCGCCATCGCCGATACGAGAAACATCGATCGGAACAATCTCGGAATAGCGGTCACGAAAGACCAGGATCTGCGAACCCTCTGGTTCGAGGACTATCGCTCGCACCTCGCGACCGCGATTCCGAGCGCCTCGCCGGCGCAAGTCACCGATGCCCTGAACGCCGGCTGGCCCATCCTGCAAAAGTTCTGGGCGTTCAAGAGAACCGAGATCTTCATCGATCGCGCGCTGATGACCTTCGGGACGGAGATGCGCCTGGTCAACGAACGCGTCACGACGGAGAACCTGCCGCCGCGTGAGTGCGATTCGAAGGGACGTTGAGAGCGCGTCGCGGTGTTGTGGGCGCTCGGAATTCCAAACGCAGGACGCCAGGAAGAGCCATGAAAGAAATCGGTGTCGCGCTCATCGGCTACAACTTCATGGGTCGCGCCCACAGTAACGCGTACCGTCAGGTCCGGCACTTCTTCGAGCCGCGGCTGGTGCCCCGCCTGAAGGTCCTTTGCGGCCGGAACGCTTCTGCGGTTGAGGCGGCGGCGGCGCGCCTGGGTTTTGAGGAATCGGCCACGGACTGGCGCGAGGTGGTGAACCGCGAGGACATCGGCCTCGTGGACGTCAGCACCCCGGGCGACTCGCACGCCGAGATCGCCATGGCCGCGGCCAGGGCGGGGAAAGCCGTCCTTTGCGAGAAACCCCTCGCCAACACCCTCGCCGAAGCGAAGGCGATGCTGAAGGCGGTGACCAAGGCTGGCGTCGTTCACATGGTCTGCCACAACTACCGGCGCGCCCCCGCGGTGATGCTGGCGAAACGGATCATCGACGAGGGCCGTCTCGGCCGGATCTATCACTATCGCGGCACGTACCTTCAAGACTGGATCGTCGATCCCGATTTCCCGCTGGTGTGGCGGCTGCAGAAGAAGGTGGCGGGCTCGGGAGCCCTCGGCGATCTCGCCGCCCACTCCATAGACCTCGCGCGTTTCCTGGTCGGTGAGATCTCCGAAGTGACCGCGGCCCTCGAAACCTTCGTGAAGGAACGCCCACTTGAAGGCCAGCCGAAGAAGAAAGGCAAGGTCACGGTGGACGACGCCTCGGCTGCCGTGGTGCGATTCAAAGACGGCGCGCTGGGAACGATCGAGGCCACGCGCATGGCTCCGGGGCGGAAAAACTACAACCGCTTCGAAATCAACGGCAGCCTCGGCAGTCTCGCCTTCGATCTTGAACGGCTCAACGAACTCCAGGTCTTCTTCCGCTCCGACCCGGGTGAAGTGCAGGGATTCCGGACCGTGCTGGCCACGGAGGCCGAACATCATCCCTACGTGAGGGCGTGGTGGCCGGCCGGCCATGCGCTGGGATACGAGCACACGTTTGTCCACACCATCTACGACCTGCTGGAGGCAATTGCCGACCACAAGGTCCCGCGACCGAGCTTCGCCGATGGCTTTGCGAATCAGCAGGTTCTGGCCGCCATGGAAGAAGCGGCCCGAACGAATCGCTGGGTGCGGGTTTAGGACTCCTTAACTCGCATCAGATGGCAGTGGACCGATGGTCAGGATGGGAAGACTCCGCCTCGGCACGGCCTTCCACCAGGATCCATTACCTGCCATCAGGCTCGCTCCTGGGGGGGGCGTGCGTTCGGTCTGGAGGAAGGACCAGAAGGACCATGGGTCGGAGGCGTGTCTGGCACGGCGGGGCCGCGCCATTCCGGTCAGGGCGAGCGAACGATGCGCCCCCCCTGCATCACGAAGCGGACGTCGCGGACGCGCGCGATGTCGCGTGTCGGGTCGCCGGAGACCGCCACCAGGTCGGCAAGGAGACCCTCGCGCACCGCGCCGAGCCGGTCATCGAGACCGAGGATGCGCGCGTTGACGCTGGTGGCCGAGCGCAGAGCCGACGGTGCGCTCATTCCCGCTCCGACCAGCAGCTCGATCTCCCACGCGTTGGTCCCGTGGGAATAGACGCCCGTGTCGCCGCCCACGCAGATCGGGACGCCCGCCGCGACTGCCGCGGTGAGACCGGCTCGCTTCTGCAGCATTCGCGCGGTCGGTGGAGAGCCCTCTTTCCAACCGGCGTAGCGCGCCGTGGCCTCCACGGCCGCAAGCGTGGGGCAGTAGCCGATCTTCCGCTCGGCCATCAAACGCCATATCGCCTCGGTACCGCCGTCGCCGTGCTCGATGGTGGCGACACCGGCCAGGATCGCGCGCCGCATCCCCTCCTCGGTGGACGCGTGGGCCACCACCTTGCGTCCGCTCGAGTCGGCGACCTCCACGAGGGTGCGCAACTCGGCCTCCGAGAAGGTCGGCTGCGTCTCGCCGTTTTGACCCCAGCGGTAGTCGGCGTAGACCTTGATCCAGTCGGCGCCGTGCCCGATCTGGTCGCGCGCCGCGCGGGTGAGTCCCTCGACTCCGTCGGCCTCCTCCGCGCCCTGCGGTACGCGGAACTCGGGTGCGTACCCTTTCGGTCCATAGCTTCCCGTCGCCACGATGGCGCGCGAGGAGATCAGCAGCCGGGGCCCCGGGATGATGCCCTCCTCGATCGCCTGCTTGAGGCCGGCGTCCGCGTAGCCGGCGCCTTCCGTGCCGAGGTCACGCGCCGTGGTGAAACCCGCCTGCAGGGTGGCCTGCGCGTGATTCACGGCGCGGGCGGTGCGCAGGCTCAGCGGCTCCTTGAGCACCTGGTCGTTCCAGGCGGCCTCGTCGTACGGGTGCAGGAAGAGGTGCGTGTGTCCCTCGATGAACCCCGGCAGGAGGGTCATGCCGGGCAGCGTGACCGTCTGCGTGCCCGAGGGAACGCTGACCTGCGCGCGCGGACCGACCGCGGCGATTCGGTCACCCCGAACCAGCACCACCCACCCGTCGTGAGCGGCGTCCTCGCTCCCAGTGAATACGCGGTCGGGCGCCAGCAGAACGACGTTCGACGCTGGAGCGCCTGGCTGTGCGGAGGTGACGGCGCCTGTGGTCGCGAGCAGGACGGCAGAGATCAGTCGGGATGTGTCCATGAAATTCGTCCTTTTCACATGAAGATACCCTGAACCGCCCTGCTCAAGCTCTCCAGAAGGGGTGAACAACCTCGTGAACAACTCCCCCAAGAATCGAATGAAGTCCATGCCGGCCGCGAGGTGACCGAACTGCTCATGGCCTGCTACATGAGCGCGGAAGAGGGGCGAGTGATACGGTGGAAGCCCGAGGGACTGCTGGGCTATGTGCCCCCGGTGGCGCGCGGCGCGGCTGATCGCGGGCCGGCTGGAGATGGCGGAGATCCATGAGATGAACGCGCTCACCAGCATCCGCGAAGCCGCCGCAAGTCAAGGAGAGAGAATGAACCGAATTGAGCCACGAGACTTGAAGCCGCCTGCAGCCAACCCGCGATGACCTTCTTCGACATCCCCGACGAAGTGCGCGCTTCGTGGCCCCAAGGCGCGCGCGACTTCGACTTCCTCGAAGGCGAATGGATCATTCGGCATCGAAGATTGCGCGAACGTTTGGTGGGTTCGACGGAATGGCTCGAGTTCGAAACCCCCTTTGTGATGGCGCCCATCCTCGGCGGACTCGGCAACATCGATCAATGCCGCACCGAGGGTGAGCCTTTCTTCGAGGGCGTGTCGATGCGCCTGTTCGACAGGGCCGACAATCTCTGGAGGATCTACTGGATCGACAGCGGCGGGGCGCGGCTTTTTCCTCCCGTGGCCGGCTCCTTTGATGGCCCGACCGGAACCTTCGAGGGCGAGGACACTCACGAGGGAAAGCTCGTCACGGTGACATTCCGCTGGGACAAGCGGGATCCACTTCATCCCTCCTGGCAGCAGGCGTTCTCCGCCGATCAGGGCGCCACCTGGGAGACGAACTGGTTCATGCATTTCCGCCGGGCCGCCGAATAGAAGGGCCGGGCCGGCCACTCACCGGACACTAGGGGTGGGCCTGCTGGTCCGCAAGGAGCTTGCGGAATCTCACCTCCGCGCTGTCGATGTAGCTGAGGTACCCATCCCGGTCGATGAACGGGTCCACCGGATCTTCGGCCCTGGCGCGTTCGAGAAATTTGCGGTACCTGCCGAACGCTCTGGCGTGTGAGGTCACCCAGATGTCGACGGGCAGGCTCCGCAGAACTCTGAAACTGCGCTGGAAGTCGGCCCGGATCCCCGGATAGTTCTCCGGCTCGACCAGCGACATGCCGGGCAACAAGGTGAAGCTGCAGGCACTCACGACATTCAACTCCCTCTCACCCTCATGGACCGCGAACGACCACGAGGTGCAGCCGCGCGTGTGGCCCCCCGTGATGTGAGCGGTGAGCTGGATCGGCCCGAGGCGGATCGTTTCGCCGTCCTGGAAACGGTGGTCGACGCGGGCGGCCGGGTACCTGGTGAGCCCGACCCAGACGAAGATCTTCATGGGGAGAAAGGTGGCGCTGGGGTCGTCCCCCCCCGACGCGATGGCCCGAGCACTGTCTTCGCTGGCCCACAGCTCGGCCCCGGACGCCCTCTGCAACTCGGCCAGTCCTCCGGCGTGGTCATAGTGCGGCTCTGAGTTCAGGAGCACCTTGACGTCGCGGATGTCGAAGCCGAGCTGCGCGATGCTGGCCATGATCAGCGGAGGCGTTCCCGGATACCCGCCGTCGATCAGGACGTGGCCCTCGGGTCCGGTGAGAAGGAAGGACGCCACGTCGTTCGCGCCGACGTAATAGAGGTTCCCGGCGACGCGGAAGGGTTCGGCGGCGAGCTGCCCGCCGTTCTTCGTCGCCTCTCGCCACTTGGAGAAGGCGACCAGGGCGACCGGGGCCAGGAGGGCCAGCACCGCGGCCAGCCAACGCAGCCCGGTGGCGAGCCGCATCTGCCTGCCTTCCCCGAAAGCCGACGTGGGCGACAATCAGAGGTATCCGAAAAGAGGCGGAAACACGATCACGACGATGGCCGCCCACACGACGTAGGCGGGCAGGTAGTTCGTCTGCCAGCGTTCGACATCCGAGAACGATCCTCGACTGCGCAGAAAGCGGATGTAGAGCACGGCGGACCAGGCCAGATTGATCAGGAGAATCACGTTCTCGCCCAGCGCGGCCACCCGGTTGGGGCTGAAACCGAATTCGGAGATTCGGGCGGCAATGGCCGAGAGCGCAACCACATCGGCCAGGAGCGCGCTGATCACCAGAACGACCTGCACCATGTCGAAGGCGCCGGCCGGTGATCGGGGGTCGCGAGCCGATATCGAATAGAGCAGCAGGGCCAGGACCAGGGCCAGGAGCAGATCGAAGCCGATGAGGACGCCACGCTCGATGCCCACTCCGCGTCCGGTCCACAGCAGGGTTCCGAGAAACGTGACCAGCATGGCCGCGAAGAGAGGGGTGAAGAGGTGCGTCAGCACCGGCGCCATGTTCTCGACCACGCTTTGCTTCGCTTCCACCAGCCACGAGCCGACCAGGACGGCCCCCGCCGCGCCGCACGGCAGCAACCACGACTCGACGAAGGGCTCGACATTGATCCCGATGGCCCTGAAGATCATCAGCGTGAACCCCGTGAAGACGCCGCCGCCCAGCGCGATCAGCACGTAGTAGATGAACAACTCTCCCGAGAATCGAATGAAGTCCATGCGCCCCGCCACCTGGCGCCAGCGGGAGCCTGCGTACGCGATGCCGACCACGAACCAGAGCGCCATCGGCAGGTGCAGCACTGAAAGCGTTTCGGTAGAGCCGTGCGGCACCCAGGGATAGAGGTTGGCGAAGACACCGGCCGCGATGAAAGCCCCGGCCAGCCAGCGGAACAGGCGGGGGTCGAGCTGCCGCTTCCAGACGAAATAGCCGGTCAGAAGGGGCAGCACGAAGAGGGGGACGTTGTGGAGGTAGAAGCCGGCGTCATTCTCCGGGTAGATCCCGAAGAGCACCGGCAGCTTGATGAGCAGGGCTGCCGCCACGGCCAGGGAGAAGGCTACGACGGCGTCCGTTCGCGCCGCCTGCGGCTCGCCACTACCTCCGGGAACAGCCACGAGCTGCTTCCAGAGGCGCTCCGAGTGCTCGAGCGCAAACTCTCGTGAGAGGGCGTCAAGGGCGCCCATCCGCTTCACCGCCACCAGAAACGCTTCATCGGTGGCGAGCCCGCCTTCCATGAGGCCCGCGACCTGCTCACGCAGATGGTCTTCGAGTTCGGCCACGTCGACGGAGTGGATGGCCTGCCGGCGGCGGAGGTAGCTTCGCCATTGGTCGATCTGCTCCTCGAGCAGTCCCGGATGATCTGAAGTGGCCATGGTTCAGGCTCCCTGCGCAATGAGTCCGGCTGAGGACGGGACGGAAAAGGAGAGCGACCCCCAGATACCGTGAAGCGTCGCGTCCACCGCCTGCCACTGCCTGCGTTCCTCGGCGAGCTGAGCCCTGCCCCCGGGTGTGATCCGGTAGTACTTTCGCCGGCGACCGGACTCGGCCGCTTCCCACCGCGCCTCGACGTGGCCGAGTCGTTCGAGCCGATGCAGAACGGGGTAGAGCATCCCGTCCGTCCACTCCATGCGACCTCCTGATAACTCTCTGACTTGTTTGAGGATAGCGTAGCCATAGCTGTCGCCTTCGGCCAGAATCGCCAGGACGATCGGGGTCGAGGAAGCGGCGATTAGATCCTTGTTGATCTCCATGACTTCACCCATCGCGCGCCGCTATTGAACCCGAGTTCCAGTGTGCATAGCAGCCTTATACATTGCAGCACTATGTATGTCAAGGGCCTCGGGCTCTATCGATCCCACGTGGGCGGCCCGCAGTGCCTCTGCCCGTCGGCGGCCATCGAGAACCCGGCCGAGCTGGAGATGGTGCCCGCAAGGAAGCCGGCCGAGTGGATTGACAAGAGCGGGGCGCGACTCGAAATGCGCTGCGGGAAATCATGCTTTGCGCTATCAAACCGGCACTGAGGATCTCCGCCTAAGATACTTCCATGCGATTCCCTCGTCTCATCCATCTCTCGTCCGTCCTGCTGTTTGGCGCCACGCTCCACGCCCCCTCGCTCCACGCCCAGGAGGCGCCCGACCTCGCGAAGACGG
>JAQBHL010000178.1:0-29999 GCA_032127745.1 Acidobacteriota bacterium
CGTTGCATATGCTGGATATGCGGCCTCCTCGACGCCTTGCGCTCCGGGCGCCTCGACACTCGCATGTGACGCGTACTTACGAGGCAGGACACTAGGGTGGCTCTCATTGTCGGGGTGGACGCCGGAGGCACCAAGACCATCGGTGTAGTGGCGGACGAGTCCGGACACATCCTGAAGTCGGTGCGGGCCCCGGGCGCCAACCTGCATGTCCACGGTGAACTCGCGGTGGAGAAGGTTCTGGCCGGCCTGCTCGATGACCTC
This sequence comes from Acidobacteriota bacterium, assembly GCA_032127745.1. Taxonomy (GTDB): domain Bacteria; phylum Acidobacteriota; class Vicinamibacteria; order Fen-336; family JAGNNV01; genus JAGNNV01. The sequence goes on from JAQBHL010000178.1 coordinate 262, forward strand.
TGCCCCGACGAGCGTCCGGAGGCCCTGTGTCTCGGGATGGCCGGCGTGGATCGGCCGGGCGAGGACAGCACCATCCGCGCCTTGTTGCGGCGACTGGGCTTCCGAGGCAATGCCATGGTGGTCAACGACGCCCTGGTGGCCATCGCCGCGGGGGCCCACGACCGGGTGGGCGTGGTGGTGATCGCGGGCACGGGATCGATCGCCTACGGAGTCGACCCTCAGGGCCGATCGGCCCGAGCCGGCGGCCTCGGCCCCATGCTGGCGGACGAGGGCTCGGCGGGGTGGGTCGGGCATCGTGGGCTTCTCGCCGCGGTGCGCGCGACCGAGGGGCGCGGGGAAGCCACTCTGCTGAAGGATGCCCTCTTCAGCGTTTTGACCGTGACCTCTCTCTCCGACCTTCCCGCCATGGCCTACGGCGGTGGGTTGACTCGCGAGCGATTCTCCGAACTGGCGCCCACTGTGATTGGCGTCGCAAGGACCGGCGACGCCGTGGCCCAGGGCATTCTCGACGAGGCCTCGACCGAACTTGCGAGCGCCGCCCGCTCGGTGGTTCGCCATCTCGACTTCAAGGGCGCTCCTTATCCGCTGATCCTTTCGGGGGGCCTGTTCACGGGGCTGCCATCCCTCGCGGGAGAAGTGGCAAGGAAGGCGGCGCTCGAAGGGGCCATCCCTCACCGGCTGACGAGGGATCCCGCAGAGGGTGCTTTGGCCATGGCCATGGACCTGTATCGCTCCCGCCGGGGGCGATCATGAAACGCCTCATCGTCAACGCGGACGATCTCGGCCGCACCCACGGCATCAACACCGGCATATTCGAGGCCCACCAGCGCGGCATCGTCACGAGCGCTACGGCCATGGTCAACTACGACTCGGTGCACGAGGCCGCCTTGATGTCGGTCTCGAATCCGCGGCTCAGCATCGGGCTCCACGTGGCCCTGACCGGCGGTCGGACCACGCTGCCGCCTTTCGCCGTGCCCTCTCTCGTCGATGCGGAAGGACGGCAGCCGGCCCGCCCCGAGGGGCTTTTTGGGGCGAACAAGCGGGACCTCGCGGCCGAGGTGGCGGCCCAGTTCGCGAAGTTCGTCTCCGTGTTCGGGCGCAAGCCCGCTCATCTCGACTCCCACCACCACTCGCATCGCCGCCCCGAGGTTTTCGAGGCCCTGTGCGCCCTGGCCCGACTGGAAGGTCTGCCGGTTCGGAACGCCGGGGGGGCGATGGGCGAGGATCTGAAAGTGAGGGCCGTGCGCGCGACCGACTGGTTCGAGGAACGCTTCTTCGATGATGGCGTGTCGGTCCCCCATCTGGTTTCCATTCTCGACTCGCTGCCGGACGGTTCCACGGAGATGATGTGCCATCCCGCCCACGAGGATGCGGCATTGGCAGCCTCCAGCACCTACGCGGCGGCGCGCGTCCTGGAATTGCAGGCGCTGTGCGATCCCGCGGTGAGAGCCGCGGTCGAGCGCGCCGGAATCCAGCTCATCACCTTCTCCGACCTGTGAAGATCGAGATTCTGCCTTCCCCGCGAGAAGTGGCCCGTCGGGGGGCTGCTCTTCTGGAGGAGGCGGTGTCCGCGAATCCACGACTGGTGCTGGCCCTGCCCACCGGCCGCACCCCCATCGAGATGTACCGTCTCCTTGCCGAGAGCCGGAGGGCCGGCCGGTTCGATCTGAGCGAAGCGACGGTATTCAATCTCGATGAAGTACTGCTACCGAAGTCCGTGCCCCAGACCTTCTTCCAGTTCATGACCCGGAACACCTGGGGTCCGCTCGGGGTCGCCCCGGAACGGAGATTCATCCCGGACGGGGAGACCGTGGATCCCGAGGCCGAGTGTCGGCGCTACGAGGCGGCCATTGCCGAGCGGGGCGGATTGGACCTCGCCATCCTGGGGATCGGGGCGGATGGGCACATCGCCTACAACCTGCCCGGCCAGGCGGAGCCGCGCACCCATGTGGTTCGGCTCGATCCCGAGACTCTGGCCACCCTGGGCGGCGAACTTCAGGCCCCGGTCCGGGCCATCACCATGGGGGTGGAGACCATTCTCTCCGCCCGGAGGATTTTGCTCCTGGCCAGCGGAGGGTCGAAGGCCGAGGCCCTTCGCCGCCTGCGTGACGACGGGGTGAGCGCCGAGTGGCCGTGCACCTTCTTCCGCGATCACCCCCGCCTGAGCGTGATCGTCGACGCGTCCGCGGCAGCTCAGCTATAGCGGCGCCAGAAGGTGGCCAGAATCTCCTTCTTCATGTCGGCTCCGGACTGGCCGAACACCTTCTTGAAGCCCGCGTCCTCGGACCCGCCGTCCTTCATGGCCTTCAGGAGCTGATTGACCATGCCCTGTCCCCGTGACTGCACCATCTGCTCGGCGACCACCAGCGAGAGCATGTAGAAGTTCGTGACCGTCTGCGAGCGGGCGTTGGCCAGGCGCTTCAATTCGACCGAGCCCAGCTCCTCCTCGATTCTCTTGCCCTCCATGTATTGGGCGAGGCCTTCTTGAAGGTCGCGTCCCGCCCGCCCGCCCGCCCGCTCGTCGACGAAGGCGTGCGAGAGTTCATGGACCAGCACGTCCTCCATTTCGCGGGGCAGGGTCGAGGGCAGGCCGCGAATGGGGATCTGGATGGCGCCGGTGTGGGAGCTGTACACGCCGCCCGACCACCAGGGCGCGCCGGTCTTGCTGAAGTAGTCCTGGGAGGAGTGCAGGACCACGGGGATCTTGCGAACCGGCTGGTCGTAGTAGATGTCCTTGAGCCTGACATAGGCCCGGTCCAGAACGAACAGAACGTCTCGGGCCACGCCCGATTGAGCTTCCCCATCGAAGCGCACGTCGAAGCGATCCGACTGGATTTGCGCCTTCGCTTCATCGACGACGAGGGCCTCCCGAGGCCGCTCGGCGGGGCTCGGCGCGGCTTTTTGCGGGGCGGAGACCAGGGCGCGCATCCGCTGGGCGGAGCCGCAGGCGTCCAGATCGGCCCCCGCCGAAGCCGTGGGGCAGGAAGCGAAGATGGGCCGGTCCAGAATGCCGAGGACCTCCCTCTGCCGTCCCTGCTTGAGGAGAGAGAGGGCCAGGTTGACCGACATGGTGAGGCTCTCCTCGCCCCCGAGACGTTCGTACTTCAAGACCGCCTCCTCGAGGCCCGTCCAGTCCTGTTGTTCACCGCGGGCGTGCGCTTCCATTGCGTAGATCTGGGGCTGCTCGTCGAGGAATTTCAGTCTTGCGAGGGTCTGTTCGACGAGGGGAAACGCGCGCCTTCGGAGGTCCTGGTTGGCGCTTAGGAAGTACAGGCCGACTAAAAATTCCTTCAACTGTGCATCGTCGGGGCTTCCCGCGAACAGGGTCTCCACGCGCTCCAGTTCGCCCGGAGTGGGGCCCTGTGATGGATTCCGTTGAAGGCGGGAGGAGAGGTCATCGAGGAAGCCGATATCCTCCTTTGAGAGTCGGGGGCCTGGTTGGGAACCCGGTCTCCCGGGGGGTGGAAGTGCCGGGGCTATCGCGGCCATGGGCCCACCCAAGGGCGACGGCGGACCCGGCTTCGGGCCGGCCTGCATTCTCTCGATGGCGAAAAGGGCGGCAAACACCAAAGCCGCGGCGAGGCCAACCTTCAATAGAGCCGCCCCGGGCGAAATGGGAGCCTCATCGCTCGACGAAATCGTCGGGCGCGCTGGTTCCGCGGGGAAGGACGGTGAGGGTCGGGCCGGTGATCGCGGCGGCGGGGGAACAAGCGGCGGAGGAGGCAGGGGGCGTCCCGTCCTCGGGGGCGCGGGGGTGGGGGCCTCGCCGCGGTCCGGCTTCGGCCGAACCTTCGCCATGATGACGCCGCACGCCGGGCACATCTGGGCCTCAGGTCCGGTGGCCCGCCCACACTTCGGACACGCTTCCATGTCGTGCCGAGTATAGGCGCGGCCCCTTCCCGGGCCTGCTAGCATCCACGGTCCGATGAAACCCTGCATCGCGAGCGCGCCCGCGCGCGTGGATATTGCCGGCGGCACCCTCGACATCTGGCCCCTCTACCTCTTTCACGAGGGAGCGCGCACGGTGAACGCGGCGGTCAATCTTCGGGCCACCACCGCGGTGACGCCTCTTCGGGCCGCGATCGAGATCGTATCGATCGACACCGGAGTCAGCGCCCGCGGCGCCGATGTGGCGTCGATCGAGGAGCATGCTCATACCCGTTTGGTGGTGCAGATTCTGAAGGCCCTCGGAGTTCGGACCGGCCTGCGGATCGAAACCACGTCCCGGGTTCCCGCCGGCTCCGGCCTTGGAGGGTCATCGGCCCTCGCGGTCACGATTGCCGCGGCGGTGGCCGGATCCATCGCGAGAGAACTGTCGAAGCGCGATCTGAGGAATCTGGTCCGTGACGCTTTAGCCCAGGTGATCCGGGTGCCCACGGGAATTCAGGATTACGAGGCGGCCATCCATGGCGGCGTTCTGGAGGTGGTTTTGAACCCCGGGGAGATCGAGAGCCATAGGCTGGTGGACGACGAAGGCTTCGTGAACGACCGGATCCTTTTGGTGGACGCGGGCCTCACCCGCTTTTCCGGGCTCAACAACTGGGAGATGTTCAAGGCTCAGGTCGACGGCGTGGGCGAGGTGAGAAGCCTCTTTGCCGAGATCGTCCGGGCCGCCGCCTCCGCCTGCGCCGCCATCGTCAGCGAAGACGAAGGGGCTTTGATCCGGGCCGTGGCCCGGGAGTGGGCGGCCCGCCGCGCGCTGGCCCCGGGCGTGACCACCCCAGAAGTGGACCGTATCGTGGAGATCGCCTCGGCTCACCGGGGTGCGGCCAAAGTGTGCGGCGCCGGCGGGGGAGGGATCGTTCTGGCCCTGAGCCGCCGCTCGTCTCTCGCCGCCCTGAAAGCGGACCTCGCTCAACAGGGGTTCTCGGTCCTCGAGGCGAAGGTCGACCGGGTGGGCCTCAGAGTGGAGCGAGGGACGGTATAATCAGCGGCTCTCACCGCAGGACGCGGCCACGCTCACGCGAAGGCGCGTCCCCGGCCCGGGACTGAAGGGCCTGGCGGCGGGCGCGGATCGCTCCCTGAGCCGGCTTCGCCGGGCGGTGTCCTTGGACCTGAAGAAGAAAACTGGAGGAGAAGACAATTTCCACGATCGCGGCGACCCAACTGAAGCGGGGCATGGTCATCATGTTCGAGAAGAACCTTTCGCGCGTGGTGGAGACCATCCACAAGACTCCGGGCAACCTGCGCGGATTCGTCCAGGCCAAGCTCCGGGATCTGAAGACGGGCGCCATTTTCGAGCACCGCTTCCGTTCGGTGGACATGGCCGAGCGCGCCTATCTCGAGGACACCGCCATGGAGTACCTCTATTCCGAAGGCGACCTCCACCATTTCATGAACAACGAGACCTTCGAGCAGATGGGCCTCTCGGCCGAGGTGCTCGGCGACGCGGTGAACTATCTGATTCCCAACCTCAAGCTCAAGGTCGAGATGTACGAGGGCACTCCGGTGGGCATTGAGATGCCTATGACCGTCGAATTGAAGGTTCTCGAGACGGAGCCCTCGATCAAGGGTGCCTCGGTTTCGAACCAGACCAAACCCGCGAAGATGGAGACCGGCATGATGGTTATGGTGCCTCCCTTCATCTCCGAAGGCGACCTGATCCGGATCGACACCTCCGAGGGGAAGTACATCGAGCGCGCCAAGTAGCGCGCCCCCCGGAGTCAACTCAGCCCATGGCCCCCCCCCGATTCAGACCGGAATCCGGATCGATCGAAGTGATCGTCGGCAGCATGTTCAGCGGGAAGAGCGAGGAACTCATCCGCCGCCTCCGCCGGGCCGAGATCGCGAAACAGAAGGTTCAGGTCTTCAAGCCGAAGATCGATGACCGGTATGCGGCCGACCACGTGGTCTCCCACTCCGACATGCGGATCAAGTCCGAGATCGTGTCGCACGCCGCCGAGATCCTGGCCGGACTGAAGAGCGATACCGAGGTGGTGGGCATCGACGAGGGACAGTTCTTCGACGGCACCATTACCGAGGTGGTGGAGGCTCTTGCGGATCGGGGCCTGCGGGTGATCGTGGCCGGCCTCGATCAGGACTACCTGGGCCGTCCCTTCGAACCCATGCCCCATTTGATGGCCACCGCCGAGTACGTGGACAAGATGCTCGCCATCTGCATGCAGTGCGGCGCGCCCGCGAACCGCACCCAACGGCTCGTCCATTCGACCGACCGCGTGGTGGTGGGCGGCGCCCATGCCTACGAAGCGCGCTGCCGTCGTTGTTTCTCACGGGACGCCTCGCAGTAGGCGCCTCACCCTCCAGGCGCAAGAGCACAAGGTCAGACTCGAGACATATTGCAGACACCAGGCCCCGAGACGCTCGAAGTCGACGCGCAGGGTCGCGAGGACATCGTCCTCGACGTCGCCCTGCCCGTGCTCTTGGCCTGGTCGACGCGCGCCCGCGTTCTCGGCTTCCGGCCTTCGATGGGGGTCTCCGGCCTGTCCCCGCGCGAAGTGGCGCGCCTGCGGACGCTGGGGCTGGCCACGGGCGCGCGAGCCACCGGCCTCTTCGAGGGCGCGAACGATTTTCGGATGGGCTTTCCCTCCGCCAGCGCCGAGGGCACGATCCAGCCGTCCTTCGGGGTCGAGGCGGACCTGGACGGGCATGCTTTGGCTCCGGTTGTTTCCGACCTCATGATCGCCTCATTCGGCCTGGCCGAGGGGAGAAGCATGACTCACCGGTTGCGGGGGTTCACCCACCACCGAGGAGCGGACGCCCAGGGCTATGGGGTGCGGACCTTCGGGGCGCTGGGCCGGGAACTCGGGCTGGAACTCAGGGTGAGCACCGAGGAGCTGGGCTTCGAGCCCCAGGGCCTGGGCCGGGTCGTGATCTCGGCATCGCGGAGCGCTTCCGCGAGGGGCCGGGCGGCGGAGTGGACCGACCGGGGCAAACTGCGCGCGGTGCACGTGCGCCTTGGCGGAGTGCGGCCCCGGATCGAGCAGTTGGACCGGCTGGAAGAGGCCCTTCGGGGGACCTGGTGGGAGGTGCTTCGCATCGAGCCGGTGATCGAGCGGCTGATCACCCCAGGAGTCGACCTGGGCGCGTTCCTCCAGGTGGATGTGGAGTTCGAAAGGGGCGGGGCCACCTTCATGAACGTGGTGAGCCGGTCCGCCGCCCCGTTATCGCTCGCTCGTCGAGCGGTGAGGAAGGCCCAGTCCTATATCGACTCCGGCGCCACCTGCGACGAAGTGACCGGCGTTCTGGCCCTCGCCGCCGCGATGGCGGCCCGGGCCCGGATCGAGATGGCTCTGCGGCCTTCCGCGCGGCTGTCCGCGACGTGCGCGCTGCTGCGCGACCTTGGAGCCCGCATCGAGGAAGAAGAGGCTCGCGGTCTGGTTCTCGTGAAGACGGTCGAAGGCTAGTCGCCTTCGAAGAGAACCTCGCCCTCGCCGCTGATGAACAGTGAGGGCTCATCGGTGGCGGGCGACAGGCCCATTTCCGCCTCGAGCGCTCCGGACCACGCGACCACCGCCGACCTTGGGCCCTCGAAGGGCTGGTCTTCGCGCACCCGGACGCAGGAGGGCAGGCCCTTCCAGGTCAGGGCCGCGAAACCGTGGCCTTCCATCTCCAGAACGCTCTCCTCCATCTTCGCTACCTGGACGTAGCGCGGCTGAAGCGCATCCTCGCAAGCGAGAATCCGGTCGGGCGCGACCCAGAGTTTGCGTCCCGGTTCGCACAGAAGAAGGCCGATGCCGAACCCGGCGGAGGAGAGCAGCAACGACCCGGAGCCGGTGGCGATCACCAGCCGCTCGCCGGACGGGTTGCTCCTCGATTCCTTGACCCAGAACGTCACGTGCCCTTCGGATGAAGCCAGGGCGCCCCGTTTGAAGAACATGCGACCCTCGACGGGCACCTGCAGGAGATCCCGCCGTCTCAGCGTCATCCCCGCCGTGGGCATCTTTGCCTGGGGACCCAGGAAGAGGTCTTCTTCCTCGGCACCCAGGCGCAGGACCTCGGGACGCAGGGCCACCGGAGCGACGGGGAGCGGGGCCCCCGGATTCGCGGCCAGAAGCTCCGCGCCTGGAACCTGAATCAGTTTCGAGGCCCCGAAAAGGGTCTCGTCGTCCTCATCGCCGTGGAAGTCGTTGTCCAGCGGGGCGCTGATGGGCTTTGCCGCGGCTTCGAGGTTGGCGTTATCCCGGGGGCGCCGGGTTTCGGAGGTGACCGCTCCGTGCTGCCGGAACGCGCTGTCCCGGTTGGACGCGGAGCGGGCGAGCCGATACTGGTGGATGGCTTCCCGGGTGCGCCCATGACGCTCGTAGGTGGCGGCGAGATAGAAATGAACCCGCGGGCGATCGCCGGAACTGACCAGGGCCTGAGTGAAGGCTAGCTCGGCCTCGCGGAACCGGTTCAGTTTGAAGTTGATCAGGCCGAGGTTGAACAGAATGGCCGGATCGTTGGGCGTGCTCGCCGCGAGCTTGCCGAACACTTCCTCCGCCCGCTCCAGCCGCCCCTGCCTGAAGTAGAGGACGCCCAGAAGGCTGAGCACGGTGACGTCCCGTGGTTTGAGCAGGTAGGCCTCGGCCAGGTCCCTTTCCGCCTCGTCGGCCTTGCCGGCGGCAAGCAAGGCGCGAGCTCTCTGCACGTGGGTCTCGAACAGGCCGGTGGAGAGCGGTGAAACGGACGGCATGTCTATCCTCTGGGTCTGGTCAAGAGATCCCGCGAATGGTCCGGAACGCGGATCCGTCCTGTGGAGGCGAGTCCGAAAAATGGGTCGACCCGGACGCGTCCACCCACCGATAGTACAGCCGGGAGGGCACGCGGACGAGCGTTCGTCCCGTTCTTTTCGGGGGCCCGGCGCTTGGTGGGCGGGGATTGAGAGGCCGGAGCGAAGGGGGCAAGGAGCCTGAGAAGCCGAGGGTGGCGCCGGCGCTTCTCGACAGGCGCGACTCCGAGGAGGACACCACCAGGCGCCCGGAGTTGATGGCGGAGTTGATCTTTACCACGTAGTTCCGCGTTTCCTTGTAGGGAGGGATGCCGCCGTAGCGCAACACCGCATTTTCGCCCGCGTTGTAGCCGGCGACCGCGAAGTCGATGTTGTTGTGGAACAGGTTGAGCAGGTACTTGAGGTACTCCGTTCCGCCCATGATGGCCTGGCCTGGATCGAATGGATTCCGCACCCCGAACCGCCGCGCCGTGGCCGGCATCAGCTGCATCAGGCCCTTCGCTCCCTTGGAGGAGACCGCGAATTCGTCGAAGGAGGATTCCACGCTGATCACGGCGCGGATGAGGTCGGGACTCACGTCGAGCCGCGCCGCGGCGTCCTCGATATGCGGGTCGAACTCGGGTCTGGCCCGGCTTCTGAACCCGCGTGAATGCATGATCACGCCCTTGGCGGAGAAGCGCAGACGGAACTGGCTGCTTTCCGGAGAGTCCGTGGCTTCGAGGACGCCGTCCGCGTTTCGGCGCAGATAGACCTGCGCCGAAGCCTCCGGAACCGCGAGCAGCTCCAGCCCGGCGAGAGCGAAAAGCCCGATCGAGAGTCCTATCCGCCCCCGGGTGGCCGCCGCCGTCACGCCGACACCTCGGACAAGAGCCGGGTTACGGTTTCCCGGGCCCTTCGCCGCAGGCTCTCGACGTCGTCGTCGGCGCCCAGAGCGCCCTGGGCAAACTCGGGCCGGCCCCCACCGCGCAGACCCAGCTCCTTCATCAGCGTGGGCGCGGCCAGCCGGCCGGTGAGGTCGCGCGATACCGCCGCGATGACAGAATGAGTCCCTTCTTCCGAGGAGGCGCAGGAAACGGCGATGAAATTCCGGTCGCCACGCCTCTGACGATACTCGTCCACCAGGGCGGCGTGGCCTTTCCGGTCCACCTCCATGAAAAGAGGCGTCCATATGGCGACCCCCTGGGTCTCGATGGAATCGCTGCCCTCGCTCCTTGCGCTGCCGCCCGAGGCCAGCTTCATCTTCAGCCGTTCGATCTCGCGGTCCTTCGCCTTGAGGTCGTCCCTGAGCTTCGCATACTCGTCCGCCAGCGCCCCGCGTTCGGCCCGGGCCACCTGGGACAACTCATCGAGGATGGCCGCATCGCGCTGGATGCGTTCCAGGGCCGAGCGTCCCGCCACTGCCTCGACCCGACGGGTTCCCGCCGACACCCCGCTCGTGCCCGTGAAAAGGAAGAAGCCGATATCGCCGGTGTGGGAGACGTGGGTGCCGCCGCAGAATTCCCTGGAGAAGCCCGGGACCTCGACCACGCGCACGCGTTCGCCGTACTTGTCGCCGAAGAAGGCGAGAGCCCCCGACGAGAGAGCTTCCTCGCGCGACATTTCCACGGTCACGATGGGCTTGTTGGCCAGGATCTGCGCGTTGACCTGGTTCTCCATCACCCGCAGTTCACGCTCGTCGACGCCCTGGAAATGTGAGAAGTCGAAGCGCAGCCGGTCGTTCGCCACCAGGCTCCCGGCCTGCTTGACGTGCGTGCCCAGGGCGTCGCGCAGGGCCGCGTTCAGAAGGTGAGTCGCGGTGTGATGCCGCATCGCCCCCTCGCGCCGCTCTTCGTCGACCACCAGGCGGACCTTCATCCCCGCCTCGAACCCGCCTTCCTCGACGGTGGCGAGATGAGCGGAAAGGCCGGGGAGTGCGTTCCGGCAGGAGGCCACGCTCGCCACCGCTCCCGGCGCCGAGATGATGCCCCGATCGCCGATCTGGCCGCCGGCCTCCGCGTAGAAGGGCGTGCGATCCACGATGATCTCGCCGGATTCGCCCTGGTCCAGCCGCGGGGCCTTCTTCCCGTCCTTGAACACCGCGATCACGGTCGCGCCGTCCTCTTCGAGCCGCTCGTAGCCGACGAACACCGTCTTCGCGGCTTCGAGGAGCTTGAGATACTCGGGGGCGCCCGAAACCGCGCCCATCTTGCTGGCGTTGCGGGCGCGTTCCTGCTGCTTCTTGAACTCGGCGTCGAAGCCCGCGGTGTCAACCTTGAGGCCGCGGTCCGAAGCCAGTTCCTCGGTGAAGTCCAGGGACAAGCCATAGGTGTCGTACAGCTTGAAGGCGTCGCCGCCGGTGAGAATGCCGGTGGTGGTTGACGCCGCGACCGAGTCGAAGACCGCGAAGGCCTGCTTCAGGGTGGTGGAGAAGCGATCCTCCTCGACCCGGACGATCTTCTTCACCGCGGCTTCGGTGGTCTTGAGGTCCGGATACGCGGCCTGCATCCGCGCCACCAGTTCGCTTACCAGACCGGCCAGGAACGGCTGAGAGAGTCCGAGCTTCCGCCCGTGACGCAACGCGCGACGCATGATCTTCCGCAGGACGTAGCCGCGGCCCTCGTTCCCCGGCAGGACCCCATCCGAGACCAGAAAGGTGGTGGCGCGCAGGTGGTCCGCGATGACCCGGAGGGAAACGTCGGTCGCCGCGTTCTGTCCGTAGGTGACGCCCGCGAGCTTCGCGGTGGCGGCGATCAGCGGGGTGAACAGATCGGTATCGTAATTGCTCAGCTTGCCCTGAACCACGGCGGTGATGCGCTCGAGGCCCATGCCGGTATCGACGCAGGCTGCGGGCAGGGGAGACAGCGCGCCCTTTTCATCCTTCGAGAACTGCATGAAGACGAGATTCCAGATCTCGAGGAAGCGGTCGCATTCGCAGGCCACCCCAAGGCAGGGGCGACCCTCCCTCACTTCGCCACAGGGGAGCGAGTCGCCCTGGTGGAAGTGAAGCTCGGAGCAGGGGCCGCAAGGACCGGTGTCGCCCATGGCCCAGAAGTTGTCCTTCTTCCCGAGTTCGAGGATCCGCTCCGCCGGGAGGCAGGCCCGCCAGTGATCGAAGGCTTCGGTGTCGCGGGGAACGCCGTCCTCGCCCTTGAAGATGGTGGCCGTGAACCGGTCCTTGGGAAGGCCCAGGGTTCCGGTGAGGAATTCCCAGGCGTAGGCGATCGCGTCCTTCTTGAAGTAGTCCCCGAAAGAGAAATTGCCCAGCATCTCGAAGAAGGTGTGATGGCGGGCGGTGAGGCCCACGTTCTCCAGATCGTTGTGCTTGCCCCCGGCGCGGACGCACTTCTGCGACGAGACCGCCCTCTTGCCGGCTCGCGTCTCCCGGCCGAGGAACACGTCCTTGAACTGGTTCATCCCCGCGTTGGCGAAGAGGAGGGTGGGGTCATTCTGGGGGATGAGCGGGGAACTGCGCACGATCTCGTGCTGCCTCTCCGCGAAGAACCCCAGGAAGGCGGAACGGACCTCGTCCGCGGTCAGGCTGCGGCCCGCGCGAGGGCTGGTCATCGGGGTGCTACTGGTCGGGGTCGGCGTCATTCCGGCTATTTTCAATCATCAGGGCGGTTTCCGCGATGCGGAGCACTCGCCTCGCCTCCCCAAGGTCAAAACCGCGGCCCAGCAGGGACCGCACGGCCTTGATCCGGCGCTCGTTCAGGGTTTTGCCCCGCGCCCGCTCCAGAAGCCGGGTGGCGAATCGGATCAGGTTGGTCTCCGCCTCGTCGCTTTGCGCGAAAGCCTCTTTGGCCGCGGCCCGGGCGATCTCGGTCGAGACGCCTTTGCGCCGCAGGGTCGCGACCAGGCGCCTTGGTCCCCGCTTTCCGGAGCGCGCGGTGAGCCGGGCCACGGCGCCCGCGAGCCGGGCATCGTCGACCAGGCCCTCGCCCCTGGCCCGGTGAATCGCCGATTCAACCGCCGGTTCCCTGAAACCCTTGCGGGCCAGCGCGCGCCGCAACTCCGCCTCGGTATGATCCCGCCTTCCGAGCCGGGTCAGGATGAGCGCGAAGGCGTTTCGGTCGAGGCTTCTCGGATCCGTCGTTTCCGGCGCCTGGGGTCGGCGGGTCTGGTTTCTGGTCAAGCCCGCTATTCGAGCTCCATCGACCCCATTCCGCCGCTCCGGCTGCCGGTATCGATGCCCGACAGCATCATGCGGAACTCATCCGGATTGGTGCACCGCCGCGCCGCCTCCTCGCGGGTGATGAGGCCCTTCTGGCAAAGGTCGAACAAGGCCTGATCGAAGGTCTGCATTCCTTCGGCGGTTCCCTGAGCGATGGCGCCCGAGATGAGCCGCGTCTTCTCTTCGTTGACGATGCAGTCGCGGATGAACGGGGTCGAGACCATGACCTCGACCGCGGGCACCCGGCTTTGGCCGTCGGCCCTGGGGACCAGGCGCAGCGAAACCACGGCGCGCAGGACCGAAGCGAGCTGGCGGCGGATCTGTTTCTGCTGGTGAGGAGGGCAGACGGAGACGATACGGTTGATGGTCTCGGTGGCGTCCAGGGTGTGCAGGGAGGAGAGGACGAGGTGGCCGGTTTCCGCCGCGGTGACCGCGGTCTCGATGGTCTCGTAGTCCCGCATCTCGCCCACCAGGATGACATCCGGGTCCTGGCGCAGGGCGGAGCGGATCGCGCCCGCGAAGCTCAGGGCATCCACCTCGATCTCGCGCTGGTTCACGAGCGACCGCTTGTCGCGATGCAGGAACTCGATGGGGTCCTCGACGGTCACGATGTGCGACGTCTTCTCGGAGTTGATGTAGTCGATGAGGGCGGCGAGGGTGGTGGATTTGCCCGAGCCGGTGGCGCCCGTGCACAGGATGAGACCGCGCTGCTCGTCGGCGATCCGGGTCAGGGCGGGGGGGAGCAGCAGCTCGCGAATGGTCTGGATCTTGAGGGGGATGAGGCGGATCACGAGGCCGACGGTGCCGCGCTGCTGGAAGACGTTGCAGCGGAAGCGCCCGAGGCCCGGCACCGAGTAGGCCACGTCGACGTCGAAGCTGTCCTTGAACTTCTGCTTCTGGCGGGTGTTCATGACCGAGAAGGACATGTTGAGCGTGTCTTCGGTCTGCAACCGGGGATGGCCGATCTCGGCCGTGAGCTCGCCGTTCACCCGGAGAACGGGATGGGAACCGACCTTGAGGTGGAGGTCGGAGGCACGCTTTTCTATCGCGAGTTTGAGGAGATCGTTGATAAGCATGGAGAAAGCGACCCGGTGAATTGAGTAAGAGTGCCCCCGCGCGTCGGAGACGGAGTTCGCCCGAGAGGATAGTCTCTTTTGGAGTGATCTCGCCTTAACCCGGGCTTTGTGATATCCAGACCGCATGAGGATCATCGCGGGCGAAGGCCACGGGCGGAAACTCAAGGTTCCAAGGGGTGGGGAGACCCGGTCGACCGCCTCGCGGGTCAAGCAGACTTATTTCGACGTCATGCGGCCGGCCATTGAAGGGGCCACGTTTCTCGACGCCTGCGCCGGTTCGGGTGCTTTGGGAATCGAGGCGGTGTCGCGCGGAGCCGCTCACGCCACCCTGATCGACCGGTCGCACGTCGCGGTGGCGAGCGCGCTCCAGAACATTCGCGTCCTGGGCGAGCTCAGCCGGTCGGTGGAGGTGCTGCAGGGTGATCTTCTGCGCACCCTGCGGAAACTGCGGGCGGAGGGCCGCACCTTCGACGTGGTCTACCTCGATCCTCCCTACCAGGAGGGGCCCTACGAGGAGGCGCTCGAACTCCTGGCCAGCGGTCTGGTGAGCGCCCGGGGCTACGTGACCGTGGAACATTTCAAGAAGCGCGACCTTCCGGAGGCTATCCTCTCGCTGGTACGGATTCGCGAGGTCAAGGTCTCGGACCATCGGCTGACCATCTACCGAAACGAGGTTTTCGAGTGAGCGAGAAGAAAGTGCGCGAGACGAAACAGAAGGAATGGAGGCGGACGGCCCTGCTGCCCGGGACCTTCGATCCCGTGACCCTGGGCCATCTGGACCTCGTCATTCGCGCCGCCAGCCTGTTCGACCAGGTGGTGGTGGCGGTTCTCGAGAACTCCTCGAAGAGCCCATGGTTCTCCGCCAAGGGCCGGGTTCTGATGGTGCGGCGCGAGACGGCCGCGTTAAAGAACGTGCGGGTGGTCCAGTTCTCCGGCCTCCTGGCGGAATTGGCCTCTGAACAGGGGGCCGAGGTGGTGGTGCGCGGAGTTCGCGGGGGGGCGGATCTCGAGTACGAGACCCTCATGGCCAGGATGAATGCCCACCTCCGCCCCGGACTCGATACCGTCTTTCTCCCTGCCTCGCCTCACCTGACTCACATCGCGTCACGGCTGGTCCGCGAGATCGCGTATCTGGGCGGGTCGGTGAAGGGCCTCGTTTCCCCGAAAGTGGCCCTGGCCGTGGAGACCAGGGCCGAGGAGAAGCGCGCGGTGGATGCATTCACCGACCGAGGGACGACTTGAAGAAGGAGCGGGCCAGGAACAACATGAAGGGCAGGAGCCACATGAAGGGAAAGACCAGAGAACTCAAGGGTCTGCATCTGTCGGGGCGGGTCGGTTCCGTCCAGATGTCCCCGACCGTCGCCACCGCGGCCCGGGCCACCCAGCTGCGATCCCAGGGCCGCGCGATTCTCGACTTCTCGGTGGGTGAGCCGGACCAGGGAACCCCGGAGCGGATCCGGAACGCGGCTTCGGAGGCCATGAATCGCGGGGAGACCCGCTATGTCCCTTCGCTGGGGATTCCCGCCCTGCGCCAGGCGGTGGCCGACCGGTATCTTGCCGATGATGGAGTCGCCTTCGACGCCGGCGAGGTGGCGATCACGCTCGGCGGCAAACAGGCCTACGCGCTCGCCTGCGAGGCCATCCTCGATCCCGGCGACGAAGTCGTGATCCCCACGCCCTTCTGGCCGACCTTCTCCGAAGCGCCGAGGCTGGTGGGTGGGGTGCCGGTATTCGCCGCCCTCGACAGGGCGAGAGGCTTCGCCTTCGACCCCGACCTCATCCTCAGGAAGGTGCGCCCCAAGACCCGGGCCCTGATCATCAACTCCCCGTCGAACCCGACGGGCGCGGTGGTGAGCGAGAAGGCCCTGATCGATATCGCGCGCTCCCTCAGGTCGAAGGCCCCTGACGCTTTCCTGATCTACGACGACACCTATGCGCGACTGCGCTACGTCGAGGGCCATCCCCGCATGCTGCCGCGGGTGCGCGAGATCCTGGGCGATCGCTTCATGATCGCGGGCACGGCTTCGAAGACCTACTGCATGACCGGCTGGCGCATCGGCTGGCTGCTCGCGACCCGGACCGTGATCCAGGGGGTGGCCGCGCTCATCTCGCACCAGACCCAGTGCGCCGCGTCTTTCGCCCAGTTCGGCGCGGTGGAGGCCCTGAACGGGCCCCAGGACTTCGTGCAGGATCTGGTCGCGGAGTATCGAGCGCGGCGCGACCTGGTGGTCGAGGCGCTGAACGCCATTCCCGGGGTCCGGTGCCGCGTTCCCGCCGGCGCTTTCTACGCCTTTCCGGACATTCGCCGGCTCCTGTCGAAGTCGATGCCCGACGCCCTGGCCTTCGCCGCCCGTCTGCTCGACGAGCAGGGTGTGGCCGTGGTGGCGGGCGAGGGATTCGGCTGCCCCGGCTTCGTCCGCATCTCGTTCGCGCGATCACACGACGAACTGCGCCGCGGTCTTTCCGCGATCGCGGCCTTTGCGGACGCGCGGTCCCGCGAGTCCGCGGTCGCTTCGAGGGCCAGGACTTCGAGGAAGGCACGAGCATGATTGGCTTCGAGGAAGGCTGCGCCGCCGTCTTGTACCTGAACGATCCGAGGGAGAAGATCTGGGGACTGGTGGTCTCGGTCTCGGCCGCCGGAGTGGTCCTGCGCGGTCTGCGTCTCGATTCGTTCGAGGACTGGATGCGTCAGGAGGCGAGGAACGAGGAGGAACTCCTGGGCCTGGTGGTTTCGTTCTATCCCCTGCCCCGCATCGAACGCCTGGAGGAGGATCGCTCCGTGGGCTCGGTGATCAGCTATTCACAGCGCTTCGCGGAAGCGGTGGGCCGTTCGGTTCACGAGGCGGTGGCGTCCCGGGCCGCGGAGAGGGAAGGGAAGGCCGGCCTCGAAAAGGACGAGACGAAGGACGGCGGGATATTGCACTAGGAAGCTCGGGCGCCTGGCCCCTCCGGTGCCCTTTCTATTTCTGCTCGGCCACGATTTCGAAATCGATGGAAATGGCGTTGGCGACCTTGACCGTGCCTCCGCCAGCGCTCACCGGCTTCATTCCGAACTGATCATGGCTCACCGTCGTCCGGCCGGTGGCAGTGAGCGAGCGACCCTCGATGATGACCTTGACCGGAATGGCGATTTCGCGAGTCACGCCGTGCAGGCTCAGCTCACCCACGAGATTCAGTTCGTACGCCCCTTCGGCGAGCGCTCGACCCACGACCTTCTTCGATCGGAAGTGGATCTCCGGGAAGCGGAGGACATCCAGGACCTCCGGTCCATGCATGACCATCTCGACTTTCGGGGCGTCGCCGGTCGGCTCGCCTTCGGGCCGGACGCGTAGAAGCGCGCTCGCGAAGGCGAGGTCCACGCTGGAGGCGCTCAGATTCGCGGCATCGGCGGTCACCGTTCCGGAGACCGGCGCTTCCACCTCGTGCCGATGCCCGGCGAACGAAAACAGCCCGGCCTTTCCAACGTGGACCCGGACGGAGCTCTTCTCGGGCATCACAAGGTAGGTAACCTCCGCCGCTCCAGCCGGGGACGCGTGGGTCAGGGACCAGACGGCACCGGCCAGAATCAGGGACGTTCGCATGCGACAGGCTACCGCGGTCCCGCGGGCATGCCCGCCTCGCCCGTGGGACAATCTCCCGTGGGACCGGACGGATTGGACCGGTGACGGTGTCCCACCCGCGAGTGGCGAGACCTAGCGGCCCAGCTCCTCCAGCACTCCCTTGATCAGCAGGGGCCACACCGTGGTGGCGTCGGCGTACACCTCGGCCTGCCTTCCGCCTTCGCTGGCGGGGACGAACTTGCCCCAGGAGACGCCTTCCGAATACGTGCAGCCCGAGAGGCCTCCCCAGTGCACGGGCTCGGGGCAGATCCTGACCGCGTAGTGGTAGCGGGGCGGCGTGAACGTCTCTTCGAGGCGATCGTTCGTGATGTCCACGAACGGGCCGACCTCCTGGGCCCAGTTGCGCGGCACCCCGCCGCCGATGGTGAAGATGCCGAGCTTCTTGGCGCCCAGAGCAAAGCGAGCGAAGCTGACCAGGTCGTGGAACGGGTTGTAACGGGGGACCACCTGGAACAGGTCCATCGGCGTCTTGATCTCGCCGCGCTTGCGGGCGTGGCGCATGGCCCAGGTGGCGAGGTCGAGTCCGAGTTCGGAGTCCGTGAGCGCGGGCACGTAAACCGGCACCCCCTTCAGGTACGCGCTGCGCAGCACGCCGCCGCCGTCCGTGTCTTCGGCCAGGACCTGGCCGAGGGCCCGGCAGATCACCTCCGACGAAAGTTCCTTCTCCGGCCCGAGAAGCTCCATGGCCTTCGTCGAGAACTCCTCGACGTGATTCAGATTCGCCTCCATCTCCAGGGTGTCGTAGACCCGGTTGTAGCCCTTGTTGAAAAGCTCCTCGTCGGACACCTCCGGGTTGTGGCGGTAGTGGGTGAGTCCGATGGCTTCCGAGAGTCCGTGCGCCATCAGCGCGCCGGTGGAGACCACCGCGTGGACCAGGCCCTCGTCGATCATCTTCTGGATGACCTTGCCCATCTTGGCGATGGTCATGGCCCCGGAGAGGGTCATGACCACCTTGCAGTCGGGGTCCCTGGCCATCGCCACCATGATCTCGAACGCTTCTCCGAGCGACCGGCCGGAGAAAGCGGTGCGGCTCATCCCGCGCAGGAGCGATGCGAAGGAAGTCACCTCGTCGAGGTCAAGACTCTGGAGGGGGACGAGGCGGTCCTCGCGGCCGTCGTGAAGGTGGCGTTTGGGCATGCCCCGGAATCTACCAGCGCGAGCGGATCAGATCCCGGATTTCCTGGAGGCGAGAGATCTCATGGTCGATCACCACCCTCGCGCCCCGCTTCAGGGCTTCGCCGCGCGGATTGAACCAGACGAAGCGCACCGACGCGCGGTTGGCGGCCAGGCCATCCACCTGGGGATCGTCGCCCACATAGACCGCCTGGTCCGGCTCAACCCGGAGCCGCTTCAGGGCCAGCTGGATGATCCGGGGGTCAGGCTTGGTGAAGCCCGCCCGCTCCGAAGTCACCACCACCTTGAAGGCGGCCATCAGTTCGCTCGCCCGCAGCCGTCGTCGCTGCACCCGATCGATTCCGTTCGTCACCACGCCCAGGCGCACTCCGAGGCCGGCGACCGATCGTACCGCCCCCGCGGCTCCGGCCATGAGATCGCCCCGGGACGAGAACTCGTCGAGATAGAGGGGAGCGAGAGCCCGGGCGGGAGAGGGATCGCGTCCGATCTTTTCGAGCCACAGGTGAAACCTCAGAACCCGCAGCTCCTGCGAGGTCAGTCGTCCCGCCCGGTACTCGCTCCACACATGGGTGTTCACGATCCGGTAAGCGTCGAGAGCCTTGGGACCCAGGGGTACTCGGGCGGCGGCGGCCACGCGGCCGAGTGCGCGGCGCTCCGTCTTCTCGGTGTCGAAGAGGGTGTGGTCGAGGTCGAAGAGAACGGCGCGAACCGGCCTCAAAGAGCGGCCCCTCGAGCTACTTCGCGCGATACGTGATGAAGCCCTTCTTCAGGTCGTAAGGTGATACGCCCACGGTCACGCGGTCGCCGATGATGACTCGAATCCGGAACCGGCGCATCTTGCCGTTCAGCTTCGCCAGCACTTCGTGGCCCTCGCCGCAGTTCACCTTGTAGTGTCCACCCGCGAAAATTTCCATGACCGTCCCCTGCAGTTCGACCAGATCTTCTTTGCTCATCTGCGCCCATTTTAGCCTTGTTTGAGTCCGGCTCGTGCCGACCCGGCTGGTGGGATGGAGAAACCGGTCCGGTTCAGATGCGGGCCAGGAACTCGTCGAGCGCGCGTCGCTCCGCCGATTCCGGCGCGAAGGGATCGCGATCCAGGGTACCCGACGGCGCCGCTACTCCGCGCAGGCGTTCGATGATCTCGCCCGGCCAGCGCAGAAACAGGCCAGTGATGGCGGCGGCCCCCGCCCGCGCGTGAGAGCAGTATCCGTGGATCGACATGAAGGATGCGGTCTCCTGAATCGCGGCCTGAGGGGTCAGACGATTCGTGCCGGCGCGATCTCCGGCGATGAGGCCCCGGAGGTTTCGGGTCCCGAGCACGCAGGGCGGACACTGGCCGCAGGCCTCGCGTTCAAAGAAGCGGGCGATCGAGAGGGCGATGGAGGGGAGCGACGTGTCCTGCTGGAGGACGAGAATGGAAGCGGTTCCAAGAGCGGTGCCCGCGGCGGTCAGGGCTGATGGATTCAGGGGCAGGTCGAGTTGGGGAGGAGTGAGCGGCATCGACTGGGCCGCGTTCGGGAAGACGAGGCCAATGGGCGCGGTCGTCCCGCCTCCTTCGGTCGCGATCACTTCCCGCAGGATCCGGTCGGCGCGCACCTCGTAAGCGCCCGGCGAACGGACGTCGCCCCACAGGGTGAGGGTGAGAGTCTCCGTCGATCCGAAGGCGGCGCCCTCCTTCACCGCCTCGGGCACCCGGGCCAGGGTATCCACGTTCTGGACCAGGGTGGGCCTTCCGAACAGGCCGACGGCGGCGGGTCGGGGCGGCTTGGGGCGGGGCCAGGCCCTCCTCCCCTCGATCGACTCCAGCAGCGCAGTCTCCTCGCCGCCGACGTAGGTGTCGTCTCCTCGATGGATGGAGACCATCGAGGAGAGGCCGAGGTCCGCAAGGGCGTGATTCAGTCGCTGCTCCTCGGCGCGGAACGAGCCTTTCAGATAAACATATCCCCGCTCCGCTCCCAGCGTATCGACGGCGATCTTAAGACCTTGCAGAACATCCCGGGGGCGGGTCCTCATGACGAAGCGATCCTTGATCGACCCGGGTTCGCCCTCGCCCCCGTTGGCCACCACGAACGGACGGCCCTCCTCGGCGAGGACGGCGCGCCACTTGCGATGGGTATCGAACCATCCCCCGCCTCGTCCCCGCAGACCCGAAGCCTCGAGCCGGCGAAGGGTTTCCTGTCTTTGTTCAGGGTTCATGAGTTGAGGAAGGACTCTAGCTTTCCCCGGGCCACGCCGTCCTTTTCCCCGGCCGGAAACGGATGCTGGGTTCGGCCTTCGCTTGGTTCAACCGAGTCGTTTACAATCGCCGGCGTTCGGGGAACGACCCTCAGGAGACTAGAAAATGATCCAACTCACGCCCACCGCCGCCTCCAAAGTCAAGGGCATCCTTGAAGTCGAAAAGGAAAACATCGCCAACGGAGGGCTCCGCGTCTATGTTCAGGGCGGCGGATGTTCCGGATTCTCCTACGGGATGGTTCTCGACGAAGTGGCCGATGACGATGAGGTGTTCGAGTTCGAGGGGGTCAAGGTCATTGTCGACCAGATGAGCCTGAAGCATCTCGACAACGCCACCATCGACTATAAGGAAGACCTCATGGGCGGCGGTTTCGCGATCAAGAATCCGAACGCCAAGTCGACCTGCGGTTGCGGTTCCTCGTTCAGCTCCTGAGGCCTCTTCGCGACTTCCTCGAACCGGGCCCGGAGAGAGTCGGTTCCGAGCCTGTTTCCGCCCGGTCTGCCGGGTACGACATTTGCTCATTACCGAAGGTCATGACCACAGACTCCAGTTCATCCGCGCCCCTGGCTCATTCAGCATCCGACGCCGGCATCTTCCGCTCGACTTTTGCCCCGGAAGGCCACAGTGTGGCGAGGGCCACACATCAGGTGCTGACTCTGCACACCACTACCGGCCTCGAGCTGATCAATCTGAGTGACCAGGTCCAGGACGCGGTCCGAAACACCCATGTCCGCGAGGGACTGGTCCTCGTGTCCTCCCTGCATACCACGCTCGCCCTGATGGTGAACGAGTGGCAGGAGGCTCTGCTCGAAGACATCAAGACCATGCTGGGCAACGTCGTTCCGGCGGAGCGGGAGTACCGCCACAACGACCCCCGCTATTCGGATTGCGACCGGAGCAACGCGCACTCGCATCTTCAGGCCACTTTGCTCGGGCATTCGCTCTCTTTCGGGGTGACCGGTGGACGCCTGGCCCTCGGTCAGTTCCAGGCCATCATCGCCGCCGAGCTCGATGGTCCGCGCGAACGCCAGGTGACCGTGCAGATCTTCTCGTTCGCCTGAGGGCGTTCTCGAAAGCCGTTCGGGGCAACGCGCTCCGGTCTGGTAAGAGATCAGCCGTGACTTCGCCGCTTCCCGACACCATTCCCTTGTTTCCGCTCCCGGGAGTGGCTCTGTTTCCCGAACTGCCCCTGCCCCTGCACATCTTCGAGCCGCGGTATCGGGCCATGCTGAAAGATGCGCTCGCCGGATCGAGGTTCATCGGCATCGTTCAGCACCGGCCGGGCCTGGAGGGCGATCCGCTTCCGGTGTTCTCCATCGGTTGCGCCGGCCGCATCGAAGGGGTCGCCGTGCTGGACGACGGGCGATCCAACATCGTGCTGAGGGGCGTGTCGCGTTTTCACATCGACGAGGAGCTAAAGGGAGGCCGCCCCTACCGCGTGGCGCGCGTGAGCCCGCTGATCGAGAAAGTCCTCGATGAGGCCGCGCTGACCGACTCGCTGGCCCGCGTCCTTCACGAAATAGGCCAGATCGATGAGGGAATGTCGCTGCTGGCCCGCACCGACGAGGCCCCCAAGGCCCTGGTGGTGAACATGCTGGCTCAGCTTCTGCCCCTTGGCGACCTGGAGAGGCAATCGCTCATCGAGGCCCCGACCATCGATGAACGGGCCCGGCTCCTGGCCCAGATCCTCGACTTCGCTCGACTCTCCCGCGCCGCTCCGTCGTCGGATTCCGCCATCAAGCACTGAGGCCGCGAACGGCGCCTCAGCGTGGCGGTGGGCGGCTCAGGACAGATCCACCGAGAGGTCCGTGGCGGTGTAGATCTTGAGGCCGTCGACGAAGAGCGACCCCGCGCCCAGGTAGCGACGACCGGTGGCGGTGTCCTGAACCGCCGTGACCTCGACCAGGACGCTCACCACCTGGTTTTCGGGCAGGACCTGGCCGCGATATCGCCACACCGTGCGGGCGCCAGGCGCCACCGACTCCCCGCGCGTCCGGGTCGAGCTGTTTTTCCTCTCGCGATCCAGGGCCAGAACGGTGAGGAGCTCGACCAGCATGTGGATGCCCAGCGAGCCCGGCTGCACCGGGTCCTGGAAGAAGTGGGCCTTGAAGAACCAGGCCGACGGGTCGACGTCGTGTTCGGCCACCGCGGCCCCGAGTCGAGCCCCGCCTCCGTCCGGCCACAGGGCCTTCACCCTGGTGATGAGGGCGAGTTGCCCACCGGGGAGAGCCGGTTCGTTGAGTCGCATCGCGGCGAGGTCGAAGCCATCCGCCTTCAGTGCTCTCTCGAACATCACGGCGTCCGAAGGGTCGGTGGCGAGGCCCACCTGCCGGGCGAGGGCCTCCCGGGGGAAGAAACCGAAACTCGTGCTGAGCTTGAGCACGTCGCCCGCATCGTCGCGACAGGCCACGTCGAACGAGACCAGACTGATCCCGCCGGAGGTGGACACGTCTTTGAGGGTCACGCTGGTGAGGAGACGGTTCGGGCCCGGACCCAGGTTGCGGTAGACGATGGCGTTGCCGTCCAGGTTGCGGAAGAAGAGGCCTTCCGGAGTCTTCAGGGGCAGGCCGGTGGCGAGGGCGAGCCATCCGCAAGGTTGCAGGGCCGCCTCCAGCAGGACGGCCCAGGGCATGAGACCGCGCCCACAGTCGAAGTACCAGTCGTCCGCGGGCACGTCGTACTCGGCCACCACCGATGCGCCCTTCTTCGCATCCCCGGCGGGAGCGTCGAGGGAATGGACCCTCGAAAAGAACTTGTAGGGCGGCTGAGGCAGTCGGGAGAGACGCCGCGGACCGTCGAAAGGAGTGTAGGAGGTGCCGAAAGCGTCGCTCGGCTTGCCGATGGCGGTGGCCAGGATCGCCACGTCGTCGAAGGCCTTCCCGGGATGGCGGCGCGCGGCGGCGCGCATCTCGGCTTCGACGGGGAGTTCGCGCGAGAGAGGGATGTCGGCGGCGAGCCGCAGACCGAGGCGCCGGGCGTGGAAGGCCTTGACCCCGTCCACGGTGCACAGGAGATCGGCGATCAGGGTGGGTTCGGGGCCGTCATGGACCTCGGCCACGAAGACCTCGTAGACCAGCTTGCGCGACGAGGGCAGGGCCTGTCCGCGGCAGCGGAGTTTGTACGTCATTTCGGGGACGGGCTCGAAGTGCCAGGCGTCCTTGTCGAGGGTGAAGCCGCAGGCGGTCAGGTAGAAAGCCATGGCCTGGAGGCACCCCTCGAACATCAGGGTTCCCGGCATGCAGGGATCGTTCTTGAAGTGACCCTTGAAGAACCAGTCGTCTTCATGAAGGTCCAGGACCGCGCGCATATAGCCGCGGCCCCAGGGCCCGCCCGCGATCTGGAGACTTTCGACTTCGTGGATGAGAAGCATGTCCCCGCCCGCGATCCGCGGGGTCATGGTGTGAGTCAGGGCCCGCAGGTGGGTGTGGCCGAATGCGTCCCGCACCCGGCCCTCCGAGAAAGCGACGACGTCCTCGCGCGAATAGGCGGAGCGCGGCGTCGTTTTGGGCGGATCGAGCCTGAGCCCCGCGAAATCCGCCACCGCCTCCTCATCCGGATTCCAGAGCACGCCCCCCGTGTTCGCGAGTTCTTCGTTGGTGAAGAAGCCCGCCTGTCCGTTGCGCACGCTCAGTTGCGGCCTCGGCGGTTCGTGAGGGCCGGAGGTTATGGAGTCGTAGTGGAAGAAGAAGAGTCGCACGTCGCCCTGCTGGGCGTGGCCGTCCACGTGGATGTCGTAGCGCACGGTTTCGCCCCGGAGCGGCAGCGCGCCGTGGTAGGTGAGATCGCATCCGAGCAGGCGATACACGCGTTCACCCCGGTTTTCGAAATCGACTCCGAGCCACGAGATCAACATCAGGTCGGCCTGGCCCGACTCGATGAGAATGCCGCCGGGCATCCGGTTGTCATGCAGGTAGAACGCCTGCGAGCCGACATCCGTCTCCGTAACGATCGTGCCCCGGCCCATCGAACGCGGGTCGCCGCTGATCGACATCACCCGATCAGCCAGAAGGAGCGGGGGCTCGGGCATGCGCACCTGGCGGGTGAACCCGTCCTGGCCGGCGAACTCCGCTCCGAAGATCTGCGAAATCCGGCCGGATGAGTGCACCTCGAGATCGGCGCGCGAAAAAAGAGGCTTCTCCGCCGTGGCCGGAACGACCCTCGGGCTCGGGGCGAGGGGTCTGGTTGGCGTCTCGGGAGGCGTCAGGGTCGGGACCGTGCGCTCCACCAGTGGCGGGTCGATCGGCGGGGCAAAGACGGTGGCTCGTGGCGTCACGGTCTCGACGGCCCCGGCCGCCTGAGGGGAAGCCGATCCCATCGAGGGCGGGCTCATCCTCGTGGCCAGGAACCGCTGATGAACCTGAGCTTGAAGGCCGACGAACTCCTGATGCGCGGCCAGGACCCTCTGGAATTCCTCGTACGCCGGATTGGCGATCGCGAGGGAAGGTGTAGGCGCGGGCCCGGTGCCGGAGGGCGACATCAGTCCGGCCAGTACCGGTGGTCGCGGCCCCGGCCGGGGGCTCGAGCCGAGCGGGCCAAGGGTGGGAGGGGGAGCCATGCTGGATGAGGCGTCGCTGATGGCAGAGTTCAGTGAGCGAGGCGTCGCTGGGGAAAAGGCGACGGCCAGCCCCGGCGATATTCGAGGCAGGCGTGGCGCTGTGGCCATCACGGTGGTTCCGTCGGGCCCCACGTCCTGAGTCGCTCCGTTCTTTGCCGCGTCCTTCGGCTCCAGAGCCCGGATGGCCTTGGGGTGCGCTTCGAGGACGAGCGGCCGCCGCGGTGTCCAGGTCGGGGTGGTCCCGGGGAGAGCGTCGATGAGCCGGGGCAGGCCGACCTCGATCCCGGCTGCGAACATGCGCACCGCGGCATCGATGGCGGTGGGGAGGGAGGTGGAGGGATCCACATCGAGGGCCACCGCGAAATGCGGCCGCCCGGCCAGGATGGTGGACACCCACCGTGTGCATCCTTGCCGCGGGCCATGTTCCACGAAGATCCGCACTCCGTCGTCGTAGGCCTTGTTGATGAGGGCGGGGAAGTCGACGGTGGTGAGGGCCTGGGTCAGGAGGTTCTGGGCCGCGCTCTCCCGGGTGGGGATGTATGAATCCACAGTGGCGTGGGTGTAGAAGCGGACCCCCTCCGGCGGGCTGGTGGGCTGAGAATGGACGCGCAGCCAGGCCTCACGTGCGGGCTCGAGTTCGGGGGCGTGGATCACCAGGTCGTAGCCGAGCTTGCGACAGCGCTCTTTGCCGATCTTTTCGACGATGCGGAGGCAGGCGGGGGGCGAGCCGCCGATGCAGGCGTCGTCGGGGGTGTAGAGAAGAGTGAGGTGCGCGCGTGGTTCGTCTTCGAGGGCGGCGCGGATCTTGTCCACGGGGGCGAGGACCCGCCAGTTGTCCCAGGCCGCGTCCTGGCCCCACGCGGTCAGGACATCGAACCTTCCGGCCAGCACGTGGCTGTACATCCGATCCTGGTGCAGCGCTTCGCGCAGGGCGTCGATGCTCTGCCAGGCGCCCATGGCGTAGAGCGCGTTGGTTTCGCCGGACGAGACCCCGATGGCGGCCTCGGGCCTGAGGCCGAGGATCTCGCGGGTGAAGATGGCGTGGGCCTGCGACATGACCGCTGCGCCCCAGAGCTTCTCCTCGGCCGAAGGATGCCCATCGCCTTCCTCGAAGATCCATCCCGCATCGCTCCGCAGTCCGGTCCAGTTGCGGGCCACGCGATCCACCAGTTGGGGCAGGGCGAGGAAGAGGGAGTTGCCCATGCCCCGCGAGGCGCCCGCCGGACCGGTGAACACAAAGGCCATTTCGCCTTCGACCACCGTGTCCCCGAAGTGAGCGCCGGAGGGGAGTGGATGGCCGCGAAGAATGGCGTCCTTAACCCGGGCGGCCACGTCGTCGCGCTGGCTCACTTCGCAGGAGAATCCGGCGCGGAGGGCGCCGTCCCCCGACATCTCCCGTTTCTCGATCGCCCGCGCCAGAGCGTCGCGCGTAGCGGCGCTGTAGAACTCGATG
Organism: Acidobacteriota bacterium; assembly: GCA_032127745.1. GTDB lineage: Bacteria > Acidobacteriota > Vicinamibacteria > Fen-336 > JAGNNV01 > JAGNNV01. The sequence goes on from JAQBHL010000178.1 coordinate 27,154, forward strand.
GACTTGCGGCGGCCGACCAGATCGGTGAAGTGGGGCTTGGGCCCGGACTGCGCCCGATAGGCCGCGGCGGGTCCGAAGACGCTGTGGGTGTTGGCCAGGGCCTCGCGAGAACCATCAACTTCGGGGAGTTGAGGAGCGGCGGACGCGTGCGAGAGATCGGCTCTGGCCGCCGCGGTGATGACGGCTCGGGCCACCTCGAGGAGGCCCGAAGCGGCGTGGGCGCTCGGGCCAAGCTGGGGAGGCGACGGCACGCTGATCGCCGGATCGAGTCGGGCGATGACGGTGTCGCCCTCGGCCATCGCGTCGTCGAGGCGTTTGAGGATCAGAACCACGGCGGCATCCGAGGCGGGCGGATCGGTGGTGTTCTCGATGTTCCCCATGGCCGCCAGGTGCACGGCCTCGGTCGAGAGGTCCACGGCCGCAACGATGGCGGCATCCGTTTCGCCGCTCCGCAGGGAGCGCAGGGCCAGATCGAGGGCGCGATAGCCCGAGAGTTCCTCGGCGGAGACCGAGAAGCCAGGGCCGCGGGCATCCCACTGGCTCGAGAGTCGATTGGCCACGATGTTCGGCATCGTCCCGATGACGCCCGCGGATTCGAGGGGCCCGATGGCCTCGGTGGTGATGGGTTCATCGAGGAAGAGCGAGCGCCAGCGCAGCCCGTAGCGCGCCACCTCGGGGTCGCACCCCATGCCCACGAGGACGCCGGTGCGCTCCGGCTTCAACGAGCACTCGGCCAGGGCTTCCTGAGCGGCGGCCAGGAGAAGAGTCTGCTGAGCCAGGGTGGCTTCGAGATCCCGAGGGGGGAACTTCAGGCCCGTGGCCTCGAGGACCACCCGCGGGGCTTGCGATCCGAGGGGCAGTTTGCGGAGAGTCCGGGCCGCGAACTCCCGGGTGGTCTCGCACTCGCCGGCGCGAACACCCAGGCCGATCACCGCGATGGCCGCCGGCGGCGCCTTCAGGGTGGATTCGGGGGCGAGAGGGGGCGAGAAGTCGGACCGCCACTCCTCGACAATCAGGTGGGCGTTGTTCCCGCCGAAGCCGAAGGCGGAGAGAGCGGCGCGGCGCGGGCCCTGGCTGTTCCACGGCTCCGGCGCCTGCAGAAGCCTCAGGCTCGAACCGTCGAGGTCCTGGTTGGGGGCGTCGACCGGGGCCGAGGGCGGCCTGACCCCGCGATCGAAGGCCGACAGCGTCTTGGCCAGAGCCGCCATGCCCGCGCTGGTGATGAGGTGGCCGAGGTTGCCCTTCACCGAGCCCGCGGCCACCCGATGCGATCCGAAGACGCGCGACGTGCTCTTGATCTCGACGCCGTCTCCCACTCGGGTGCCGGTGGCGTGGCATTCGAGCAGGGAGATGTCCTTTGGTTCGAGAGCGGCCGAGGCGTAGGCCGCCTCCATGGCCCGGACCTGTCCTTCTTCGGAGGGAGCGAGGAGCCCATGGCCGCGGCCGTCGTTCGAAAGACCGATTCCTCGAATCACCCCGAGGATTCGATCGGACCCCAAGATCGCGTCGCCCAGGCGTTTGAGGGCCACGCATCCGGCGCCTTCGGCGGGGACGAGGCCGTCCGCGTCCTTGTGGAACGGCCGGCTGCGGCCGGTGGGAGAGAGTGCCTTCAAGGCGGTGAAGCCCATGTGGATGAACAGATCGTCGGCACGGGAGACCGCGGCCGCCAGCATCAGGTCGGCGTGCCCGTCCGTGAGCGCGTCGCAGGCGAGCTTGATGGCGTAGAGCGAACTGGCGCAGGCCGCGTCGAGCGCGTACGCCGAGTCGGCCAGGCCGAGGTTGAGGGCGCGCGCGGCCAGAAAAGCGGGCAGGCCGGAGGAGAAGCGGTTTCGCGCATCGATCCGACCGGCGGGGCCGATGCCGCTCCAGACCTGTTCGGCGAAATGAGACAGGCCGGTGGAGGGAAAGGAAAGGTTGGCCAGGATCAGTCCGGTGCGTGGCCTCAGCCGGTCCGCATCCTTGACCCCTTGAAGTGCTTCGCGGGTGGTATGGAAGACCAGCTTGAAGAGGGGATCAAGGCCATGGATCTGCGCGGCGGGGAGAGAAAACCCGGTGGGATCGAAGCGATCCTCGAAGCCTCGCACATAGCCGCCGCGAAGAGACGAGACCCGGTCGACCGTGGTTCCGTCCGGGGCGGCCAGGAGCGGATCCGGGTCCACCCGCCAGCGGCGCTCGGGGACGCTGCTCAGAAGATCCTGGCCCGCGAGCACGCGATTGAAGAGTTCCTCCGCGCTGAACGCGCCGGGAAGGGCATACGACTGGGCGACGATCGCGATGGGTTCGAATCGGTTCACTCGTGGGCCTTCAGCGCTTTCGATTTGGGCAGGGTTTATGGGTCGGCTCGGTGGCGCCGAGGAGACGCGACCAGCGAAGGGCTCACGCCGTGGCCGCGGTATCCACCATGTGCATTTCTATGCCGCGTAGCTCGCACAGCAGCCGTCCGTCCTCGGTGCGGACGATGGCGTCCGAAACCGTCTTGAGCTCCGACACCGAGCGTGAACGGATGGAGCAGTGCAGCGGACCGCTCGTCGGTTCATCGATATGGATGGTCAGCGATTCGACCCCGGTAGGCAGCGACGTCTTGCCAAGGGCCCGCATTCCCATCAGGATGGCCATCTGCAGGCCGCCGTCGATGGCCGCGGGGTCGGTGGCGAACGGGCCGCCGATCCAGCCGATGTCCCGGGTGGAGGCCACCAGAGCAGACCCGCCCTGCGGCCCCACCGAGCGGACGCCCTTGAGAACCTGGAAGTCGGGGCCATGGAACAGAACCGGACCGTACACCTCTTCGGTGGCCCATGGCGTTCCGGTCTTCGGTGCTTCGAACTCATGGGGAGAAGCCTTCGGCG